>NZ_POUA01000331.1 GCF_003236385.1 Spongiactinospora gelatinilytica
CCGTCGGCAGCGTCAGATGTGCATAAGAGACAGGGTACGCCCGGCGCGAAGCGTCATCCGGCGGACGCTAGGCTTGTCCACAGCCGTGCCGGATTCGATTCGGCGCGGCGCTCGCGGGTATGCGGGGCGTGGATTTCGGCGGATCTCAGAGCCAGTGGATCAGCCGCGATACCGACGTGAATCTGGACGTAAACCCTTTAAGGGGGTGCTCGTATGCAGATCGGCATGGTCGGCCTCGGCCGTATGGGCGGCAACATGGCCGAGCGGCTGCGCCGCGGCGGCCACGAGGTCGTGGGCTATGACCGCGATCCCGCGATCAGCGACGTGGAGAGCCTCAAGGAGCTCGTGGAGCGGCTGAGGGCGCCACGGGCGGTCTGGGTCATGGTCCCGGCGGGTGAGCCGACCCGGGCCACCGTGGAGGCGCTGGCGGGCCTGCTGGCCCCCGGCGACATCGTGATCGACGGCGGCAACTCCCACTATGTGGACGACCGCAGGCACGGCGACGAGCTGGCCACGAAGGGCATCGGCTTCGTCGACGTGGGCGTCAGCGGCGGCGTGTGGGGGCTGGACAACGGCTATGCGCTGATGACCGGCGGCGACGAGGCGCACATCCGCGCGCTCTCCCCCGTCTTCGACACCCTGAAGCCGGCCGAGGGCGGGTTCGTCCACGCGGGCAAGATCGGTGCCGGGCACTTCGCGAAGATGGTCCACAACGGCATCGAGTACGGCATGATGCAGGCCTTCGCCGAGGGCTGGGAGCTGCTGGAGGCCGCCGACGTCGTCGATGACGTCGAGGGCACGTTCAGGAGCTGGCGGCAGGGCACCGTGATCCGCTCCTGGCTGCTCGATCTGATGGTCCGGGCGCTGGACGAGGACCCCGACCTGTCCGAGCTCCGTGGCTACGCTCAGGACTCCGGAGAGGGCCGCTGGACGGTCCAGGCCGCGGTCGAGCACGCCGTACCGCTCCCGGTGATCACCGCGGCGCTCTACGCGCGGTTCAGGTCCCGCCAGTCCGACTCCCCCGCCATGAAGGTCATCGCGGCGCTGCGCAGCCAGTTCGGCGGGCACGCCGTCTCCTCGGCGGCGGGCTCCGAGGGCCTGGGGGCCGACTCCCCCGGCGCCGATGTCGCGCCGCCCGCCTGAGCCCGGAGCGACCAGCCGGAAGGCCAGGCCGCATAACTCCGACATACCGGACGACACGGGTGTGACGACGGTGAGCCCTGTGGCCCAGTAGCCTTCCTGAGTGCATGTCGCCCACCTGTCGCTGACCGACTTCCGGTCCTACCCGTCCGTCGAGCTGGAGCTTCAGCCCGGCGTGACCGCGTTCGTGGGCCCCAACGGGCAGGGCAAGACCAACCTGGTCGAGGCGATCGGCTACGTGGCGACGCAGTCCAGCCACCGGGTGGCCGCCGACGCCCCGCTCGTGCGCCACGGCGCGGGCCGGGCCATCGTGCGGGCCTCCGTCGTCAAGGACGACCGCAGGGCCCTGGTCGAGCTGGAGATCAACCCCGGGCGGGCCAACCGCGCCCGGCTGAACCGCGCCCCCCTCTCCCGCGCCCGCGACGCCCTGGGCCTGCTGCGGACCGTCCTGTTCGCCCCGGAAGACCTGGCCCTGGTCAAGGGCGACCCGTCGGAACGGCGGCGCTTCCTCGACGACCTGCTCGTCGCGCGGGCCCCCAGGTTCGCGGGCGTGCGCGCCGACTACGACCGGGTGCTCAAACAGCGCGGCGCGCTGCTGCGTACCGCGATGGCCACCCGTCAGGGCGGCAGGCGCGGGAGCCGTACCGGCCACACCGTGGTACGGCGGGCCGAGGACGAGGCCGGCTTCGCCTCGATGGGCGCGGGCGACGTACTGAGCACACTCGACGTCTGGGACGCCCACCTGGCCCGCCACGGAGCCGAACTCCTGGGTGCCCGGCTGGACCTGGTGGAGGCGCTGCGACCGCTGGTGGAGCAGGCCTACGCGGCGCTGGCCCCCGGCTCGGCGGCCGTCGTGATGTCCTACCGCGGCACGCACTTGTCCACAGGCGAGGACGACCTGGGGACGAGCGACCGCGCCGTACTGACCGAACGGCTGCGCGCCCGGCTCCTTGAGGTCCGCGACGCGGAGGTGGAACGCGGCGTCACCCTGGTCGGCCCGCACCGCGATGACCTCCTGCTGGGCCTGGGCGACCTGCCCGCCCGCGGATACGCCAGCCACGGCGAGTCGTGGTCGTTCGCGCTCGCCCTCCGGCTGGCCGCCTACGAGCTGCTGCGGGCCGACGGCTCCGACCCCGTGCTGATCCTCGACGACGTCTTCGCCGAACTCGACGCCCAGCGCCGGCGGCGCCTCGCCGAGACCGTGCGCGACGCGGAGCAGGTGCTCGTCACCGCGGCCGTGCCAGAAGACGTGCCGGCCGAACTGTCCGGCTTCCGGTACCAAGTCGCGGAGGGAAGTGTGTCGCGTGGCGACTGAGTTCACATCCCCTGACCCGATCGACCCAAAGCGGATCGCCGCCCGCGGCGCGGCGATGGCCAGGGAGAAGCTGGCCCAGGCCAAGGCCGACGCGGAAAGGCGGGGCCGGCTCCCGCGCCGCGAGCCGCGGCGCAAACGCGCGGGCGGGCGCAGGGACGCGAGCGATCCCCAGCTCTTCGGCACGGCGATCCGCGAGCTGCTGGCCTACCGGGGGTGGGAGCAGGAGATCGCCGTCGGCGGGGTCTTCGGCCGCTGGCGCGACATCGTGGGCGCGGATCTGGCGGCGCACACCAGGCCGGAGAGCTTCACCGACGGCGAGGTCGTGGTCTCGGCGGACTCGACGGCCTGGGCCACGCAGGTGCGGCTGCTGGCGACGACGCTGGTCAAACGGCTGAACGAGGAACTGGGCGAGGGCACCGTCCGCCGGGTGAAGGTTCAGGGGCCGCAGCGCGGGCCACGCCCGAGAGGCGGCCTGCGGGTCACCGGAAGCCGCGGCCCGGGCGACACGTACGGCTGAGCCCGGGCGACACGACCGGTCGGGTCAAGGCGATCTCGCGCGCCCGCCGTACCGCATCGCCGCGCGCCCCGCCGTACTCCGTCGCGAACACTCGCGCGCGGACCCCCACAATCCCGGCTGGATGGGCCAGCTCGCTCTCTGCGGCGACGACCCCCTTTCCAGTAGGGGGATGCTTGAGAGAGGGGTGAACGCCCGACAGGGCCATCACAGCCGCCGTCAATGCCACATCACGCGCTCGCGCCCGGTAGAATGAAAAATGATTCCGGACACGTCCGCTTGCGCGTCACCCCGGCATGCACGGCCGCTTCCCCTGGGTGAACGCATCGGGGCACTCACATCGGTGACGGGCACGGCAGGGAGCACGCATTCACGGTGCTTCCCGCGCCGCGTGTCCGCGGCAGGAGGATTTGCACTTGTCCTACGACGCTAGCTCAATCACCGTACTCGAAGGGCTGGAGGCGGTCAGAAAGCGCCCCGGCATGTACATCGGCTCCACCGGGGAGCGCGGGCTTCACCACCTCGTGCAAGAGGTGGTCGACAACGCCGTCGACGAAGCCCTCGCGGGTTGCTGTGACAACATCGAGGTCACCCTGCTTCCCGACAACGGTGTGCGCGTGGTCGACAACGGTCGTGGCATTCCCGTCGGCATCGTCGAGGCCGAGGGCAGACCGGCGGTCGAGGTCGTGTTGACCGTCCTGCACGCGGGCGGGAAATTCGACAGCAAGTCCTATGCGGTCTCCGGCGGCCTGCACGGTGTCGGCGTGTCCGTGGTCAACGCGCTCTCCACCCGCCTTGAGGTGGAGATCCGCACCGAGGGCCACTACTGGCGGCAGACCTACGAGCACTCCCGGCCCACCGCCCCGCTGGCCAAGGGCGAGCAGACGGACGAGACCGGCACCTCGATCACCTTCTGGGCCGACGATGAGATCTTCGAGACCACGACGTGGAACTTCGAGACCCTGGCGCGCCGCTTCCAGGAGATGGCCTTCCTGAACAAGGGCCTGACGATCAGCCTGCGCGACGAGCGGGCCGACCATGTCAACGGCGAACCGCATGTGGTGACCTACTACTACGAGGGCGGCATCTCCGACTTCGTCTCCCACATCAACTCGAAGAAGGAGCCGGTCCACAACTCGGTCATCGACTTCGAGTCGCAGGCCGACGGCATCTCCGTCGAGATCGCCATGCAGTGGAACAGCAGCTACACCGAGTCGGTCTACACCTTCGCCAACACGATCAACACCGCCGAGGGCGGCACCCATGAGGAGGGCTTCCGCGCCGCGCTGACGTCGATCGTCAACCGCTACGCGCGCGAGCAGCGGTTCCTCAAGGAGGGCAAGGACGACAACCTCGCCGGCGAGGACATCCGCGAGGGCCTCACCGCGATCATCTCGGTCAAGCTCGCCGATCCGCAGTTCGAGGGCCAGACCAAGACCAAGCTGGGCAACACCGAGGCCAAGTCGTTCGTCCAGAAGGCGTGCAACGATCACCTTCGCGACTGGTTCGAGCGCAACCCCGGCGAGGCCAAGGAGATCATCAGTAAGTCCCTCCAGGCGTCCCGGGCGCGGATCGCCGCGCGCCAGGCGCGCGACCTGACCCGGCGCAAGTCGCTGCTGGAGTCGGGTTCCGGCCTGCCCGGCAAGCTGGCCGACTGCCAGTGGAGCGAGCCCGACAAGTGTGAGCTGTTCATCGTCGAGGGCGACTCGGCGGGCGGCTCGGCCAAGGGCGGCCGCGACTCCCGTTTCCAGGCGATCCTGCCGATCCGCGGCAAGATCCTCAACGTGGAGAAGGCCCGGATCGACAAGGTCCTCCAGAACAACGAGGTCCAGGCGCTGATCACCGCGCTGGGCACGGGCGTGCACGACGAGTTCGACATCTCCAAGCTGCGCTATCACAAGATCATCCTGATGGCCGACGCCGACGTCGACGGACAGCACATCAACACGCTGCTGCTCACGCTGCTGTTCCGGTTCATGCGCCCGCTGATCGAGGCCGGGCACGTCTACCTCTCCCAGCCGCCGCTCTACAAGATCAAGTGGGACCGCCGCGGCGACGACGCCTCCTACGCCTACTCCGACCGGGAGCGCGACGCGATCATCGAGGCCGGCGTGGCCGCGGGCAAGCAGGACCCGCGCCCCCGCGACAACGTGCAGCGGTTCAAGGGTCTCGGTGAGATGAACGCCGCCCAGCTCTGGGACACCACGATGAACCCGGACACCCGCCTGCTGCTCCAGGTGACACTCGACGACGCGGCCCAGGCCGACGAGCTGTTCAGCGTCCTCATGGGCGAAGACGTCGAGGCCCGCCGCGACTTCATCATCCGCAACGCACGTGACGTCCGCTTCCTCGACGTCTAAGCCGACTTACGTTGTGAGAAAAGGAATCCTGATCCCGTGACGGAAGTGAACACCACTCCTCCGACCGACCGCATCGAGCCGGTCGACATCCAGTCCGAGATGCAGCGCAGCTACATGGACTACGCGATGTCGGTCATCGTCTCGCGGGCGCTTCCGGACGTGCGTGACGGTCTCAAGCCGGTGCACCGGCGCGTCCTGTACGCGATGTACGACGGCGGTTACCGGCCCGACCGCGGCTACTTCAAGTGCTCCAGGGTCGTCGGCGACGTGATGGGCTCCTATCACCCGCACGGCGACACCTCGATCTACGACGCGCTGGTACGGCTGGCCCAGCCCTGGTCGCTGCGCTATCCCCTGGTCGACGGCCAGGGCAACTTCGGGTCTCCGGGCAACGACCCGGCGGCGGCCATGCGGTACACCGAGGCCAAGCTGGCCCCGATCGCGATGGAGCTGCTGCGCGACATCGACAAGGAGACCGTCGACTTCCAGTCCAACTACGACGGGCGCTCCCAGGAGCCGTCGGTCCTGCCCTCCCGCTTCCCCAACCTGCTGGTCAACGGCTCGGGCGGGATCGCG
Organism: Spongiactinospora gelatinilytica; assembly: GCF_003236385.1. Classification (GTDB taxonomy): domain Bacteria; phylum Actinomycetota; class Actinomycetes; order Streptosporangiales; family Streptosporangiaceae; genus Spongiactinospora; species Spongiactinospora gelatinilytica. Next base: position 5,906 of record NZ_POUA01000331.1, read on the forward strand.
GTCGGGATGGCCACCAACATCCCGCCGCACAACCTGCGCGAGGTCGCCGAGGCGGTCAAGTGGGCCCTCCACCACCCCGACGCCACCGACGAGGAGCTGCTGGACGCCTCGGTGGCCCTGGTCAAGGGCCCCGACTTCCCGACCGGCGCGCTGATCGTCGGCCGCCGGGGCATCGAGGAGGCGTACCGCACCGGCCGCGGCTCGATCACCATGCGGGCCATCGTCGAGTTCGAGGAAGACGCCAAGGGCCGCCAGTGCCTGGTCGTCACCGAGCTGCCGTACCAGGTCAACCCGGACAACCTGGCCCTCAAGATCGCTCAGTTGGTGCGCGAGGGCAAGATCAGCGGGATCGCCGACGTACGCGACGAGAGCTCCGCCCGGGTCGGCCGGCGCCTGGTGATCGTGCTCAAGCGCGACGCCGTGGCCAAGGTCGTCCTGAACAACCTCTACAAGCACACCCAGCTCCAGGACACCTTCGGCGCCAACATGCTGGCCCTGGTCGACGGCGTGCCGCGCACGCTGCGGCTCGACCAGTTCGTCCGCTACTACGTGGCCCACCAGGTCGAGGTCATCGTCCGGCGGACCCGCTACCTGCTGCGCAAGGCCGAGGAGCGGGCGCACATCCTGCGCGGCCTGCTGCGCGCCCTGGACCGCATGGACGAGGTCATCGCCCTCATCCGGTCCTCGGAGTCGGCCGCGGTGGCCCAGCAGGGCCTGATGGCGCTGCTGGAGATCGACGAGGTCCAGGCGCAGGCCATCCTGGACATGCAGCTCCGCAAGCTCGCCGCCCTGGAGCGCCAGCAGATCCAGGACGAGTACGACACCCTGATGGCCCACATCGCCGACTACAACGACATCCTCGGCTCCGAGACCCGGCAGCGGCAGATCGTCGGCGACGAGCTGACGGAGATCGCGGGCAAGTACGGCGACGAGCGCAAGACGGAGATCATCGCCTACGACGGCGACATGTCCATGGAAGACCTCATCGCCGAGGAGGTCATGGTCGTCACGATCACCCGCGGCGGATACGCCAAGCGCAGCCGTACCGACCTGTACCGCGCGCAGAAGCGCGGCGGCAAGGGGGTGCGCGGGGCGCAGCTCCGCCAGGACGACATCGTCGACCACTTCTTCGTCACCACGACCCACCACTGGCTGCTGTTCTTCACCAACAAGGGCAGGGTCTACCGGGTCAAGGCGTACGAGCTTCCCGACGCCGCCCGCGACGCCCGCGGCCAGCACCTGGCCAACCTGCTGGCGATGCAGCCGGACGAGGTGGTCATGGAGGTCCTCGACCTGCGCGACTACAACGTGGCCCCGTACCTGGTGCTGGCCACCCGCAGTGGCCTGGTGAAGAAGACCAGGCTGGCGGAGTACGACTCGCCGCGCTCCGGTGGCCTGATCGCGATCAACCTGCGCGATGACGACGAGGTCATCGCCGCCCGGCTGGTCTCGGAGAGCGATGACCTGCTGCTGGTCTCCCGCAACGCGCAGTCGATCAGGTTCACCGCCTCCGATGACGCGCTGCGTCCGATGGGCAGGGCGACCAGCGGTGTGATCGGCATGAGGTTTGTCGGCGGAGATGAGCTTTTGTCGATGAATGTGGTCGGAGACGGCCATGATGTGTTAATCGCCACGGAGGGCGGGTATGCCAAGCGCACCCCCGCTGATCAGTATCCGGTACAAGGACGAGGCGGCAAGGGAGTGCTGACCGCGAAGATCGTCAGTGCTCGTGGCAAGCTGGTCGGTGCCGTCATGGTCAGCCCCGAGGACGAGGTCTTCGCCATCACGTCCGCAGGGGGAGTGATCCGGACGAGCGCCGCGGAGATCAAGCAGTCTGGCCGTCAGACCATGGGAGTGCGGTTGATGAACCTCGCAGAGGGCGACAGCGTGGTGGCCCTTGCCCGGAACGCGGAGTCGCTGGAGACGGTGGAGACTGTGGAAGAAGCGGTTGCCGGAGGAGGGGAGTAACCCATGAACGCCCAGGCGAAACCCGGCGGGGGCGCAGGGCCGGCACAGGGGCCGGGAGGCCCTGGCCAGCCTGCGGGTTCTTCGGGCACTGGCGGAAGCTCTGGCGGAAATTCGCAGCGGAGGCCCCCGGCCGCTGCTTCAGGACCGCGCAACCAGGTGACGGAGAAAATGGACAAGACCACCGACAACGACATCATCGAGGTGGTGGACTCCCCATCCCCCGGTTCCAAAGGGCCGGTCGGCGGGCCCAACGCCGGCAAAGGCCCCGGCCCCGGGGCCAAGGGACCGGGCGGGCCCGGCGGACCTGGCGGACCTGGCGGCGCGCCCGGCTCCAAGAGCCCCAACGGCCCCATGGGCGGCCCGATGGGCCCGGGCGGCCACGGCGGGCCGGGCTCTCCGGTCAAGTCACCGCCGCCCAACGCCGCGCCGGGCGGCGGCCGCCCGCCCGGGCAGGCCGTACCACCGTCCGCCGGCTCTCAGGACGGCTCCCGCGACTCGCGCGGCAGCCTGAGCGAACCGCTCCTGACCACCACCACGAGCAGGAAGCAGGGCGGCAAGCAATCCGGAAACGCCCGCGCCCCGCGCAAGGCCCACCTGGTCCTGCGCCGCGTCGAGCCGTGGTCCGCCATGAAGTTCAGCTTCGTGGTGTCGCTGGTCTGCTTCGTCATCCTGTTCGTCGCGGTCGCCGTCCTGTACGGCGTGCTGAGCGCGGTCGGCGTCTTCGACTCCATCGTCGACACCGTCAACCAGCTCACCAACCCGGACGGCAAGGCCACCAACGCCATCGACGCCTCCGCATGGTTCGACCCGGTCCGCATCCTCGGCTTCACCGCCCTGGTCGGCGCGATCAACGTCGTCCTGATCACCGCCCTGGCCACCCTCGGCGCGGTCATCTACAACCTCGCCTCCGACGTCGTGGGCGGCGTGGAGGTCACCTTCAGCGAGGCCGAATAAACCCAC
>NZ_POUA01000332.1 GCF_003236385.1 Spongiactinospora gelatinilytica
GTCCTCGGGGCCCTCGGGACTTTCGAGGCGGTGGGGGCGTTCGGGGCTTCTGCCGAGTCGATCAGCCTCAACAGCGCCTCAGCGGCCGTAGGGCGCCCGGAAGGGTCCTTGACCAGGCATCTGTCCAGCAGGTGGCGTAAGGGGCCCTCCGGGACCTCTGAGAGGTCGGGAGGGGTGTTCAGGATGCGGTTGAGCACCGCGGGGATCGTCTGGGCCCCGAACGCCGGGCGTCCGCTGGCCGCGAAGACCATCGTGATCGCCCAGGCGAACACGTCGGAGGCCGGGCTCGCCGGGTGGCCGGAGATCTGCTCGGGCGAGGTGTAGGCCGGGGTGCCCATCACCGAACTGGTGGTCGTGGCCGTGGCCATGTCCAATGCGCGGGCGATGCCGAAGTCGATGACCCTCGGCCCGTCGGCGGCCACCAGGACGTTGCTGGGCTTGAAGTCACGGTGGACCACCCCCGCGCGGTGGATCGCGGCCAGGGCCGTCGCCGTACCGACCGCGACGCGCATCAGCTCGTCGCCGCCGATCGGGCCCCGCTCGCGGACCAGCCGGTCCAGCGGAACGCCGTCGACGAACTCGCTCACCACGTACGGGCGATCGTTGCGCACGTCGGCGTCGAGCACCGGGACGGTGCAGAACCTGGCGACCCGGCGCGCGGTCTCCACCTCGCGCCGGAACCGCTCGCGCGCCGTGGCGTCGGCCGCGAGCCTGGCGTGCAGCAGCTTGACCGCGACGCGCTCGCCCGAGGGGGCCTCGGCCAGGAAGACCGTGCCCTGGCCGCCCTCGCCGAGCAGCCCGAGGAGCCGATAGCCGCCCAGCACGGACGGATCTCCCGGGCGTAGTGGATCCACGTTCGACATCCGCTCGTCCACGGGCACGGCGCCTCCCTCTTACGGGGTATGGCCGGTCAGCCGGCCGTACGCTCCCACGCGCGGACGCGGTCGCGGTAGGCGCGGGCCGCGGCCCGCAGCTCGGCCTCGGGGTCGAGGCCCTCGGCGCGCGCCTGGCGCACCAGCTCGAACAGCCGCGCGCCCAGCGCCGAGACGCCCTCGCCGGGCAGGTCGGCGGGCGCGCCGATCCGTTCGGCGCGGCTTTGCAGCTTGGCCGCCAGCGTCAGCGACGGCTGGCCGAGCGGCACGCCGGAAAGGACCGACTCCTTGCCCTTGGCGGCCCGCTCCGCGGCCTTGATGACCTCCCAGTTGTCACTGACCTCCGCCTCCCCGCCGACCTCGACCGACCCGAAGACGTGCGGGTGGCGGCGTACCAGCTTGTCCACGATGCCCGCGGCCACGTCGTCGATGTCGAAGCCGTCGGCCCGCTCCATCGCCAGCCGGGAGTGGAAGGCGACCTGGAGGAGCACGTCGCCCAGCTCCTCGCGGAGCGCCGGGTAGTCGTCCTCCTCGACGGTCTCCTGCACCTCGTACGCCTCTTCGAGCAGGTAGGGGACCAGCGTCTCGTGGGTCTGCTTGGCGTCCCACGGGCATTCGCGGCGCAGCCGGTCCATCACCCCCACCAGGTCGAGCACCCGCGCGCCGGGCAGGTCGTAGGAGCCGGGCATGACCTCGATCGCCGGCGGGTCGTCCTGGCCGACGGCCACGTGCCCGACCGCGCGCAGCAGGTCGGAGTCGCCGTCCTGGGCGGCGAGCCACACGACCTGGCCCGCCCGGGCCTCGGCCACCAGCCGGGCCGGGTCGGGTTCGATCACCTCGACCTGGACCCCGGCCTCCGCGAGGTAGGGCAGGCAGGGGTGGTCCGCCGAGCCGCTGTAGGCCCGCCCCTCGCGCAGCAGACGCCAGGCGTCGTGCCCGAGCAGCCCCGGCGCGACCCGGGGCGAGGTGGTGATGAGGATCAGCGGCATGTCGGCATCACCCGCCGGATCAGCCGTCCTGCGGCATCTGGCCCTCGGGGCCGCCCTGCTGGGGCATGCCCTGCTCGGGGCCGCCCTGCTGGGGCTGCGGGGCCTTGCCGAACCGCTCGGTCGCCAGGAACGTGCCCTGCTGCTGGTCCCACTGCCCGTAGCGGGGGTTGAAGGTGACCGGCACCTTCTGGATCTCCTGCACGAGCGCCTGCTGGCCGCGCTGCAAGGACGCGTCGTCGGTGCCGCCGCCCATCTCGACGATCAGCTTCTGGCCGGTGAGGAAGGCGCGCACGTAGTCACGGCTCTGCGACGGCGGCACCCCCTGCACCAGGAGGGCCTGCTCGATCTGGCGCGGGTTACCGCCGCTCTGGTTGGCGATGAAGGCGTCGATCTCGCCGTCGGTGACCCTGACCTTCTGGGACTCGGCGAGCTGCGCGTACCTGTTGGTCTCGACGAGCTGGAGCAGCACCGACTGCGGCACCGGGCGCGGAAGCTGCTGCTGGGCCTGTGGAACGGCCTGCAGTGCCTTCTGCACCTCACGGACGCTGTCCTCGACCTCGGCGACGCTGATCCGCTGGTCGCCGACGATCGCCGCCGCGCCTGCCTTCATCGGGGAGCACGCGGTGAGCAGGACGACGCCGCAGGCCGCCGCGGCCACGGCCAGACGCGTTGGAGTCTTCACGGTGGGATCCCTTCCGACAAATCCCGCCTACCTTACCGTGCCTGCTTGACGGGAACCGATTCGAGGAACATCGCCTGGACCAGGTCGCCGCACCACTTCAGCAGATCCAGGTCGCGCAGCGGCTGCCCGCCCAGCGGCTTGGTCTTCGGCACCGGCACCAGCAGGGTCTGCACGGTCTGCTTGTAAAGGGCCTTGGGGTAGAGCCGCTGCAGGCGGACCTGCTGCGACTCGGCGAGCCTGACCGGGGCGAACTTGACGTGCTGGCCCTGCGCGGTCACGTCGGTCAGGCCGGCCTGGCGGGCGCGGACCCGGAACCTGGCGACCTCCAGCAGGTTCTCCACGGCCTGCGGGGGCCGGCCATAGCGGTCGGTCAGCTCGTCGCGGACCGCCACGATGTCCTCCTGCGCGCCGATCGCCGCGATCCGCTTGTACGCCTCAAGGCGCAGCCGCTCGGAGGTCACGTAGTCGTGCGGGATGTGCGCGTTGATCGGCAGCTCGACCTTGACATCGGCCCGCTCGCCGTCGGCCGCGGGCGCGCCGGTCAGCTTGGCCTTCTGTTCCTGCACCGCCTCGGACATCATCCGCACGTACAGGTCGAAGCCGACTCCCGCGATGTGGCCGGACTGCTCCGCGCCCAGGATGTTGCCCGCGCCGCGGATCTCCAGGTCCTTCATCGCGACGTACATGCCCGCGCCCATCTCGGTGTGCTGGGAGATGGTCGCCAGGCGTTCGTGCGCGGTCTCGGTCAGCGGGCGCTCGGGCGGATAGAGGAAGTAGGCGTACCCGCGCTCGCGCCCACGGCCCACCCGGCCGCGGAGCTGGTGGAGCTGGGACAGACCGTAGCTGTCGGCGCGATCGACGATCAGCGTGTTGGCGTTGGGGACGTCCAGGCCGGACTCCACGATGGTCGTGCAGACCAGCACGTCGAAGTCGCGCTCCCAGAAGTCCACCATGATCTTTTCGAGCTGGTTCTCGTTCATCTGGCCGTGCGCCACCGCGATCTTGGCCTCCGGCACCAGCTCGTGCAGCCGGGCCGCGGTCTTGTTGATGCTCGCCACCCGGTTGTGGACGAAGAACACCTGGCCGTCGCGCATCAGCTCGCGGCGCACCGCCGCGGCGATCTGCTTCTCGTCGTAGGGGCCGACGAAGGTGAGGATCGGGTGCCGCTCCTCCGGAGGCGTCAGGATCGTGGACATCTCCCTGATCCCGGTCAGGCCCATCTCCAGGGTGCGCGGGATCGGGGTGGCGGACATGGACAGCACGTCGACCTGGGTGCGCAGGTGCTTCATGGCCTCCTTGTGCTCCACGCCGAACCGCTGCTCCTCGTCCACGATGATCAGCCCGAGCTGCTTGAACCTGATCTCCGGGCTGAGCAGCCGGTGCGTGCCGATCACGATGTCCACCGAGCCTTCGGTGAGCCCGCGCATGGTCTCCTTGACCTCGCCGTCGGTCTGGAACCGCGACATCGGCTTGACCACCACGGGGAAGCTGGAGAAGCGCTCGGCGAACGTGGACAGGTGCTGCTGCACCAGCAGGGTCGTGGGGACCAGCACCGCCACCTGCTTGCCGTCCTGGACGGCCTTGAACGCGGCCCGCACCGCGATCTCGGTTTTGCCGTAGCCGACGTCGCCGCAGATCAGCCGGTCCATCGGCAGCGGGCGTTCCATGTCCCGCTTGACCTCGTCGATGGCGGCGAGCTGGTCGTTGGTCTCGGCGTAGGGGAAGGCGTCCTCCATCTCCCGCTGCCAGGGGGTGTCCGTTCCGAACGGGTGTCCCGGCGAGGCCATCCGGGCGCTGTAGAGCCTGATCAGCTCGCCCGCGATCTCCTTGACCGCCTTCTTGGCCCGCGACTTGGCCTTGGCCCAGTCGGCGCCGCCCATCCGGTTGAGCGTCGGGGCCTCGCCGCCGACGTACCGGGTCACCTCGTCGAGCTGGTCGGTCGGGACGTACAGCCGGTCGCCCTTGGCGTACTCGATGACCAGGTACTCCCTGGTCGCCCCCTGCACCGTGCGCTGGACCATCTCGATGTACCGGCCCACGCCGTGCTGCTCGTGGACCACATGGTCGCCCACCTTGAGCTGGAGGGGATCGACCATGTTGCGGCGGCGGGACGGCAGCCGCCGCATGTCCTTGGTGGACGCCTTCTGCCCCACCAGGTCCAGATGCGTGAGCACGGCCAGCGACTCGGTCACGAAGCCGTGCTCCACCCGGCCCGTGGTCACATGGACCACGCCCTTGCCCGGCTCACCGGCCAGCCCCGGCTCCAGCCTGGCCGGCACGTCGACGCCCTTGAGCAGCTCCACCATCCGCTCGGCCGGGCCGTGGCCCTCGCTGAGCAGCACCACCCGGCGGCCCTCGCCCAGCCAGCCCTTGATGTCGGCGAGCGCCCGCTGGGTGTCGCCGCGGTAGGACTCCGCCTCGTGCGCGTCGAGCGTCACCCCGTCGTCGTCGCCGGTACCGGTGAACGGCGCGATCGACCACCACGGCAGCCCCAGCTCACGGGCGTGGGCGCGGACCTCGTCCAGGCCGCGGAAGGCCGAAGCGCCGAGGTCGATGGGGGCCTCGCCGCCCGCCGCCGCGTTGATCCACGACGCCTCCAGGAACTCCTGGCTGGTGCGGACCAGCTCCTCGGCCCGCCCGCGGATGCGCTCCGGATCGCACACGAACACCGCCGACCGGACCGGCAGGTGGTCCACCAGCAGGTCCATGTCACCGGCCAGGACCGGCGCGAACGCCTCCATGCCCTCCACCGGCGAGCCCTCGGCTAGCTGTTCCAGGGTCTCGGCCAGGGCGGGGTGCTGTTCGGCGAGGTCCTTGGCCCGGGCGCGCACCTCGGGCGTGAGCAGCAGTTCCCGGCAGGGCGCGGCGAACAGGCCGTCCTCGGCGACCTCCAGCGAACGCTGGTCGGCGACCTTGAACCAGCGGATCTCCTCGACGGTGTCGCCCCAGAACTCCAGCCGCAGCGGATGCTCCTCCGTCGGCGGGAACACGTCCAGCAGCCCGCCGCGCACCGCCACCTCGCCGCGCCGCTCGACCATGTCGACCCGGTGGTAACCGTTCTCCACCAGGCGGGCCACCACGTCGTCCAGCTCGGCGTCGTCGCCGGAGCGCAGCCGTACCGGGGTCCGGTCGCCGAGGCCCGCCACGATCGGCTGCAACACCGCGCGGACCGGCGCGACGATCACGCCGAGCGGCCCCGCCGCCAGGTCGCCGTCCACCGGATGGGCCAGTCGGCGCAGCACGGCCAGCCGCTTGCCGACCGTGTCGCTGCGCGGCGACAGACGTTCGTGCGGCAGGGTCTCCCAGGCCGGGAACACCGCCACCGACGCCTCATCGAGCAGGCTGCCCAGGGCCGCCGCGAGATCTTCGGCCTCGCGCTCGGTCGCGGTCACCGCGAGGACCGTGCGCATGCCCCCGGCCGCGCCCTCGCGGGCCAGCGCCGCCGCCGCGAACGGGCGCAGCGCGGGCGGCGCGAGGAGCGAGACGTCGGAGGCGACGCCCCCGCGCACATCGTTCAGCAGACCGGCGAGACGGTCCTCGGCCACGACGAGATCGAGTAGTCCGGAAAGGGTCATCAGAATTGCCCCACAGCCCCACGATGGCAACACGACTACCCCCGGCGAAGGAATTCGGGCACGGGGGTTACTCGATACCAGGGTACTTCCCCCGGTCGGCCCGGCGTCGCCACCCGGGTGTCCGCGACTCCCGAGAGCGGATTGACTACGCTAGGTGACATGCACGAGGTGAGATCGGTCATCGAACGAGGCGACCTGTTCAACCGCATGATCCGCGACCAGTGGACCGAGCATCTGGGGCGGCGGATCGACGTCCTGGCGGTCGGCTGCGGCGGGGGCGGTGACCCGTTCCGCGCCACCGAGGCGGCGTCCGGGGCGGGGTACGGCGGCGCGCGGCCGATGGAGACCAGGGTCACCGGCATCGACGAGGACCTTCCGGCCCTGCGGCGCGTCGTGGAGACCCGCGACGACCTCGACGCGTTCGCGCTGGGCGACCTACGTTCGGTCCCGGTGCCGCCGAGGTCGTTCGACGTGGTGCACGTCGAGCACGTACTGGAGCGGATCAGGTACGCCGAGCTGGTGCTCGACCGGCTGCTGAACGGCCTGCGCCCCGGCTGGCTGCTGATGGTCCGGATGCGCGACCGCGAGTCCGCCTACGGGTTCTGGGCCCGCCGGGTGCCCGCGCCGCTGCGGCGGGCCGCCTGGCGCGGCTTCACGCCGTCCGGCACGGTCGGGCCGCTGCCCGCGATCTACGAGCCGATCACCTCCCGCGACGGCATCCGCTCCTTCTGCCTGAGCCGCGGGCTGCGGATCAGCGAGGAGCACACCGCCGTGGGCGGTCCGGCGCTGCGCGGCGCGCTGGGCGGGCTGGCCAGGCTGGTCTGCAAGCTGACCGACCGGCTCAGCGGCGGGCGGCGCACGGCGGCGTACGACGAGGTGACGTTCGTGATCCGCCGGCCACAGAACCAGTTCGCCCGGCTGCTCTGAACGCCTTGACCTGGGCGATCCCGGGTTGATGTGAGCTGGGGTCAGTCGTTAGGGTGACACTCCCCGACCATGGCGGTAGGTTGGCCGGGATTTAGGGGTGCAACGGTGGTTTCGATGGCGACGGAGCATAAGACGCGCACATGACGGCGACCTTCGAGTGGACCCCCGACGCCCGCGAGCTGGCCGATCTGGAGCTGCTGCTGTCCGGCGCCTTCCACCCGCTCACCGGCTTCCTCGGCGACGCGGACGCGCACTCCGTGCTGGAACGCGGCACGCTCGCCGACGGCACGCCCTGGCCCGACCCGGTGCTGCTGCACCTGCCCGCCGACCATCCGGCCCAGGCGGGCGACCGGATCACGCTGCTCGACCCCGAGGGCGCGGCGCTGGCCGTGCTGACCGTGACCGAGCGCGGCCCGCACGGGGTGGCCGGCCCGGTCGAGGGCGGCGCCGGTGGGCCCGAGCACGGCCCGTTCGCGCGGGTGCGCCGCCCGCCCGGCGAGGTGCGCAAGGAGCTGGGCGAGGGCCCGGTGCTCGCGGTCACCATGCGCGGCCCGCTCGACGACACGGTGCTCGCCGAGATCACCGCCACCGCCGCCGAACTTTCGGCCACGGTGCTGCTGCTGCCCCTCGCGTACGGCGAGGCCGGGCCCGCCATGGTGCGCGCGGCCCTGGCCGCCCGCGACAGGCTCCCCGCGGGCACGGCCGTCGCCGCGGTGCCGCTGGCCCCGCGCGAGCCCGTCGCCATCGATCTGGAACTGCGCGAGCACGTCGCCGACGCGTACGGCGCGAGCGAGCACCTGGCCGCCCCCGACCCGGTCGCCATCCCCGGCCCGCCGCACCGGCGCGGCCTCGTGGTGTTCTTCACCGGCCTGTCCGGCTCGGGCAAGTCCACGATCGCCCGCGGCCTGCACGACGTGCTGCTGGAACGCGGCAGCCGCACGGTGACCTACCTGGACGGCGACGTCGTACGGCGGCTGCTGTCGGCCGGGCTGACCTTCTCCAAGGCCGACCGGGACGCCAACATCCGGCGCATCGGCTTCGTGGCCGCCGAGGTGGCCAGGCACGGCGGCCTGGCGATCTGCGCGCCCATCGCGCCGTACGCGGCCACCCGCGCCGAGGTGCGCGAGATGGTCGAGTCGGTCGGCGCCGACTTCCTGCTGATCCACGTCGCGACCCCGCTGGCCGAGTGCGAGCGCCGCGACCGCAAGGGCCTGTACGCCAAGGCGCGGGCCGGCCTGATCCCCGAGTTCACCGGCGTCTCCGACCCCTACGAGGAGCCCGACGACGCCGAGCTGGTGATCGACACGACCGGGATGCCGATCGACCGCGCGGTCTCCCGTGTCGTCGACCTGCTGACCTCGGGAGGCTGGATCCGGTGAGGCGCTGATGGACCTGCCGCTGGTCGTTGGATCGTTCTTCGTCGCCGTCATCGTCGGGCTGACCGGCATGGGCGGCGGCGCGCTGATGACCCCGATGATGCTCCTGGTGTTCAACGTGCCGCCGCTGGCCGCGGTGTCCAGCGACCTGGTGGCCTCGGCGGTGATGAAACCGGTGGGCGGGTACGTCCACCTGCGCCGCGGCACGGTCAACCTGCGGATGGTCGGCTGGCTGTGCGCCGGGTCGGTGCCCACGGCGTTCTGCGGGGTGTTCGTGGCGCGCGCGTTCGGCGACGGGGCGGACGTGCAGCGGGCCGTGAAGTACGCGCTGGGCGTCGCGCTGCTGCTGGCCGTGGCGGGGCTGGTGGTCAAGTCGTGGCTGGCGCTGCGGGCGGGC
>NZ_POUA01000333.1 GCF_003236385.1 Spongiactinospora gelatinilytica
GGTCGCCGGGGGCCTGGTCCGCCGTGGTGGGCTCCGTGCCGGGGGTGAACACGGAGGGCCCGCCGGGGGCGGGCGCGGCGCGTACACCGGCCGGCTCGGCCGTGCCGTACACCACGACCACCGCGCTCACCGCGGCCAGCACGCACGAGGCCGCGATGACCAGCGCCGTGAGCCGGCGCGGCCGGCGGCGCGAACGGCGTTCGGCGGGCATCGGGAACCCGGCCTTGTCCAGCCGCTCGGTGCGCTTCGCGATCGCCTCCCTGGTCTGCTCGCGGTCCGGGCTCACGCAGGTGTCGATCACCCGGCGGCGCAGCGAGAGCGGCGGGTAGGCGATCGGCACCGCCTCCAGCAGCCGCTCGGCCGACACGTGCCGGTGGCGCAGCTCGTGGCAGACCTCGCAGTCGCCGATGTGCGCGGACAGCCGCTTGCGCAGCAGCGGCGGGAGCGGGCCCTCCAGGGAGTCGACCATGGCGGAGAGGTCGGGGCAGTGCGCCCGGCCGACCCTCGCCAGCACCACCGCGGCGGCGGCCAGCTCCAGCAGGTCGCGGGCCCGGCCGAGCCCGGCCCCGATCTGGCGGGTGGTCAGGCCCAGCACGGCCGCGGCCTCGGCGTCGTCGAGGGCGTGCCGTACGGCCAGCTCCAGGACCTCCCGCTCGCCTGGGGCCAGCTCGCCGAGCACCTCGAAGACCAGATCGGCCAGCTCGGGGTCGTCGATCTCGTCTTCGGGGTCGTCGTCGTGGTCGCCGGGCACCGGGGCGCTCAGCGGCGGGGTGCCGCCGCGGCGGCGCGACCGCGCGGCGCACTGGTGGCGGGTCAGCGCGTACACCCAGGCGCGCAGCCGCCTGGAATCGCCCAGCCGGTCGGCCGCCTCGTGCGCGGTGACCAGCGCGTCGTGTACCGCCTCGGCCGCCGCCTCCGGGCGGGGGAGCTGGGAGCAGGCGTAGTCGTAGAGACGTTCGCCGTAGGCGTCGTACAGGTCGGCGGGCGCGTGCGCGTCCGCGCGCCGCAGCGCCTCGGCCAGAAGGTGGTCATCGCTACGACCGGTGTTGGGCCATCCGGGCACAGATCTTCCTCCACGCAGAACGGGCACGTCCGCGGGTGTCGTTCACCTGCCCGCGCCAGGGCCCCACGTGCGTTGGACGCCTACGTCCCGGGGGTGGGTTGTCCTGGCGAGAAATGTATGGTCCTGGCATAGCAAGAAGGCATATTCCCTGCGGAATGCCCGCCTCCATGCTGCGGGGCGGGATCAGCCCTCGCAGTGCGGGGCGCAGATGCGGCGCTTCATGCTCTCCACGAAGATCTTCCGTACCTGCAACACGTCCTTGACGATGAACAGTTCGCCGCCGGTCGCCGAGGCGATGGCGTCCATGCGCGCCCGGCCCTTGGGGGCGTCCGGGCCGAAGGCGATGATCAGGATGCTGACCGGTTTGGCCGGGTCGTACTGCTCCTTGAGCTTCCGCACGACCTCCTCGTCGGACAGGCCGCCGTCCGGGTCGTCGTTGCCCGCCCCGTCCGTGAGGACGAGAATCGTGTTGATCTTGTCGGCCCGGTAGTCCTCGGTCATCCGCTCGTAGGCGGCGGCGATCGTGTCGTTCAGGCCGGTGTCGCCGGTGGGCCGGGCCCGTACCTCCGCCAGCCTGCCGGCCAGCAGGTCCTTGCGCAGCACCCCGCCGACCTTCTCGGCGAGCGGGCCGACCGGCACCATCTCGCGGTGGTCGGTGCCCTGGCCGTCCAAGTGCGTGGAGAACTCCCAGACGCCGATCTCGCTGTCCGGCGGGAACAGCCGCAGCCCCTCGGTGCCGATCCGCGAGATCACCCGCATCCGATCGGCCCCCGCGCCCGGTACCGGCAGCGCCATCGTGCCCGACACGTCGAACAGCGCCAGCAGGCGGGTGCCCAGGTTGAGGCGCGACCACGACTGCGTGAGCGCGGCGGCGGCCTTGGCGTCCGGGGCGGCGAGCGCCTTCGGCGGCTCGGCCGCGAACCCGGCGTTCTCGGCCAGGGCCGCGCCGCCCTTCCCGTCCGGGGTGCGGAACCCGTGGTCGCGGATGACCTTCTGGCCCGCCGCGTCGCTCAACTCCGCCGCGAACCCCTTGGCCGCGCCCTTCGCGGTCGCGTCGGTGGCGGTGAAGACCAGCGGGTAGTCCAGGCTGACGGTCCCTTCCTGTGGATACAGGGGTACGACGGGGGAGGCCGGTTTCTGCCGGGTGTTGAAGTTCCAGACGCCCTGCTCGGTGGCGACGCCGACCGGCGCTCTGCGCGACTTGACGTCCAGGCTGGCCAGCAGCGACTCGGGCGAGCCCGCCAGCGACCGGGAGAGCTGCTTGAGCGCGCCGATCAGCCGGTCCTCCTTGCCGCCCGCGCGCAGCACTCCGGCGGCGGCCAGGGCCGCGCCGAGACCGGCCGCGTTCTGGCGGGGGTCCAGGGTGACCACGCGCACCTGTTTGGCCAGGCCGTCGGGGTCGGTTACGTCGGCGGCGGCGGCCACCTGCGCCCAGCTCGGCTCGCCCAGCGTGCGCCGCAGGCCCTCGACCGAGTCCCGGGAGGCGGCCAGCACGATCGGCGAGGCGGCGATCGAGTCCTCGGCCGCCGGCGGCTTCGCGCCGCGCGCCCGCATCAGGTCCAGCCACATGCGCGAGTCCGGGATCCACAGGTCCGCGTCGGTCCGGCCGGCCGTCAGGCCGCTCCCGGCGAGCGCGTTCGCCACGCTGGGCGCGGACTGCGCCTGCACGCCGACCCGCACGCACTTGCCGCCCGCGGCGGGCTTGGCGGCGTTGTACCTCTGCGCGACCGCGCTCACCGCCGGCGCGATGTCCGGCGCGGCCACCACCCGTACGGCCAGCTCACCGCCCGCGCACTCCTGGCTCTGGCCCCGGCCCTTGTCGTCGTCGCGGTTGACGATCACGAAGGCCGCCACGCCCAGCAGTACGGCGAGCGCGACGGAACCGGCGAGCGGCACGAGCACGCGCCCGGCGCTCGTCCGTCGGCGCGGCGGCCGGTATCCGTAGTCGCCCGCGCCGGAGTCGTCTGTGCGGTGGCGTCCGCCCACGGTGTCCTCTTCTTAATCCTTATTGAGCCGTTCGGTGGATGCGGGGGGACACCCTATCCAGAGACAGGTGGCGATGTTCCTGAAACCCTACTTGCTGCGCTTATTGTGGCAAAGCAGCGCTAAAGGTGCAGAAGGGCCGCCTCTAAAGGAGCAGAATCACGCGCGGGACCGCGTTCGCGTCAGGCGTGTCCGGATGGTTCAGGGGGAGCGCCGCGGCCGCGGCCGAAAACGGGAGAGGGCTGCTGACGCGGCCGGGAGCGGGCGAACACGCCGGTCAGGCACCGTGACCTCCTGTCCGCCCGCTCTCGGCCGCCGACAGCGCTAAGTACCTTACCCAGCACATCGCGTCACTGATTTTAGGCAGCGCAAAGAACCGGTTACCGCTGGACCCGTTTCCACCATGCGTCGCATGGGAGGATGCGGGGATGTTCCAGCTCGTGGAGGTGACCGACCCCGCCGATCCCCGCCTGGCCGACTACACCCGGCTGCGCGACGTCGAGTTGCGCAAGAACCTTGAGGCCGAACGCGGCCTGTTCATCGCCGAGGGGGAAAAGGTCATCAGGCGCGCGATCGCCACCGGCCATCCGGTCAAATCGGTGCTCACCACCCGGCGCAGGCTCGACGCCCTGGCCGACGCCCTGGGCGAGACCACGGTGTTCGTGGCGTCCGACGAGGTCATCCGCGACGTGGCGGGCTTCCAGGTCCACCGCGGCGCGCTCGCCGCGATGCGCCGCCTCCCGCTCCCCGCGGTCCCCGACCTGCTCGCCCCGCCCACGCGCAGCGTGGTCGTACTGGAGGATCTGGTCGACCACGGCAACGTCGGCGCCATCTTCCGCTGCGCCGCCGCGCTCGGCGTCGGCGCGATCATCCTGTCCCCCCGCTGCGCCGACCCGCTCTACCGCCGCGCGATCAAGGTCTCCATGGGCGCGGTCTTCTCCATCCCGTACGCCCGCATGGACGACTGGTACGATGGCCTGTCCCAGTTGCGCCGTTCGGGCTTCCGCACCCTTGCGCTGACCCCCGACCAGCAGGCCACCCCCCTGGCCACGATCCCCGGGGCGGGCCGGATCGCACTGCTGCTCGGCTCCGAGGGCGACGGCCTGTCCTCCCACTGGCTGAAAGAGGCCGATGAGGCCGTCTGCATCCCGATGAGCCCCGAAGCCATGTCCGCAGGCGTCGACTCCCTGAACGTCGTCGCGGCCGCCGCCATCGCCTGCCACGAACTCACCCGCTCGACGAGCTGACCGGGCCGGTTGTCATCTCTTCCGTGAGCATGAGGTGAAGTAGTTCTTCGGGGCCGCGTGCGTCGATCACGATGGACCGACCAGGGTTCCAGCAGGCGAAGGCGGAGAAGCCGCGACGCCATGGCGACCACATGATCAACCAGCCGGGGTTCCGCCGCTGGAGGGTGGCGGCGAGCGCACGCCCCTCGGTATCGCGTATCACCACGGCCCTTCCTCGCCGCTCTGGTGAGGAAGAACGTCGAGTTCGCACCAGACCGCCTTGCCGCCCTCGTCCAGGTGGACGTCCCAGCGGTCGGCGTACGTCTCGACGATCAACAGTCCGTGCCCGTTCTCGTCACCGGGACGGGGCCGCCGCCGTACAGGGAGGTGGTCCACGTCCCGATGGCGAACCTCGATCCGGAGCGTGTCCCCCCTGACATCACCAGGACCGTGACGTGAGCGCCGCCGGTATGTGCATGCTTGATGGCATTCGCCACCAGTTCGGTCACCAACAGGTCCGTCCGCCACTTCAGATGGTCGAGATCCCATTCGCCGAGCGCCTGCCGCACCCGCTCCCGCGCCTCGGGAACGGACGGGGCGATCGGCAGCAGCGTGCGGCTCCATGACAAGGTCTCACTGTCATGGCCGGTCAGTTGGCTGGTCATGGTTCCGTAGGTAACGCCCTCCCATAGCCCGCGCTCCACAGCACAACCGTGCGGGATCTGGCGCACCAATGTGGCATTGACCTGCGGACCAGTGCGTCCGGCAGGGATACTCCGACGAAGGTTCCTGTCAGCCTCGCGGGAGGAATCGCACCATGTCAGGACGTCGGCAACGGCTCATCCAGCGCCGCAAGACGCTGGGCTTCTCGCAGGAGGAGCTGGCGCACGCACTCGGTGTCGAACGCTCGACGGTCGTGCGCTGGGAGAGTGGAGAACGCGAACCGCGTCCTTGGCACCGGCCCAAGCTTGCCGCCGTCCTCCGGGTGTCGCTCGAAGATGTGGACGCGTACCTCGCCTGCCAGGCCGACGAGCGGCCCGAAGCCGAACGACTCGCCCGCGCGCTTGCTGAACCGGCGGCCGTGGACCTGGTCACGGCGGCCCATCGGGCCGAACGCGTACAGCACCTCACCGCCGAGTACGACTCGTCGCCCTCGACCTCCCTCATCGCCGACGCGGGCCGCTGCCACAGTCAGGTGGCACTCCTGCGCGCCTCCGCGCCGAACCGGCGTATCCGCCGTGAGCTGTGCACATCCGCCGCCGAGTCGGCGACTCTCATGGGCCGGCTCGTGTGGGACGCGTCGCAAAGGCGGGATCACGCCGTGCCGGTACGGTACTTCGACCAGGCCATCGACGCCGCCCGCGAGGCCGGGGACCCGATGCTCGAAGCGCACGCCCAACTCCGAAAAGGCTTCGTGGCCCTGTACGGCACGAAGAACGTCCGGGAAGGGCTCCGTCTTTGCGAGGAGACGGTGACCGCCGGCCGTTCCCCGGGCAACGTGCTCACCGGCCTCGGGCTCTTGCACGTCGGCGAGGCGTACGCGATGTTGGGGGAGAGACGGGACTGTGAGAAGGCCCTCGGCGCGGCGGAGGACACCCTTGCCCGCCTCGGCAGAGACGATGAAGCCCGTCACCTGTTCTCGCCGAGCCAGTTCGGCCGTCTGGCGGGGTCCTGCTACCTGTTTCTCGGCCTGAACGACAAGGCCGAACGGATTTTGGCCGCGTCGGCGCGTCAACCGGTTCGTGGGAAGAAGTCGCAGGCGATCGTACTGGGCAACCTGGCACTCGCCCGCCTGCGGCAAGGCAGGGCAGAGGAGGCATGCGGTCCCCTGCACGAGGCCATCGACCTCATCGAGGCGACGCGTGGTGGTGGCGGGTTCAACATCGCGTTCACGGCGGGCCGGGAGTTGTCGCCGTGGCGTCATGAGCGGTGGGCTCAGGAGGTCGGCGATCGTCTGTTCTGCTTGATGGCAGCGTGATGAACTGACCATATGAGCCTCGGCGACGACAAGAACGCGGTCCGCGAACGCGTCTGGTGGGCACTGATCGATGCCGGGGTCTCCCGTCCGACCCACGCGGCCACATCCCCCGGTTCACCGGCTCGGACAAGGCCGCTGAGCGCCTGGCCACCACGGACGCATGGCGGCTGGCGCGTACGGTCAAGGCCAATCCCGACTCCGCGCAACTCCCCGTCCGGGCGCGTGCCCTGGCCGAAGGGAAGATCCTCTACATGGCGGTCCCGAAGATCGCCACCATCGAGCCGTTCTATCTCATCGACCCCGCGCATTCCACGCTTCCGCCCGACCAGGCCGCCTCGAGCCGCACTGCCGCGAAGGCGAGCCCACGAGTCGGTCCGGAGCGGATGCTTCCGATCGATCTGGTCGTGTGCGGGTCCGTGGCAGTCGACCGGCAGGGCGTACGCCTCGGCAAGGGCGCCGGCTACTCCGACATCGAAGTGGCCCTCCTCATCGAGGAGGGCCTGGTCACCGACGCGACGGTGATCGTCACAACGGTTCACCCACTTCAGGTCGTCGACGAGCCGCTACCCGAAGGCGGGCACGACTTCCGGGTGGACATGATTCTCACGGAAAAAGACATCATCATGTGCCCGCGTGTACCGCGCCCGCACGGGCTGAACTGGTCCACTATGCCCGCCGACAAGATCGCCGCCATCCCCATCCTCGCCGCGCGCCGCCAAGGGCTACACGGGTGACTACTAGATGGAATCCACTTGGGCGAGAGCATCCCCTAGGCTATGCAGCCGGAGCGCGGTTGTAGCGGGCTTCTCAGCGGCACGATAACGGTCGCCTTCCTTGATCACGGCGCGAACGAGAGACGAGGTCAGGAGGTCCAGTGCTCGCTTGATCTGGGTAATATCCGGCTGTACGACCGCATCGTTCCGAAGAGTGCTGTAGATGACCTCTATCGGTAGCGCGCCCCGAATACACGGTCTATATTGGTCGCCTCATTGTAGAGAACCCGGAAGACTCCAGCGAGAAGCTCTATTTCACCGGAAGTACGGTCCCATGCTTCCTGAAGAAGCTCTTGTGCATCGCCCGAAAAGAGCGCGGACAACTCTGCGGGGGAAAGCGGAGCACGGATCTGCTTACGTACGGCCTCGGCAAGCTCTCGAACGCCGGACGCACCTACAGTTGCTCTAGGAGGCGGTGGAGCGTCGCAGGGGACTCCTCCCAACCGCCGGGCACTGCGGGTAACGAACCGGCTCGTGCTCTCCATGGAAGGAGGGGAGGGGGTAACAGTGGGTCGCGTAACATATCGGGAGCGTATAGCCCACAGTCGGCGCTTGGGGTACAAAGTCGGGGGGGCTTTACCGGCTGTCCGGATGGCAAATGCCGTGGGTGCCGCCGTGATGTGATCGCCGTGCGTAGGGGGTGAGGGGCCGCCCCGAGCGCCCGGGGCGGCCCCTCACGTTCGCGTCAGCGGCCCTGGAGGGACTTGACGTTGTTGCCGAAGGACCAGCTCTTGGAGCCGTCCCAGTTGATGGACCAGGTCATCAGGCCCTTGAGCTGGCCGTTGAAGGCGTTCCACGCCTGACTGACCAGGCCGGGGCTCATGTAGCCGCCGCCCGCGCCGGGCTGGGCCGGGAGGCCGGGGACCTGCTTGTCGTAGGGAACCTTGATCGTGGTGCCCTGGATGGTGAGGCCGTTGTTCAGGCAGGTGGTCTGGACGGTGAAGCCCTGCACGGTGCCGGCCGAGTAGGAGTCGCCGGAGCAGCCGTACATGCTGCCGTTGTAGTACTGCATGTTCAGCCACCACAGGCGGCCGTTGTCGGCGTACTTCTTGATGATCGGCAGGTACGCGCCCCAGATCGAGCCGTAGGTGACGCTGCCGCCGGTGACGTACGCCGTCTCCGGGGCCATGGTCAGGCCGAAGTTGGACGGCATCTGGGCGAGCACGCCGTCGATGATCCGGATGAGGTTGGACTGCGAGGCCGACAACTGGTTGATGTTGCCGCTGCCGGTGAGGCCGGTCTCGATGTCGATGTCGATGCCGTCGAAGTTGTACTTCTTCAGGATCGGCACGACCGTCTGGACGAAGCGGTCGGCGACGGAGGCGGAGCTGAGGTCGATGCCGGCCGTCGCGCCGCCGATGGACATCAGGATCGTGGCGCCCGCGGCCTTGGCCGCGCACATCTCGGCCGGGGTGGCGACCTTGACGGTAACGTCCATGCCGTCCTCCCACAGCACGGTGCCGTCGGAGCGGATCACCGGGAAGGCGGCGTTGATCACGTTGTAGCCGCGCTGGGCGATCACGGGATTGTTGATCGGAGTCCAGCCGAACGGCGGGTGGACGCCGTTGATCGCGCCGTCCCAGTTCTCCCAGTAGCCCTGGAGGACCTTGCCCGCGGGGCGGCTCTTGACCGGGCAGGTGGCGTCGCCGGTGGGCGTGACCGTCGGGGTCACGGTGGGGGTCACGGTCGGGGTG
>NZ_POUA01000334.1 GCF_003236385.1 Spongiactinospora gelatinilytica
CCATTCCCCACCCCACCTCCAACGCCCCTCCGGGCAGATACGCGCTTCGCGCTCTGGTTCCGCCTTCGGCGGTGTGTGCGCTTCGCGCCCCGTGGTCCTCGCTGACGCGCGGCCGGTTCCCCTTATGTCGGGCTCCGCCCGACGCTGGCGCCACCAGCCCGACCATTGACACCCGACAATCAGCGCTGAGTGGTACCTGATCGCCCGAAACCCCTTGGCCTCCTGGACTGAGGGTGTGACGAGGTTCAGGCGTCCATGCCTCGGGCCCGGCCGGGAGCCGGAACGGACAAGCGGTGGTGAGGGGGCCGAAGTGTTCGTATCGATATAGGCTCGCTACTGATGGTCGGCCTGATTTGTGAAGGATTGAACGCTGTTACGACGCTGCCACCACCTCCCGCGCGCCGGAACTCGGTCCCGGCCTGGTGATCCGCAAGTGTGCCAAGCGTGCCGAGCAGCGGCTCGATGTGACTCGCCTTCCCGAGGACGTCGTGGCGCTCATCGACGCCCTCGAATCCGGTGAGGCCATTGCCGTCACGCGGGACGGCCAGGCGATCGCGACGATCTCCAGCACCATCGAGGTCGTCCAGGGCACCATCGTCGATCGCGGCACGGCCGACGCGACCGAGGACCGACCGCCGGCCGACTACGACGGTGTGACGGTCGTCGCCACTGCGATGGAGCTGTCGGCGAAGGCACGGACGTCGCTGTCGAACCAACTCGGCGCGGACTACATCGTGCTCGACATGAACGCGGCTCCCACGACGGCCGACGTACTGCTGGTGCCACCGGTCAGCCCGCAGTTGATCGCGGCGCTCCGGCCGATGTTCCCGAAAGCCCGTGTCATCGTCACCGAGATCCAGGACGACGAACTCGGAGTCGACTACCAGGGCCCGGTCCGGCGCCTGCTCGATGCCGGCGCCGATGCGTACATGCCTCCGTCGACCGTCCCGCACCTGGCCAGACAGCTTGACTACACGCTCACTCACGGAAATCAGCTCGTCGGCGGGGCCGCCGCGCCGCTTGAGATCGCACCGGCCACGGAACCACCAGATCCCGAAGACGAATGACGCCGCCGACGCTCCTCGCCGAGAGCGGTAACGATCAGTGCGCCACGCCCCCTCGGCCAACGTCGTTCAACGGCGCTTGAACGGCTGACCGGCACAATCGTCCAGGGAGTCGCACGTACGCACGCTCAAAGGCCGCCCAGCGCACATCCCTATCGGCAATATCGGCGATATCGGCAATATCGGTAAATGAGCGGTTGAGCCTCCGAGGGCTGTTGCTCACCGGCGAAATCCAGGATGAGCCTGCAACTTTCGAGGGCATCGTCAACGCGCGGAAGCGCGTTTTCCAAGGCGTTAAGTAGCTCGTGGAGCTTTCGTCGTCCTTTTGAACGCTGCCGCGATCACCAGGACCAGCGGATAAGCCACGGCCGAGACCGTGGCGACGACCCTTCATCCGCTCCCCGCGCCGCCGACCGCCAAGCAGTGGACCCGTGATCCGCAAATCCACTCGATCGCCGGCCCGACCCTGCACTATGACCCCAATCCCACGTTTCATCCCATACCAAAGGCCGCCAAGCGGCCATGTTCTGGCAAGGATGGGGGTAGTAAAGAATCAGGAAGGGCCGTCCAAACAACCCGTCATCCTGATCATTTAGATAGGTCGCGCGAGTGGCCCGTTAGGGGTAAGGGAATCAACGGTTCCTAGAGGGGACGTAATGGGGTCATCAGCTCGCGCATCAGTTCCGACGGCGTCCGTGCCGGACCCGCAGGGGCATTCGCTCATGCAGCGGGTCCGTGGGGCGATCATCGGAAACGGCGAGGTGATCTGGGGCCCCTACGGCGCACGGCGCATCACCTACGCCGACTATTCGGCCAGCGGCCGGGCGGTCTCCTTCATCGAGGACTTCATCCGTGACGAGGTGCTGCCCTGGTACGCGAACACGCACACAGAGTCCTCAGGGACCGGCCTGCGGACCACGCGTCTGCGCGAAGACGCGCGCCAGGTGGTCAGGGACGCCGTCGGCGGTGACGACGAGACCGTGGTCATCTTCACAGGGTCGGGGGCCACGGGGGCCATCGACAAGCTGATCGGCATCTTGGGGCTGCGCCTGCCGGCCGGGTTCGACGACGCCTACCGGCTCACCGAGGCGATCCCACCCGCCGAGCGGCCCGTGGTGTTCATCGGCCCGTTCGAGCACCACTCCAACGAACTCCCCTGGCGGGAGACGATCGCCGACGTGGTCACCATCCCTGAGGACCGCGACGGGCGCATCTCGGTGGCGGCGCTGGAGGAGGCACCCATCTCCAAGATCAGGTAGCGGGTGGAGGGGGCGGCGCCTAGCACGGTCAGCGGCAGCCCGATCTCGGTGTTGAAGCTGCCGGGGGTGGCCACCGTCTCACCGTGACCGGCGAGGACCTGGGCCAGCAGGTCCTTGGTGCTGGTCTTGCCCGACGACCCGGTCAGCGCGATGATCTGCGCGCCGGTGCGGGTCAGGGCGTGCTGGGCGAGGCGGCCGAGGGCGGCGACGACGTCATCGGTGACGACGGCGGGCACGCCGACCGGGTGGGAGGCCAGCACGCAGGCGGCGCCCGCGGCGATGGCCTGGGCGGCGAAGTCGTGCCCGTCCACGCGGGTGCCGGCGACGGCGACGAACATGCCGCCGGGGGCGACGTGGCGGGAGTCGGCGGCGCTGCGGCCGGTCACCCGTGCCTGCGGGTCGGGCACGTCGTGCAGGGTGCCGCCGGTGGCGTCGGCGATCTCGGCGAGGGTCATGATCATGCTGCGGTCCTTCCTCCGGGCAAGGGGGGGAAGGTGATGGCGCGGCCGGTGTAGGAGGCGGCCAGGCGGCTGAGCGGTACCCGGTCGCAGGTCTGTCCCCAGGCCGATGGGTCGCGGATCAGCACATCCGGATCATCTGGGTCATGTGGGGTGCGGGCGGTGGTGTGGCCGTGGACGACGATGAGGTGCCCGCCGCGGCGGCCGTCGTCGGGAAGCCGCTCGGTGACGGACCCGATCAGCGGAGCCTCGGCGAGGACGCCGATCAGGTTCCCGGCGGGGACGGGGCGGGCCTGGCCGGGCACCCCGAAGGTGGCGGCCAGGTCGGCGATGCCGGCGTGCAGCCAGCCCCGCTCGACGAGCGCGCCATGTTTCACGCCGAGCTTGACCAGCTCGGTGAGCGTGGGCGCGTCCTTGCCGTAGGCGAGGAGGATCATCCGCAGCGCCGCCATGCCACACGCCCGGTTCGACCACTCCAGCCGGTCGCCCAGCGTCCACCCCTGATGCCGGTCCCATTCGGCGGGGTCGATCAACTGGCGGCACATCGGCACATCGTGGACCCGATGGACCTGATGGACCTGATGGTTCGGGGCATGGGGCATGGCGGCGAAACCCTTCAAGGCGTCATGCGCAGGTGGCGGACCCGTCCGGTGGAGCGGCGAACACGGGAACGGGCAGGGGCACATCATATGCGGGGCGCATCTGCGCCTCGCGGAGCAACGCGCGGACCACATCGGCAAGAGTCAGCCCGCACAGGGCCGCGCCGGTGACGAAGTTCGACCCTTCCGACATTCCCGGCATGGTGTTGACCTCCAGCGCGTACACCTGCCCGCTTTCGGTGACGATGAAATCGACGCGGGCCGCGCCGCGGCAGCCCAGGCCCTTCCACAACGTCACGCTGTGCCGGGTCAGGGTGTCCAGCACCGGCGGGGGAAGGTCGGCGGGGGCCAGGGACACGGTTCCCCGCCCGTCGGGGTCGAGTTTGCCGGCCGCGTCGTACCACTCCGCGTCGTGCACCTGGGTGGCCAGCGGCGGGAAGGCGAGCAGCCCGCCGGGCAGCTCCAGCAGGCCCACGGTGACCGGTGTTCCGGGCACATGGTCCTCGACCAGCACCGGGGAGGGGTCGATGGACCGCGCCTGCTGGAGTGCGGGCATCAGCGCCGCCCCGTCGCGGACCAGGGCCATCCCCAGGCTGGAGCCGCCGAGGGACGGTTTGACCATCGCCGCCTCCCCCTTCCAGCACACCGCCTGGCCGGGCGTCCACTCCCGCCAGCGGGGAGTGGGCACCTCCAGGGCCACCATCATCCGCTTGCAGGCGATCTTGTCGGCGGCGATGGCGGACGCGGTGACGCCGCTGCCGCACAACGGGACGCGCAGCCAGTCCAGCAATCCCTGGAGCCGGCCGTCCTCCCCGAACGGGCCGTGCAGGTTGGACGGCGCCAGATCGTAGGTGGGCAGGCTCGCGGTGAACGCGGGGTCGCACGGGTCGCAGACATCGAAGGTGACGCCGATCTCGGCCAGCGCCGCCGACAGCGCCGTGACCGACAGTTGCTTCGCGGGGCTTTTGGTCCTGTAGAGCCGGTCTTCGGCCGACACCCCGCCGTAGATCAGCCCCACCCGCATGGCATGAGCCCACTCGCCCTGCCAGATCCGTAATGTTGTGGCCTCGCTCCGGATGGTGCCGGTGTCGTCGGCGGAGATCACGGTCATGACAGGACCCCCTGGTACACCTGGGTGACCGGGCCGCCCACCCAGAAGGCACGGCCCGGCCGCTGATCGCGCGGGCGCACGATCAGCGGCCGGCCGGACCGGTTGTGCACGATGACGTCCTTCCCGCCCGCGACCTGGCCGCGTTTCAGCGCGGTCACGGCGGCGGCGACGGCTCCGCTGCCACACGACAGCGTTTCGTCCTCCACGCCCCGCTCGTAGGTGCGGACCGTCAGCTCCTGGCCGCCGAGGTGCTGCATGAAGCCGACGTTGGCGCCCTTGGGTTCCAGATTGGCCCGGTGGCGGACCAGGCGACCCCACCCTGGGACGTCGATGTCCTCCACATCGTCAACTATCGCCACGACGTGCTCGGTGCCGGTATCGACGGAGGCGAACCATATGGGGGCGCGGCCACCCAGGGTGGCCTGGAAGAGATAGGGGATGATCTTGCCGACCTCGACGGTCACCCACACGCCGTCATCGGCCACCCGAGCGTGGTGCTCGACGCCGTGCATGTCCAGACGGATCTGCCCGGTCGAGAGGCCGCGGTCGCGCGCCACCGACCAGGCGACGCACCGCAGCGCGTTGCCGCACATGGTGGCGGTCGTGCCGTCCGGGTTGATGCAGGTGACACCGATCGCGTCCCGATCAGGGGCGAGGGGGGCGGTGATGATGACCAGCCCGTCCGCGCCGATGCCGGTACGGCGGTCACACAACGTCCGGGCCAGGTCCGGCCAGTTCGTCGGCACCTGCGCGAGGTCGGACGTCTTGACCACGATGAAGTCGTTTCCGGCCCCATGGATCTTGTCAAAGGTGGGCATAGGTGTGCTTCTTTCTGCTGTCGGGGGGATTCGAGGGCTTACTGGGGCGGCCGGGCCTCTACGTGCTAGCGGGCGTGACGCTCGCCGAGGAACGCGGGGAGCCGAGGGAAACTGATGACCTGTGCGTGATCGATGGGCAGTTCCTCGCCGTCGATGAGCCGGCCGTGGGGTCGGATGAGGACGGCGCGCATGCCGTGGCTGATCGGAGCGGCCACGTCGGTTCGGTAGTTGTTGCCGACGAATAGGACTTGTTCTGGCGGGCAGGCGGCGGCATTGAGCACGGCCGCGTAGAAGCGCGGGTCTGGTTTGCCATAGCCGAGTTCTTCGGAGGTCAGCACGTCGGTGAAGAGGTGTTCAACGCCGGCGCGGCGCAGTGCCAGGCGGCGATTCTGGGTCGCCGAGTTGTTGGAGCCCAGCATGAGGCGCAGGTGGCGCTGGTGGAGGAGACGCAACGTGGCGGCGGCGGTGCTCTCGACGGGGCGGCAGCCGGACACGAGGTCAACGGGGTCTTCCGGGGTGGTCAGAGTGCCGCCGTAGTCGCAGACCACCACGGCGATGTCGATCGCCGTCATCTGGACAGGGCCCATGCTGTGTCGAGGTCGAACACGCCGACCACCGGCAGGTGATCGGAGTCGTGACGTGCCTGCTCGGTGTCGAGGACGCGGCAGTCCACTACCGCTTCTTCGGCCAGGTTGGTGTAGATCCGGTCCGCGCGGTACGACACGTCGTCGTCGTTCTTGTTCAGTTTGTGGCGCGCAGGCGGGTCTCGTCCCCCTCGCGGACTCCGCCCTCTAGGAGGTTGTAGGTCGCAACGGTCAGTAGCATGTTCCTCGCCTTCGGTGATGAGAGGCGGGCATGCGGAGTCTGGGCATGCCCATGTGGTGGACGGGTGGTCACTTCTTCAGCAGTGCCGCCATCGGGAAGTAGAACGTCAGCGGCAGCATGGGGAGCGGGTGATGAGCGAGTAGAGGCAGGTGAAGAAGATGAGCTGGATAATGGGGCGGGACAGACTCATGGCGTCGTGGAGGCTGTCGGCTGAGCAGGAGGTCGCTCACCGCTGGGGGCGTCGTCGCGTGGCCGGTCTATGGCGAGGGCTTGCGCGTGGCCGAGCTGGGTTTGCAACGTCTCTGCCTGCCGGTTGAGGCGGATGACCCACGCGACGAGGGCCGCGGTGGCGGTGAGGGTGAGTATCAGCAGGACCGGGCCGGAAACCTGGCCCGGCAGGTGGCTGACGGCCAGGTCGAACACCGCGTGGGCGACGATGAGCGGTCTGAGCCTGCCGAAGTGCAGATAGAGACCGGTCATCGTCACCGCCATCAGCACCGGCCCCACAGAGCCCCACCCTGCGTACAGGTGGATGTCCATCCGCAGGAGACCGTTGATCACGAAGATCAGCCATACCGGTACACCACGCCGGTACATGCCGATGGTCATCAGCGCGGAAGTGCCTTCTTCGACGACGCTCGTCTGCGCGATCCGCGTGAGCAGCTCCGGTTCGCTGTCCAGGCCCAGGATCTCGAACTGGCTGCGAGGAGGGCCGGGTGGTGGCAGCACCTGCCCGAGCCGGCCCATGACGGTACTGGCCATGGCCATGGCCGGGATCGGAATGAACGTCAGGGCCACTTCGCGTGGTGTCTGCCAGCCCGACCTGTCCCGGATGAGGTGACGGTAGGCCAGCCAGCCGACCAGCGCGGCGACCAGCAACGGACGTGCGGTCGAAGCCCAAGGTTCCGGCAGCCTGCCCGAGAGGATGAGCAGCCCAGCGGCGGTGAAGGTGATGACGGCGCGGCGGTCAAGCCTCAGGCCGGCGGCGCTGTACCAGATGAGTCCGACGATCAGCATGGCCGCCAGCCAGTCGAAGGCGTGGTCGAGCAGGGGCGGGTCCTCCCATGCCGCGCTGGCGGGCTTCCCGGTGGCCCAGCCCGCCAGGGTCGTGATCGTGCCGGGCAGGTATATCGCGATGTGGATGGACACCCCGGCCATCAGGGGGTTGGCGGTGAACGGGGTGGGCGGTTTGCGCCAGAAGGCGAGCTGTTGAGGGGTGGTTGTGGTTGTCATGGGTTTTCTTGTGGGGTTTCGTGTTGGGGGTCGGTGTGAGGTTTGGTGCAGGTCAGGCCGGGAATCCGGCCGCTGCTCCCCACCAGGCCCCCGCTTCGCGTAACACGTTGACGCAGTAGGTGTAGGTGTAGGCGTGGGCGATGCGCTGGGTCATGTCACTCCTTGGTGATCTCGGGGTGGCTGTGGGCATGCGGAAGCCAGCCCGTGTGGATGGCCGGGTGGTGCGAGGTTGGCGGCCGTGGGCGCCCAAGGACTGTCGAATAGTGTGCGCCCACGGCCGCGTGGGCCCCTCCGGTGACGGGGCATCCAGAGACGTGGACGCGCCGGGGGGGAGCTTCAGGGGTTTACAGGCGGGGCGCGAACCGGTGGTGCAGCCAGCTCCGGCCCGCCCAGAACGCCTCCGACCGCGTACTTCGCGTCTCGTCCGGGCCGTGCATCGCCGCGTGGAGGTTGTTCAACGTCCAGGCGGCGATCAGCGCGGTCACCTGATCGCGTGGTGCGCCTTCCCATGTCGGCAGATCCGTGAGTAGCGCCTCGGCCTGCTGCGGGGAGTGCCCGGCCTGGATCAGCTCGATGGCGACCATCATCGGATCGACCCAGTCGGCCCCCCGGGCGATACGAGACCAGTCCTGGATGTAGACCTGCTCCTCGCCGTCCCCGTCCGGGATCACGAGCTTGTGCCGGCGTAGATCGCCGTGCAGCAGCGAGGCATCCTCGTCCAGGACGGTGGGGTCGAAGCCGTGTAGCGCGGCGTCGTAATACTCCCAGAGCGGCAGGTCAGGGTCGTTCAGCATCACCTGGCTGCTGATCAGCATCGGCACGATGTTCCCCGACACCGGCGGGATGTCGCGGCGGCTGTAGGGCGACAGGTTTTCAGCGAGCAGATCCAGGGTTTCGATCACCAGGGGGATGTCCGGTGAGCCGGGTGTCAGCTCCGGGTGGCGGCCGTCGATCTGCTCGAAGACGAGGGTCACCCACCCGTGGCTGTTGCTGGACAGCTCCAGGGACGGGACCGGTATCAACGACGACGGGATGACGCGCGCGGCGTCCTGTTCCCGGATGGCGGACATCGCTACGGGATGGTCGGCGGGGCATGCCTTGAAACAGAAGCGGCCGAGATTGGAGTACAGCAGGGCGGCCACCCAGGGTTCCCTCATGGGAATGGGGATGGCGGTGTATACCGGCCCGAAATGGCGGTGCACGTCGTCACGAAGCCTTTGGGGCAGGTCCAGCCAGTCGGTCACCGGTCGCTCCATGCGGGTGAGGGGTGAGGGGTGAGGGGTGAGG
>NZ_POUA01000335.1 GCF_003236385.1 Spongiactinospora gelatinilytica
GAACCCCGAAACGACCACCACAGCCCCGCCCGTCACCGAGGAGGCCGGACCTCCCGATCACGAACGGCAACGGTCCCACCCAGCGCATCAAGTGCCGCCACCAGCACGTCCCGCGCATCCGCCAACCGCGCCCGCCCCACTGCGAGCGCGAGACGTTCCTCCATCTCTGCCCGCAGCCGGCGGGCGGCCATCACCGCGTCCCGCCCGCGCGCGGTCAACCGGATGCGATGAATGCGCGCGTCACGTCGGTCCGCCGCCCGCTCCACATAGCCAAGGCGCTCAAGCTCGCCAATGGTCTTGGACACCGCCTGCTGGGTCACCGCGAGCTTGTCGGCCAACTCCCCGACACCCGGTTCATCCTCGATGAGGTGCTGGAAGACGTAGCCGTGCGAGAAGCGAAGATCGTCATACCTTTCGGCCGCCAACCGCTCCTGCACACCGCGTCCAGCTCGTCGTCGGCGACACACCGGCCCAGGACACACTCCCGCCGACACTTACCGCTTAACCTGCAGAAACAGGATCACCAGCTTCGCCGGACCCTGACCGCCCTCAGCGAGTCAGCAATATCCGGCCCCAAGATGTGCGACACACCGCCGGCCGTTAACTGCGCCGAACCGCCCCTTACGCGCCGACCTGCATGAGGTCAGGACGGTACCGTGCCACCCAGTTCCCCATATCGCCGTTCTGCCACGCCGGATCGATCGCGCCGAGCGGGATCGACACCTCGGGCCGGCCGGTGCGCTGGTCCACTGGAACCGCTGCCAGTTGCTGCCGCATCCGTGCGGGAATCCGCTGCGGAACCGCCCGCTCCCCCCAGCCGATCAGGCCCAGCGAGTGCATCGCACCCGCGCGGACCCGCATCCCACCGGGGCGGCCGATCGTCCGAGGGCTCGCCATCCTGGTCTGCACCTCGCCGACCCGCGTGATGTCACCCCAGGCCAGGCGCGCCCGAAATCCCGAACCATCTTCCAGTTCGACACCGAGCGGCGAGAATCGGATGACGGTGCGGTCGGCCATCTTGGCGTACTTCCTCGCCAGCACTCCGACCAAGACGCCGGTCCCGACCAGGCCGACCAGGACGCCGCCCACCGTCGTGGTCGTGAAGACCGCCCCGAGCAGCAGCATGACCAGGAAGAACATCACGAGCGGAGCAGCGAACGGCAGCAGAAACCTCCCGAAGGAGCCATTGACTCTGAACTCTTGCGAAGGGTTGTGCATCCATGTCAATTTAGCCCAACAGACCCCTTTTGTACGCCTCGGCCACAGCCGAGGCGCGATCCCGGACGTCGAGCTTGGCGTACACGTGCAGGAGATGCGTCTTGATGCTCGCCTCGCTGATGAACAACCTGGCCGCCGCCTCCTTGTTGGTCGCCCCGCCCGCGACCAGGCGCAGCACCTGCATCTCGCGGGGGCTCAGCGTGCTCTTGACCGGTTTTCTGACGCGGCCGACGAGCAGCCCGGCCACCGTCGGCGCGAGCACCGTCTCTCCCCGGTGCGAGGCTCGTACGGCGCGCAGCAACTCCTCGGTGGGCGCGTCTTTGAGCAGGTAGCCGGTGGCCCCCGCCTCGATCGCCGGGAGAACGTCGGCATCGGTGTCGAAGGTGGTCAGCACGAGGACCCGAATCTTCGGCGCCAGCTCACGAAGCCGCTGGATGGCCCGTACGCCGTCCATCTCGGGCATCCGAAGATCCATCAACACGACATCGACGGCCAGCTCCCGCGCCAACCGCACGGCTTCGACCCCATCGCCGGCCTCGCCGGCGACCTCGATATCCCCCACCGCCGCGAACGCCGCCCGCAGCCCATCACGAACCACCGGGTGATCATCCACGATGAGCACCCGTATCACCGGCTCCGAAACCCCCGAATCACCACTCACCACAACCCCACCACCGAACCACCCTCCAACACCGACCCGACGAGGCCCCCTGCCGGAATGGGGCCAAGCACAAGTCGTTCACACACGCCGCCCAACTGGTGGCCGCCTTGCTCCGCTCAGCTCATGTCCCATGCGAATCCCCCTACCGCACCGGTACCGAAAGCAGCCCTCTGAGGCTCCCACCCGTGGCCGGTGAAGTCGCGCCCCTCGTCTCCGATCAGAAGCGCCGACCACCCCGAACACGACCTCGGCCAAGCCACGCCACGCCATCCACCGCTCTGCACCAGCGAAGACCACCAAACCACAGACCATCACCGACCAGTCGCCCCCACCCGCTCGCGCCCGACACCCAACAAGTCCCTACAAGCACGACATCGTGACCACCTCACCGCGATACCGCGACCATACGAATCGATCACCTCTCCTCCAGCAAGGTGTCCGGATCGGCGGGGTCGGCCGGGATCGCGGGGACGGCGAGCGCTACCGCGGTGCCCTGGCCGGGGCTGCTCTCAATGGTGAGCGAGCCGCCCACACCGCGGGCGCGTTGGCGCATGGTGTCGAGGCCGAAGCCCGCGGAGCACGCGGCGGCGCTGTCGTCGAAGCCGGTGCCGTCGTCACGAACGTCGAGCAGGACCGTGTCGTCGAGGTAGTCGAGCGTCACGCCGACCCGCTCGGCCTTCGCGTGCTTGGCGATGTTGGAGAGCGCCTCCTGGGCCACCCGGAAGATCGTCACCTCCACCCCGGCGACAAGCCTTCGGGGCGCGCCCGTCACGTCGAAATCGGGGGTGATCCCGGTGCCCTCGCTCCATCGGCCGGCGAGGTCGGCCAGGGCGTCGGGGAGATGCGCTCCGTCCAGTGACTCTGGCTGCAGCGCGCGAACCGACCGTCTCGCCTCGGTGAGGGCACGGCCGGCCAGTACGGCGATCTGGTCCGCGTGCCGCCGCCACTGCTCTACGTCGTCGCGCGCCCCTTCGGCCGCCCGGACCTGGCCGATCAAGGCCACGAGATCCTGCGCGATGGTGTCGTGTATCTCCCTGGCCAGCCGCTGCCGTTCGTCCAGCACACCGGCTTCTCTGGCCTGGGCGACGAGCTGGGCGTGCAGCCCGGCGTTCTCGGCCAGCGCGGCCTGGAGACGCTGGTTGGCCTTTCTGCGCCGCTCACTCTCCAGGCCGACCTGCCATCCCACGAACAGCAGCGGCACCGACAGCCCGAGCAGCGCAGTGATCAGATCGATCTGCCCGAACCCCTGCCCGTTCGGATCGCTCTGGGCGACCACGGTGGTGATCGCCGTGGCGGCGACCCCGATCATGATCGCCCGTTTCGGGAACAGCACACCCGCCAGCGGGTAGCCGATGGACAGGAAGAGCGTGAAGGCCACACTCGTCGCCACAAGAGCGCCACCGAGGGCGAGGATGCCCACGTAGTGGACGATGGCCACCGCCTGGTGTGTACGGCGCCGGGGATACAGCCAGTGCATCCATGGCAGCCACAGCGCGGCCAGGCCGGCGAACACCCACGTCTGCGAAATGACCTGCCCGAGCAGGAGCGCGGCGAGAAGAGCGACCACCAGTAGGGCGTACGCGAGTGCCAGGTAGACCCACACCTCCCTGCTTCGCACGGAGACCCCCTCGTCGGGCCCGAGCCAGGTCATTTCCATCACCCCCAAAAGGTCACTCCCATCTGAACATCTTGGCCGACAGCAGCGAGAATCCGAGTGCGACCACGGCCATCACCCCCAGGTGCAGCGGCTCGGGCCAGGCCCCCGCCCAGCTCGCCCGAAGCGCCCGCATGAAGGCCCCCAGCGGGGTGAAGTCGCCCACGTCGGCGATGAAGGCGGGCAGGCTCTCCACCGGCATGAAGACGCCCCCGAACACGATGCTCACGAAGAACACCGCGACGCCGATCCCGGTCGCCACGCGCCCGCTGGGCGCGATCGACGCCACCAGGAGCCCCACCGCGAACAGCGACATGACACCCAGGACGAAGGTGAGCAGGAACGCCGGAATGCTGCCAGGCGGCCCGAACCCGAAGGCCACGACGCCGACGGCCACCACCAGCGCCATGGAGACCAGCGCGAACAGCGCGCCCACGACGAGCTGGGCTCCGAGCAGCGCGGCCGGGTGGACGGGCGTGCCGGCCATACGGCGAAGAATGCCCTTCTCCCGGTATCCGGCCATCGTGCTGGGCAGGAGGTTCATCCCGAGCTGGCCCAGGCCGAGCGCGATCGCGGCCGAAGGAAAGAAGGTCTCGATGGCGTCTCCCCCGCCCGGCGACATGACCACACCGAACAGGGCGACGATCCCCACCGGCAGCACCAGCACGATCAGGGTGGCGGCCGGATCGCGCAGGAACAGTTTCAGCTCGTACTTCGTAAGTGCGGTCATCCCGCGCTCCTTGTCATCTCGGACTTCAGCCACGCCGGTGATCGGACGCGCCTTCGGAAGCGCCCGGGGAACCGCCGGAGCCATGCGGCCGGCTGGCGGTCAGGGCCACGAAGGCATCGTCGAGACTGGGCTGATCGACGCGGAGGTCGGCGGCCACGATCCGGTGGCGGGCCAGCACGGACGTCACCGCGTGCAGCAGGTCGCCATTGCCGGACACCTCCACCCGGGTGCCCGTCATGCTGACCCTGGTCACCTCGGGCAGGCCGGTCAGCAGCCGCTCGTCCAGCGGGGCCGAGGGGCGGAACCGGACGCGCTGCTCGGGGACGGCACGCGAGATCAGCCCTGAGGGGCTGTCCACCGCGACGACCCGCCCCGCGTCGATGACCATGACCCGGTCGCAGAGCCGCTCCGCCTCCTCCATGAAGTGGGTCACCAGCAGCACGGTGACGCCCCCGGCCCTGACCCGCTCGATCAGCTCCCAGGTGTCGCGCCTCGCCTGTGGGTCGAGGCCGGTCGTGAGCTCGTCGAGCACCACCAGCTCCGGAGAGCCGACGAGGGCGAGCATGATGAACAGACGCTGTTTCTGGCCACCGGAGAGCTTTGCGAAGGGCGTGTCGCGCTTGGCGGCGAGCCCCCAGTCGTCGAGCAGCCGCCCCCAGTCGGTAGGGGTGTCATAGAAGGAACTGTGGAGGTCGAGCGCTTCCCACACCTTCAGCCGCTCCGGGATCTGGCTCTCCTGGAGCTGGATGCCGATCCGCCGCCGCAGCCGCTTGCCGTCGGCATGCGGGTCGAGCCCCAGCACTTCGAGCGTGCCCGCGTCGGCCCGTCGCAGCCCCTCCACGCATTCCACAGTGGTGGTCTTGCCCGCGCCGTTCGGGCCGAGGATCCCGAAGATCTCCCCGTGCTCCACGGAGAAGGACACGTCGTCCACCGCCACATGCGGGCCGTACTCTTTGCGCAGGTTGCGCACATCAATCACCGTCATGCGAAAAGAATGCGGCCGGCGCCCCCGGCTTCGGATCGCCCAAGGAGCGCATCGATCGGTGGATTCGCCGTATCAACCGATCGGTGGATACGGCCTCCCACGATCGATGAGCCGACCAGGCGATACGCAACCCGGGGCTCGCTTGCCAGGCTTGCCCCATGAACGATTTCTCACGCCGCACCGCGCTGAAGTCCGCCGCCGTCGCCGGGGCGACGGGAGCCGGAGGCATCGCCGCCGGCCGGGGCCGGCGCGTGACCACCTATGTGTTCGTCACGGGGGCCAATGGCGGGCTGTCGGCAGATGCCGAGCTGGCCCTGCGCGGGCACCGCACGGTCGCCGTGGAGCTGCCCGGCCACTCGGCGACGGACGACCAGTTCCGACCGGCCTACCAGGTGCCACAGGATGCGCAGGCGCTGGCCACCGCGCCATCGGCGATGGCCGAGATCACCCTTGCCGACTATGCGGCGGCGACCGTCGCGACGGTACGGCGGGCGGCGAAGCACGGTCCCGTCATCCTGGTCGGCGGCAGCATGGGCGGAGTGACGATCACCAAGGCGGCCGACGAGGTGCCCGACCTGATCGACCGGCTTGTCTACGATTCGGCCTTCTGCTGCACCAAACTGGCCAGCGCCGAGGCCTATCTGGCGACACCGGAGGGAAAGCCGAGCAAGATCGGCGCCATCCTGGCCGGCGTGGCGGCCGATCCGTCGGTCATCGGCGCGATCAGGATCAACTGGCGGCTCGCCGACCCCAAGTTCCTGGTCCCGCTCAAGGCCGCGCTGATGGCCGACTCTTCGGAGGCCGAGTTCATGGCCATGCTCAACGGTTCGCTGCCCGACGACAGCCTGCACATCGCGACGGCCGACGCTCGCGGGCGCAAGGAGAGATGGGGCCGCGTGCCACGCACCTACATCCGGCACTCGGAAGACCAGGTCATCCCGCCGGCCCTGCAAAATCGGATGATCAAGGAGGCCGACTCGCTCACACCCGGTAACACCTTCGACGTGCGGACCGTCCGCACCGCTCACGCCCCCAGCCGGGCCGCGTGGAAACAGATCGTCGACATCCTCGACGACCTCGCCTGAAGGGCCGCAACGGGCAACGAAAAAGGCGGCTGCCCGGAAGGGCGTCCGCCTTAAATCAACACCTGCTGGGGTACCAGGACTCGAACCTAGACTAACTGAACCAGAATCAGTCGTGCTGCCAATTACACCATACCCCACCGCGCGGTGATCCTCGCTGGAATCTCTCGCGGCGACCTCGGCAAGGATAGCCCAGCTTTGCCGCCGAGGCCAAAACGAATACCCGGCGGGTGCCACAGGCATCGCGGGTACGGAAGGATAGATCCCAGGACACGCGTGAGGAGATCCGACTTTGACCGCGAACCCGTTCTTCGCACCCAGCGCCCTGCCGTACCACCTGCCCCCCTTCGAGGAGATCGCCGAAGAGCACTATCTGCCGGCGTTCGAGCGCGGGATGGCGGAGCAGCTCGCCGAGGTCGCCGCGATCTCGGGCAATCCCGAGCCGCCGACCTTCGACAACACGATCGCCGCGCTGGAACGTTCTGGCCGGATCCTGGACCGCGTGTCCACGGTCTTTTTCAACCAGGTGTCCTCCGACAGCACCCCGGGCACCCGGGAGATCCAGAAGGAGATCACCCCCCGGCTCGCCAAGCACAGCGACACCATCAAGCTCGATCCCGCACTATTCGGGCGGATCAAGGAGCTGCGCGCCGTTCGGGAGACCCTGGCGGACGACGAGGCATGGCTCCTTGACCGCTACCACACCGACTTCGTCCGCGCGGGCGCCGAGTTGGACGATCAGGACAAGCAGCGGCTGATGGGGCTCAACGACGAGCTGTCCAGGCTGGCGACCGAGTTCGAGCAGAACCTGCTGGCCGACACCAGCGCCGCCACCATCGTGGTGGACGACCCCGCCCGGCTGGACGGGATCTCGGTCGAGGGAGCCGCCGAGACGGCCAAGGCACGCGGGCTCGACGGCAAGTACGCGATCTCGCTGATCCTGCCGACGGGCCAGCCCGCCCTGAGCGGGCTCACCGACCGCGAGCTGCGGGAGCGCCTGCACAACGCGGCGACCGGCAGAGGCGGCACGGCCAACGCCGGCATCGTCACCCGGATGGCGCGCCTACGCGCCGAGCGCGCCCTCCTGCTCGGCTACGCGCATCACGCCGATTACGTCGTGGCGGACCAGACCGCGCCGGAGCCCCAGGCGGTCACCGACATGCTGGCCAAGCTCGTCCCGGCCGCCGTCGCCAATGCCAACGCCGAGGCCGAGGCCCTGCGCGCCGAGGCGGGCTTCGACCTTAGGCCGTGGGACTGGGCGTTCTACGCGGAGAAGGTACGCAACGCCCGCTTCAACCTCGACACGGCGCGGATGCGGCCTTACTTCGAGCTCGACCGTGTCCTGCGCGACGGCGTCTTCTACGCGGCCGGCAAGCTGTACGGGCTGACCTTCACCGACCGCCCCGACCTTCGCGGCTACCACCCTGACGTCCGGGTGTTCGAGGTCTTCGAGGAAGACGGCACACCACTCGGCCTGTTCCTCGGCGACTACTACGCCCGCGAGTCCAAGCGCGGCGGCGCCTGGATGAACAGCCTGGTCAAGCAGTCCGACCTGCTCGGCGAAAAGCCGGTCGTGGTCAACAACCTCAACATCGTCAAGCCACCGCCCGGTGAGCCCGCGCTGTTGACCTTCAGTGAGGTCAACACCATGTTCCATGAGTTCGGCCACGCCCTGCACGCCCTGTTCTCCGACGTGCGGTTCCCTCGCGTCTCCGGTACGGCGGTGCCTCGCGACTTCGTGGAGTACCCGTCGCAGGTCAACGAGATGTGGGCGGTGTGGCCCGAGATCCTGGCCAACTACGCCAGGCACTACGAGACCGGCGAGCCGATGCCGCAGAAGATGGTCGATCGGATGCTCGAAGCCGAGCGGTTCAACCAGGGCTACGCCACGGTGGAATACCTCGCCGCCGCTCTCCTCGACTGGGCCTGGCACACCGAGGGCGGCGTGGCCGAGGTGTCCGACTGGGAGTCCTTCGAGAACCACGCCCTCTCCCAGGCGGGCCTCGACCATCCATTGATCCCGCCGCGCTACCGCAGCACGTACTTCGCCCATATCTGGTCCAGCGGTTACAGCGCCGGCTATTACTCCTACATCTGGAGCGAAGTCCTCGACGCGGACACGGTGGAATGGTTCAAGGAGAACGGCGGCCTGCGTCGCGCCAATGGCGACAGGTTCCGCCGCGAACTCCTCAGCAAGGGCGGCAGTATCGACCCCATGAGCGCCTTCCACACCTTCCGCGGCCGCGTCCCCGACATCGCCCCCCTCCTCACCCGCCGCGGCCTCTCCTGACC
>NZ_POUA01000336.1 GCF_003236385.1 Spongiactinospora gelatinilytica
GCGGTAGCCGGTGGAGGGGGCGGCCTCCGGGCGGCCGGTCACCGGGGAGACCAGCTTGGGCATCCTGGCGCCCATCCCGAGGCCCTTGTCCCGGATCCAGTTGCTCTGCACGAGGTTCTGTGCGCCGCCCGCCCCGGCGAAGGCCAGCGCGCCGAGGATCAGCGCGGCCCCCAGCTCCAGCGGTACGGCGGGCGCGGTGACGGCCTGGGCGAGCCCGCCGCGCGACTCGGTGGCGAGCGCCACCGCCAGCGCGCCCACCAGCAGCACCAGCACCGCGCCGATCTTGACGAACTCGATGCGCTCCACCCAGCGATAGATGAACGGTGCGAGGGTGAGGATCACGCCGATCAGCACCAGCTCGCCGATGGCGAACAGCACGGGATCGCCCGCCCCGATGGCGTAGGTGAGCACCGTGGCCGAACTCGTCGCCCAGCCCGGCCACATGTTGGCCAGCACCGCCATCGCGATGAACACCAGGCCCCAGGGCCGCCACAGCCTGCTGAAGCCGGTCAGCGCGGTCTCGCCGGTGGCCAGTGTGTAGCGCTCGATCTCCATGTTGATGAAGAACTGGAAGACCACCCCGACGAACGCGCCCCAAAGGAAGACCAGGCCGACGTTGGCGGAGATGTAGGGCCACAGCACGAACTCGCCGGAGGCGAGGCCGATCGCCGCGGCCACGACTCCGGGGCCGATCACCCGCCGCAGTGGGCGGGGGTCGGGGAGATCGGCCACGGCGACGTCGGGGATCTTGCCGCGGGCCGTCGGGAACGTCCGCATGGTGCCTCATTGCACCCGGACGGCCGCCTTCAAACCCGCTGTAACGGCTCACTCACCGTGGCGTCACCGGTCGCCCGGGGCTCCGTACCGGGCGAGGCCGCCGAGCAGCAGGTCCAGGCCGAACTCGAAACGCACCCTGCCGCCGCCCTCCAGGAGGTCGTCCACATGGGCCGTCATCATCGGGAAACGGTCTTCGGGCAGGGTGCGGTAGTAGTCGCCGAACCGGCCGAAGAAGTCGCTGATGAACTCGCCGGCGTCCTTGCCGGAGGCGCGTTGCCTGGCCGCGTACATCGCCCCCTCGTGGACGTCGGCGGCGATGTAGAGGTTCAGCCGGTCGATCATCCAGCTCGCGATCCGCGGCGGCACCCCGCCGCTGATCATGATCGCCAGCTCGGCCTCGGTGATGCGCAGCGCGTTGGGCCCGCTCGGGATGTCGGCCATGGCCACCCTGGCGATGTCGGCGTGCGCGCTCAGCACCTCGTAGATGTGCAGGGCCAGGTCGCGCATCTGCTCCCGCCAGCGCCCGGGGTCGGCCCTCGGGGTCTCGACCTCGGCGAGCACCCGGTCATAGAGCAGGTCCAGCAGCTCGTCCTTGTTGGCCACGTGGGCGTACAGCGAGGCGGGACCGGTGCCGAGCTCCTGGGCGACCCTGCGCATGCTGAGCGCGTCGAATCCTTCGGCGTCGAGGACGCGCAGCCCCGTCTCCACGATCGCGTCCTGGCTGAGCGGCTGCCGCGCCGCGGGCGCCTTGCGCGGCGTACGCCACGGCGGCAGGGGTACGGCCTGCGCCTGTTCGCCCATGGGACCTCCTGCCTGCGTCTGCCCGTCCGCCAGCGGCTACGAACATCGTACTTGACACGAACGTCGTTCGGAATCTAAAACGGTGTTCGCTTGC
This sequence comes from Spongiactinospora gelatinilytica, assembly GCF_003236385.1. GTDB lineage: Bacteria > Actinomycetota > Actinomycetes > Streptosporangiales > Streptosporangiaceae > Spongiactinospora > Spongiactinospora gelatinilytica. The sequence goes on from NZ_POUA01000336.1 coordinate 1,673, forward strand.
GAACGATGTTCGTGCCGATGTGAAGGAGACCTCGACATGCCCCAGACCTCCGCCGGGGCGGCCGTCCCCGCCCGGGCGCCGGACCAGCCGTACCGGTGGCGCTGGGTCGCACTGCTCGCGATCCTCGGCGCGGAGGTCATGGACCTCCTCGACGCGCTGGTTACCACGGTGGCCGCCCCCTCGATCCAGCGTGACCTGGGCGGTTCGGCGACCATGATCCAGTGGCTGAGCGCCGGCTACACGCTGGCCATGGCCGCCGGGCTGCTGACCGGCGGCCGGCTCGGCGACCTCTACGGCCGCCGCCGCATGTTCCTCATCGGCGCCGCCGCCTTCACCGCCGCCTCACTGTTGTGCGGGCTGGCCTGGTCACCGGAGGTGCTGGTGGCCGCCCGGGTGCTCCAGGGGCTGTTCGGCGCGGTGATGATCCCGCAGGGGCTCGGCATGATCAAGGAGATGTTCCCGCCCAGGGAGCAGGCCGCCGCGCTGGGCGCGTTCGGGCCGGTGATGGCGATCGGCTCGGTCGGCGGCCCGGTGCTCGCCGGCTGGCTGGTGGGCGCCGACCTGTTCGGGACGGGCTGGCGGATGATCTTCCTGATCAACCTCCCGGTCGGCCTGCTGGTGATCGCCGGGGCGGTGTTCTTCATGCGGGAGTCGCGCACCGGGCACGTCACCAGGCTCGACCTCACCGGGGTCGGCATCGCCGGCGCCGCCGCACTGCTGCTGATCTACCCGCTCGTCCAGGGCCGTGAGCTGGGCTGGCCCGCGTGGACCTTCGTCTCGATGGCCGCCTCCGTCGCGCTGTTCGCGGTCTTCGGTCTGCAGCAGTCGCGCAGGCAGCGGGCCGGAGGCGACCCCCTCGTGGTGGTCGGCCTGTTCCGCAAGCGGGCCTTCACCGGCGGGCTGGCCGCCGGACTGCTGTTCTTCGCCGTGCTGATCGGCTTCAACTGGGTCTTCAGCGTCTACCTCCAGACCGGCCCGCACTACACCCCCGTCCAGGCGGGCCTCGCGTTCCTCCCGCAGGCGGTGGGCGCGGTCATCGGATTCGGCGCGGCCAACGCGGGCCTGCAACAGAGGTACGGCAGGACGCTCATCCACGCCGGGACCCTGGTCATGGGCGCGGGCGCGATCGGGCTCGCGCTGGTCTTCGGCGCGGCGGGCACGTCGGCCGGGATCTGGCGGCTCGCCCCCTTCCTGGTGGCCATCGGCCTCGGGATGGCGCTGGCCATGTCGCCGTTCTTCGACATCGCCCTGGCCGGGGTCGAGCCCGCCGAGACCGGCTCGGCGTCCAGCACGCTGACCGCCGTCCAGCAGCTCGGCGGGGCGTTCGGGGTCGCGCTGCTCGGCACGGTCTTCTTCCAGGCGGCCGGCGGCGGCGCCTGGGACCCGGTCACCGCCGTCCGCGTCACGCTCGGCGTACTGGCCGGGATGCTGCTGCTGACCTGCCTGCTGGCGCTGCTGATGCCGAAGCGGGCCCGCCCGGAGGGCGCCGGCCACTGAACCGGCGGGACGCCACGGCGCGCCCCGCCGGCGAGCGTCACCCGACGGCCCCGGCCGGAAGGTGGCGCTCGGCCCATGCGCGAATGTCGCGCCGCTGCACCGCCGCGGCCATCAGGGACGGGAAGGCGTCGGGGGTGCAGGCGAAGGCGGGCACCCCCATCGCGGCCAGCGCCGCGGCGTTGTCGTGGTCGTAGGACGGTGCTCCCTCGTCCGACAGCGCGAGCAGGACGATCACCTGGATCCCGGCCGCCAGCATCGCCGCCACCCGGCGCAGCATCTCCTGCCGGACCCCGCCCTCGTAAAGGTCGCTGATCAGCACGAACGTGGTGTCGGCCGGGCGGGTCACCAGGCCCTGACAGTAGGCGATGGCCCGGTTGATGTCGGTGCCGCCGCCGAGCTGGGTGCCGAACAGCAGCTCGACGGGATCGGCGAGGCGGTCGGTGAGATCGACCACGGCGGTGTCGAAGACGACCAGGGAGGTCTTCAGAGAGCGCATCGAGGCCAGCACCGCACCGAACACGCCCGAATAGACCACCGAGGCGGCCATCGACCCGCTCTGGTCGACGCACAGCACCACCTCGCGTTTCACCGCCCGCTGCCGCCGGGCGTAGCCGACCAGCCGGGAGGGCACGACGGTCCGCCGCTCGGGCAGGTAATGCTTGAGGTTGGCCCGGATGGTGCGGTCCCAGTCGATGTCGGCCGGGCGGCGCGGCCGGTGCGTGCGGGCCGAGCGGTCCAGCGCGCCGGTGATCGCGGTGCGGGTGCGCTGGGCCAGCCGGCGTTCGAGGTCTTCCACGACCTTGCGGACCACCGCCCTGGCCGACTCCCTGGTCTGGTCGGGCAGCACGCGGTTGAGCGACAGCAGTGTGCCCACCAGGTGGACGTCGGGCTCGACGGCCTCCAGCATCTCCGGCTCCAGCAGCAGGGCGGTGAGGTTCAGCCGCTCTATGGCGTCCTGTTGCATGACCTGGACGACCGTGCTGGGGAAATAGCCCCTGATGTCGCCGAGCCAGCGGGCGACGGTGGGCGCGGAGGCGCCGAGGCCGGCAGAACGTGAGGCGCCCGAACGGCCCTGCTCGCCGGGCCTGCCGTACAGGGCGGCCAGGGCGCCGTCCATCTTCGCGTCGGCGCCGCCGAGCGCGCAGCCGGTGCCGTCGGCGTCGCCGCCGAGCACCAGCCGCCAGCGCCGCAGCCGCTCATCGGCAGTGCCGGTCACGTCCTTCATCCGGACCTCCCCAAGATCGCCAGTACCGTAGCGACGGCTCCGGCCGCAAGCTCCTCGTCGATCTCCAGCGCGGCCTCGTCCCGGCCGCCCGCCCCGGCCCGGCCGACGTTGCGCACCCGCTCGCCGATGGCCCGCCGCTCGGGCGCGTCGAAGGTCGCGAACGTGCGGCGGAGCAACGGCAGCACATCGACGAACGCCGTGCCGGAAAGGCCGCTCAGCCAACGGTCCACCAGCCTGAGCAACTGCGCGTCGTGGACCAGCAGCAGCCCGCCGCCCGCCAGGAAGCCCTCCACCCAGGATGCGACCCGCGCGGGTGAATGCCCCGCCGAGGTGGCGAGCGCCATCCGCCGGGCGGTCTCCTCCCCGTCGAAGGAACCCGCGTCCAGCAGCATCCGGGTCAGCCTGCCGTCGATCCGGCCGTGCAGGTCGCCGCGGCCGGCGACGCCGTGCAGGGCGGCCAGCCAGGCGTCCCGCTCGGCCTCCGGCAGCAGGCCCGTGGCCGCGTGGACTGCGTCGAGATGGCCGATCATCTCCTTGGCGGCGGGGTCGTCCAGGCCGGTCAGCGCCGGGGACAGCCCCGCGCGGATGCGGGCCAGCATCGAGCCGGCCACCTTGCCCAGGCCCTCGGCCGGGGTGCCGCGCACGTCGCCGTAGCGCAGCGCGCGGGCCGTCGCGGGCACCGCCGCCATCAGGTGGGTCACGTCGGGGTCGAGGGCCGCCCGCTGGGCGAGCGCATCGAGGGCGTACGGCAGGGCCTCGCCGAGATCGGCCAGCAGGCACGCCTCCAGGGTCTCGGTGAGGTCGGCCAGCGTCACCCCCTCCCTGGTCATCAGGTCGCGGGCCTTGGCCGCGGCGGCGGCCCCCACGGTGGTGCCCCACGCGCTCGCCTCGATCAGCTCGACGTCGAACTCCGGCCGCCACACGAGGGTCCACGACTCGCGGAACGTGCCCTTGCCGCGCGACTCGCGGGCGGTGCCCCAGGGGACGCCGAGCAGCCGCAGCCGGTGCAACAGCACGCTGCGCCCGAGGTCGAGCGGCTTGCGCAGGTCGAGATCGAGGTCGCGGTCGAGTGCCTCGGGCTTGAGCTTGAGCCTGCGCTGCTCCTCGCGCAGGTGCCGCTGGAGCGGGACCATCGGGGTGTCGTCGGGGACCGCGCCGAGCCGTTCGCCGACGACCATCCGCCGCTGGATCAGCTCGACCGGCAGGTCGTCGCCCTCGCACAGCACGGCCCTGGCCGCCTCGGTGACCTCTCCTAGGCCCGCCAGCGGACGCCCGCGCAGCACGGCGAGCCCTTCGGCCAGCCGTACCGACTCGATGACGTGCGCGGAGGAGACGGCCAGGCCCTCCTCGCGCAGCACGCCGGCCGCGCCGGCCAGCCAGCGTTCGACCGGCCGATCCGGGGCCGCGAACAGGTGGTCGTACCAGCCGGGGGAGGTGACTCCCGCGCCGTAGCCGCTGAAGGTCGCGAGCCTGCCGTACGTCCACGGCACCCAGGTGATCTCGACCTTGGCCTTGGGCAGCCCGCGCAGCGTCGCGTCGTCGGCCTTCGCGGTGATCGGCGCGGCCAGCGCGGGAACGTGCCAGGCCCCGCAGACCACGGCGATCCGCTCGAAACCGTCTTTGCGGGCGCGGCGGACGGCCCGCCGCATGTGCGCCTCGCGCAGCGCCTCGCGCGGACCGGGGGCGTGCCCGTCGCGCACGGCCGCCATCGCCTCGGCGATCACCTCGAACGGCGTCGCCCCCGCGCGGTGCTCGACCATGTCCTCCCACCAGCGCTCCGGGTCGTCGTATCCGGCGGCCGCGGCCAGCGAGCCGATCGGATCGGCCGGTGCGGTGTCGTCGGTGTCCTCGGCCTCCTCGGTGCCTGCGGTGGCGAACATGGCGGCGGCGGGCAGGTCGCAGAAGCGGACGGGCACCCCGGCGCCGAGCGCGTGCCGGATCGCCTGCCACTCCGGGGAGAACCGGGCGAAGGGCCAGAACGCCGACTTGGCCGGCTCGCCGGGAACGTGCGCGAGCAGCGCCACCGGCGGCTCCATCGCGGGGTCGCCCGCCAGCGCGACCAGCGGATCGGCCTCTGGCGGCCCCTCGATCAGCACGATGTCGGGCCGCAGCCGGGCCAGCTCCGCCCGGACCGCGCGGGCCGACCCGGGGCCGTGGTGGCGGACCCCCAACAGGGCGGGTTCAGCCGGCATCGCGGCACGCACGATAGAAGTCGTTCCAGCCGTCGCGCTCGCGCACGACGGTCTCCAGGTACTCGCGCCACACCACCTGGTCCGAGACAGGGTCCTGGACCACCGCGCCCCGGATGCCGCCCGCGACGTCGGCGGGCCGTAGCACGCCGTCGCCGAAGTGGGCGGCCAGCGCGACGCCGCTGGTCAGCACCGAGATGGCCTCGGCGGTGGACAGCGTGCCGCTGGGCGACTTGACCTTGGTGCGGCCGTCTTCGGTGACGCCCGAGCGCAGCTCGCGGAACACGGTCACCACCCGGCGGATCTCCTCCAGCCCGGCCGGGATCTCCGGCAGCGCGAGCGAGCGGCCGAGTTGTTCCACCCGGCGCGAGACGATGTCGATCTCCTCCTCGACGGTCGCGGGCACCGGCAGCACCACGGTGTTGAAGCGCCTGCGCAGCGCGCTCGACAGCTCGTTCACGCCCCGGTCACGGTCGTTGGCGGTGGCGATGACGTTGAACCCGCGCCGCGCCTGGACCTCGTCGTTCAGCTCGGGGATCGGCAGGGTCTTCTCCGACAGCACGGTGATCAGCGCGTCCTGGACGTCGGACGGCATGCGGGTCAGCTCCTCCACCCGCGCGATGCCGCCATCGGCCATGGCGCGCATCACCGGGCTCGGCGTCAGCGCCTCCCGGGAGGGGCCCTCGGCGAGCAGGCGGGCGTAGTTCCAGCCGTAGCGGACGGCCTCCTCGGCGGTGCCCGCGGTGCCCTGCACCAGCAGGGTGGAGTCACCGCTGACCGCGGCGGCCAGGTGCTCCGACAGCCAGGTCTTGGCGGTGCCGGGCACGCCGAGCAGCAGCAGCGCCCGGTCGGTGGCGAGCGTGGCCACGGCCACCTCGACCACGCGGCGGGGGCCGATGTACTTGGGGGTGATCTGGTCGCCGTCGCCCAGGATGTACGTCGTCACGGCCCACGGGGACAGCCGCCAGCCGGGCGGCCGTGGCCGGTCGTCTGACTTGGCGAGCACGGCGAGCTCCTCGGCGTAGAGGTCTTCGGCGTGCGGACGCAGGACGTCGGTCACGACAACTCCTTCAACATGTCACTTCGGTAGCGGAGGACGGCGGCGACCTCCTGCACTGGTGGTTCGAGGGACAACCCGGCCGCCGCCTGGTGCTGCGCGGGGTCGGCCCGCTCACCGGCGAGCCTGATCAGCTCGCCGAGGTTCCATGGCTGGGTGCCGGCCACGTCGAGGATCTTGTGCAGCACGGCGCGGGTCAGGGCCGGCCCCCAGGGGGCCGCCGCGCCGCCCATTACCATGATCAACTGACCGTCCACGGGGTGCCGGGCGACGAAGTCGGCGGCCAGCGCCTCCTGCTCGGCGGGACGGAGTACGGCGAGCAGCTCGGCCAGCGGATCGACGGCGAACAGCGCCCGCGCCCAGGCGGAGTCGCGCTGGAGCACGGCGGCGCGCACCCAGCCCGCCCGCACCTCGCGTCCCCAGTCGACGATCTTCATTCCGACGAGGATGTCGGGCGGGACGCCGAACACCTCGGCCCACACCCGAAGCGGGGTCCGCGCCACCACCTGCTGGAGCCACCAGCTCCGCTCGCCGGTGCCGCGCGGCGGAGCCGCCCGGACGCCGTCGCGGGCCATGCCCGCGTCGCAGCTCTCCGGCGGCACGACCGCGATCCGGCCACCCGACGGACGCAGACACCGCCGGCCCCGCTCGGCCATCCGCTCCCCGAGCCGCGAACCGGGCAGCCGGATCAGCAGATCGGCCGCGGCCTGCCGTACCTCACGACGCCGGTCGTCCAGCGCGGCCTCCAGGAACGGCTCATCACCCGCCGACAGCCCGTCTTCGAGCACCACGAGGAACACGGCCCGATCATCGGGCCCCTCCCGCTGTCTCTTAT
>NZ_POUA01000337.1 GCF_003236385.1 Spongiactinospora gelatinilytica
GGCTGGGGCGAAGGTCTTCCAGCGGGGCAGGCCGGACGCGTTGGGGTCGCCGGTGCGGGCGAACGCCGTCCAGTATCCGATCATGGTCGTGGACAGCCGCCGCCGGCGGGCGTCGGGCCCGGGGACGGGGAAGAGGTACGCCAGTTCCGCGAGGGAATGCCGCGAAAGACGCGGTGGTCGTCTGCCTGGGCGCCTTTCACCCAGCCGAGATCCGTGCGGACCAGTGCGTCCTGATGGACGGCCGCCGCGGCGGGCGCGGCCGAGATCAGTTGCGCGACGCAGGCGGCCAGCGCCGCCCAGCATCGCCCGTTCACGCGCGGCGGCCTTTCAGCCGGGCCGCCGCGGCCAGTACGAGGCCGAGCAGGCCCACGGGGGCAGGTCGGCGCTGCGCTCGGCCACCGCCAACAGTCCCCAGTCGGTCCCCCAGAGCCACCTGGTCAGGGCGTTGCCGAAGCCCTGGATCATCAGCAGCGCACCTACGATCATCATGACGTGCATCCTCCGGTCTCTCGGGGCACCCCGAGGAGGTAAATCAATACGCTTGTACGGTCATGCCGTGGTTGAGCGTAGCAGAGCAAGTCAGCTGTATCGATATGTAGGAGAGTGCTGTGAGCAAGGGCAGTCGTACGCGAGGGCTGGGCGCCCGGCACGAGGAGCGGCGGCGGCAGATCGCGGAGGCACTGCTGGCGATCATCGACCTCCACGGACTCGACGCGGTGAGCCTGCGTGACGTCGCGGCCCGGGCGGAGGTCTCGCTGGGCGCCGTCCAGCACTATTTCCGCAGCAAGGACGAGATGCTGCTGTTCGCCCTTGACTACATCAGCGAGCGCGGAACCGAGAGGGTACGGCGCAGCCTCGGCCAGGGGGAGCAGCCACCGCGCGCGGTGTTGCGCGACATCCTGGCCGAGCTGGTGCCCGCCGACGACCAGCGCCGCGCCGAACTGCGCATCGCGACCGCGTTCACCGCCCGCTCGCTGGTGAGCCCGAAGCTGGCCGATCATCTGCGTGCGGGCTACGACTCCCTGTACGACGTGCTGGTCCTGCTCATCCGTCACGCCCAGGAGGCCGACGAGATGCCCGCCGGCCTGGATCCCGAACGGACGGCGGCAGCGCTGTTCGCGCTGGCCGAGGGCCTGGGCATGCAGGTGCTCATCGGGCACCGCAACCCGCGGACGGCACTCGCCATCCTGGACGAGCACCTCGACCGGCTCTCCACCACCGCCTCATGAGCCCGGACCCGTACACGGCCTTTGGTCATGCCGGCCGCGTGCCGGTGGCCGTCAGCGCGAATCTCACCGCCATGACCGGGGCCGCAGTGTGGCGATGGCCGTCCTCCAGCGCTCCGCGCTCAGGCGCGAGGTGAACGACCGGGCCGCGGACAGGACGCTTCGCACCGTGACCGTGTCGAGGCGGCCGGCGGGCGTGCTGACCGGGGTCCAGGCCACCGTCAGCATGCCGCCCAGCAGGCCGAGGGCCATGCCGAGCAGGAAGCCGCCGAGATTGGAGTAGACGAAGGACGCCAGTGACAGCAGCACTGCGATCAGGCCGAGGAAGACCCGCTGGCCGGGCTGCAGCCAGACGAGAACGCCCGCGATGATCAGGGCGATGGCGATGAGATAGCCGGCTCCCACCGTGCCGAACATGACCGCCGCGAGCAGCGAGTCGAGCGCGAGCGGGATGGACACCAGCTCCGTCCCCGCCGCCACGATGAACAGCCCGCCCCAGAACGGCCGGGAACGCCGCCACGACTTCATGATCTTCCGCCCTTCGTCTCGCGCGTGCCCACCGGCCGTCCGCGGGGCCGGGGCCGGATCCGCCTCAGTAGCACTCGTGCGTGCCGGGCATCACCCTGAGGTGAAGGTCGGACAGGCTGAACGTCGCGGCCGTGACGGCCCACGCGCCCAGCCTGACGTTGCGGAGGGTGACCACTCTGGCCTGGCTGCCGAAGGTGCCGGCCGGCCCGCTGCCGCCGGGCACCTCGTCCAAGGTACTGGCGTCCCGGCCCAGTTCAAGGTCGCGAATGGAGGCGGCGGTCTGTCCCACCGCCACGTCGATGACCAGGTCGTCGATGCCCACCTCGTTGCCCCCCTGGCCACCGGTGAGCCGCATCGTCACCGTGCCGATGGGTGACTTCACCAGCGCGCTCGTGCACAGTTCGGTGACGGTGGCCCGCCGGATGCCGGACACGATGACGGGGACGGCCCGGCCCGTCCTGGTCCGGTCCATGCCGCCGGCCAGGGTGAAGCCCTGACCGCGAAGTTCCCCGGCGAAGAGTTTGAAGCTGTTGCCGGACACCACGAACGTGGCGCCGATGACTCCTTGCGCCGTGGCCCCGATGAGCAGCGATGTCATCGCCGCGACGGGAACGAAGACCAGCCCGAAGCGCTTCCAGCGCACGCATCCCTGTTCGGCCATGATGCGCTCCCCTTCACCGTGGCCCCGCAGGGGCCGGCGTTCTCTTACAGACGGTCCCAGCCCGGTCTGCTACCGAGCATGCGGGACGTCCCTGCTGCGCGTCGGCGTACACGCCGCACGTTGCGGCACTTATGGCTTGTCCCTGGGCAAATTTGCCGAAAGCCGGAGCCACCGGCCCGGTACCGATCGGCAGGGATGCGCGCCGTCGATCCCGGCATCCGAACAGGCCGGTTTGAAAAGCCGAGATGGGGGATTGGTGGTCAATCCGCCGAGGGGCAATATGGCTGACGAACCCCTCGGGGTGCACGTGAACAAGCGGTGAATCTTGTTCTCGCTCGACCGCCGGCGGTATCGGGGGCCTTTGCGGCGGGCCATGGCGGCTCGCCTGAAGAAATCATCGCGACCGCGCGGTCCATCCATTCGGAAGGCAGGAATTCATGCATGACACGCATCTCGCTCGCCCTGGCCGCCGCCGTATCCGGCGTGGCCCTGGCGACCGGCACACCGGCCGCCGCGCTCGGCGGCGGCACGGTCAACGGGGGCACCACGGACGGCGTGCCGGGCGCCACGCCGATGCCGTTCGCACCGGTCATCGTGCCGGTGACGTGCGTGCCATGACCGGTCCTGTCGCACGGCACGGCGGTGTCAGGGCAGTTGTTGATGGCGTCGAACCAGTTGTGGTCGTGGGTCAGCGTGCCGTTCGCGTTCTTGCCGCGGTAGGAGGCGGCCAGGGCCGGGTGGTCGAACTGGACGCCGGTATCGACGGTGGCCACCACGACACCCTCCCCACGGTTGTCGAGCTCGTATCAGACGCGGGGAGCGTTGGTCCGTTCGACGTTCCATTCGACGGCGTTGACCTGTGCCTTGGCCCGGCCGGGCATGGGCTTGGGCAGCGGGAGGAGGGCGATGGGCGTGATGCGCTCCACCTCGGGCAGCTTGGCGATCTCGGCCGTCAGCTCGCTGTCGGCGGTCACGCTCACGGCGTTGACGATCCAGTACGCGGTGAAGTCGGCGTGCTCGGACTTCAGCAGCCTGCGCAGGTTCGCCTGGGAGGCGGCGGCCCGCTCGGTCTTGGCCCGGTAGACCAGCGTCGCCTTGTCGCTCTTGGCGACGGCCCGCCGGGCGGGGCCGAGATCGGCGTCGCCCTTCAGGTAGACCAGGAAGGTGGCCTTGCCGGCCGTGTCGAGCCGGGCCTGGACGGCCTTGTCGATCTTACTTGGACCGGGAGCGGCCTGGGCCATGCCGGGGGCCGGCAGGCCGCTCGCGAGTAACAGGCACATGATGGCGGCGATCCTTGCGAGGACCGCACGCTCCTACGCGCCGCCTCCGCTCCCGGAATGGGCGACTGTTTCTGCCTGATGATCGACCCCGCGGATGTCGGTTTCATGCGAGCGCCGCTTGGCGGTCTGCTGGCTCTGGCGGCCGGATCGCTCGATGAGATGACCGATGGGATGACGTTGCCGGCCACCTCGAAAGACTCCCTGTTCAGTATCGATGTGGAGCATCGATTCGAGCGGCGATGGATTGAGACCACGCTCATCGGAGAATGGCCGCACCCGATTTTTGAAGCTCTTCGTTGTTGATCGTGGGCCCGTGGGAGAGGAACATGGCCAGCAGATCCAGGGCGACGGGAAGGTTCGGGTCGTTCCTGAGGTGCTCGCGGTAGATGCGTGCGAGAAGATCCCCGGTGCCGTGCGGAAGTTCGTGGATGTCGTGCAACGGCACGTTCGCGTAGCGCGTGGCGGGGCCGAGCATGGGCCGTCCGTAGGTGGTGCTCTCCTCCGCCGTACGGAGGTCCAGCACGGCCGTGATGCCCGGTTCCCCGGCCAGCACGCGGGTGTCGTCCAGAGTGATCGCCTGCAAGGTGCCGCTGCGGTACAGCCGCCCAGGGCGCGGGCCGAACCCGGCCGAGCGGCCGACGTCCCTGAAGTTGTCGGCGCCTTGCAGTGCCGGCCGGTGCGCGTCGGCGAGGGTCATCGGATCGCCGCCGCGAGCCGGGGGACGACGTTGCCGGCCGCATGACGTACGGAAAGAACCGAGGGGAAGGCCAGCGCTTTGCCGTCGGCCGGGTCGATGGGCAGGTAGGACCCGCGGCGTACCGAGCCGAGGCCGGCGAACAGCGGCCCGGTCTCGTAGGCGCGCCGCTCTTCATCGGACTGCGCGACGACGATGGTCACATTGGCGTCGAGGACATCGACCAGCTCGTTGCTGACAGGGGACATGCCCTGCACCTCGGACCGGGGCAGCCGGGCCACGGCGGGGGCGAGGCTCATCCCATAGGCGGCCAGCCCGCGGGCGATGACGTCCTCGGAAGAATGCTTCGTCCAAAAGCCGCCGGTGGCACTGTAGGAGCTGAAGGTGAACGTCTTGCCCGCGAGCCGGGGATACATGTCGCGAGCTCGTCCCACCGCGTTCTCCGTCTCGGCGACCTGCCGCGTGGCGGCCGCCTCTCGATCGAGTGCGCGCCCGATCCGTACCGCGGTGTCCTGCCAGGGATCGTTGGGGCCGGCCAGGGGCAGGACCACTTCGGCGACCTGCGTGAGCCGCTCCTGGAATCTGGCGATGGAGTAGTAGCCGGTGGCCAGGATCAGGTCGGGTCGCAGGGCGGCGACGTGTTCGATCGGCAGCTCGGTGTCGACCTTGAGGTACTCCGGGCGGCTCCCGCCCAGCGCCGCGATCGTGGCCCGGGTCCACGGCTCCGGTTCCCGGAGTTCGCTCGGCCTGGGCATCGCGATAGCACACCACCCCTGGACTGACCGCCCCGCCCCTGGACTGACCACCCGCCGACGGCCCCCGTGGCCGCCGGCGGGGAACGGATCACCGGGCCGACGTCAGCAGTAGACCACTCCCGTGATCTCCCTTGCGCCGAGGACGTAGTGGAATTCGAGCCACTGCGGCACGGGCACGCAGGAGGTCTGGTAGCCGTATAGCCACTCGTTCCGCCGAGGGTCAGGGTGCTTGACGCGGTAGGTGAACAGGTAGCCGCCGTCGCCCCCGGTGCAGATATGCCGGATGATCCCGCTGTTTTCGGTTTGGTGGTCCTTGCCGGTCCTGCAGTCGGTGGGTGCGGCGTACGCGGGGGTCGCCGTGACGAACAGAGCGGCGATGGCGAGTAATGTCGCGGATAAGGCTGCGATGCGCTTTCTGATGTTCATTTCGCTGACCTCCAGCGGATAGGTGGAGGGTGGACGATATTTCGAGTGCGCCTCAGCGGAACACGTAGCGGCGGCGGTCGAAGTCGAGGGTCCAGGAGTAGTTTCCGAGGAAGCCGAGGCAGAGCAGCCCGTCGATGCGTACGCCGCCGAAGGAGCTCCAGGGCATGCTGCGTACGGACGAGGCGGCCAGGAGCAGGTCACGTTGTTGAAGGTCGCCCAGAGAAAGCGGCCCGGGGCTGCTGAAATGGGGCGGCAGGCCGAGCGCGCGGGGTACGCCCCATGAGCGGTAGTTCGCGGTCGTGCTCCACAGGGCGGCCTGCCGGAGGGGGCCGTCGCCGTCCTGCGTCAGGTAGGCCACGCCGGTGTCGATGAAGAAGTTCAGATCGCGCCGGGGGCCGAACCCGCCCCTGGCGAACATGTAGTGGTCGCCCCACAGGTAGAAGGGCATCTCGGTGATGGCCCGGGTGGGGGCCAGGAGGCGCGTGTGCGCGGCGGCCTCGGCCGGATCCCGGCGCGGCGAAAGGATCAGGCGGCGGCCTCGATGGTCGAGAGTGGCCAGGAACCGCTCCAGCACGTTGGTGCCGATCAGGATGAAGTCCTGGTCGCCGTCGAGCGTCGGGAGTACGTCGACGGGCACGTTGGTCAGCACCGCCGTGCCCAGCCGCAGTTCTTCGGCGATCCCGTGGCGGACCTGGGTGCGGGTGAGGCCGTGGTCGGCGCGGCCGCCTTCGATCGTCGTGAGGCGGTGCTCGGCGGCCCGTCCGGCGCCCATCACGACGAACGTCCCGCCGGTGTCGATGCGCACGCTGGTCTCGACGCCGTTGAGCGTCGCGGTCAGGCCGGGCAGGTACGGCCGGAGCTCGTCGTCGATGAACGGCACCACGGTGGTCGTGCCGAGGGTGACGCCCAGCGGCCGCCGTGCCCGAAGCTCTGACCGGGCGTCCTTGGGGCGGCCGCGCCGTCGCAGGTGCTCGACGGCCCTGTCGGGCCGGTCCAGGTGCAGCCAGGCGTCGGCGACGGGTTCGTCGAGCTCGCGAGGGGGGTGGGGGAGGGCGGCGTAGTGGTCCAGCGCCTGCTCGTAGCCGCCCTTGGCGTAGCTGGTGAGAAACAGCAGCCGATCGCGTGCGGGAGCGGGGACGGTACGGGCGAGGCACTCGCACTCGTCCACGTCACCGCGCTGCCACGCGCGCCACGCCCGCCGGATGGACGCGTGGCGGCTTAACCACGGGACGGTCACGCGCCCGTCTCCGGGTCCGTCTCGCCCGCCGCGCCCTCACCCAGGTCCAGCGCGACCGCCATGATCGCGAGCAGCGGCACGACCGTGTGCGGGGCGAGCTCGTAGGTCCCCCGCCGCCGCTGCACCAGCAGGCCCGTCGCCTGAAGATCGCGCAGGTGGTGGTAGAGATGCCCGGTCGAGGTCTCGCCCAGCGCCTCCTGGAGTTGCCTGCTGGTGCGCGGCGCGTCGAGCAGGGCGGTCAGCAGCGCGAGCCGGGACGGGCTGCCGAGGCATTCCAGCAGCCGGGCCGCGACCGTCCAGTCCGCCTCCGCCAGGTCGGGGACCGCATGCTCTCTGACCCACAGGTAGTCGCGATCGTTCAGGCGGGCCGCGCCCGCGTATGTCACGGCACCGGACCTGCCGGCCCGCGCGTGCTCCTCGCCGATATTGTCCCGCAGGTGCTCCAGCACTTCCAGCGGTGCCCGCGGCCCGCGTCCACGCGGTCGTTCGGACCGCTGGGCGGCCTCCAGGCGCGCCATCCGTTCTTCCAGTTCGGTCATCCGGTCCTCCAGCATAAGATCATGCTACGTGATTCCGTATTTACGGAGCAACAGAGTTGGATGTACGACCTTGGCTTGACTTTGTCGCAACCTATGACTCATCCTCTTAATACAAGCGTTGCGACAAAGGAGCTGTTGTGGCTTATGAATCGTCACCGGCCGCCGGTCCGCCGGCGCGTGCGGTAGATCTTCGGCTGGCGGGCCACTGGCTGGCCCAGCACGGCCTGACCGGCGCCCGCCCGACCCCGTTGCTGGCCGCCCGGCTGGCGGTGCGCAGACGCGTCCGCCTCGTCGCCCAGCTCACCCCGGCCGTGCTGATCGTCGCGAGCGCCCTCGCCGCCAGGCCCGTCTTCGACGGTCCCCAGGCGCGCCGCCCGCTGCCGCTGCTGGCCCTTACCACGCTGGTGATCGGGCTGCTGCTGGCGCAGGCGCTGCTCGACCGGTGGGTGCGACGCGTCGACCGGCGGGCGGGCGCGGCGCTGCCCCGCAGGGTCGCCCATCCGATCCGGCTCGGCCGGCGGGCCGTGCTCGGCCGGCCGTACACCGTCTTCGTGGTCGCCGCGTTCGCCGGCGCCATGGCGCTGCCCGGCAGCGCGCTGGCCATTCCCGACCCCACCGTGCGGCAACTGGCCGTCGTCGTGCTGATCGGCCAGCTCGGCGCCACGGCCATCTTCACCATGCAACTGCGCCACCTGCTGCGGCGCCCGGTCGTGGCGGAGGACGAGGACTCGCTGACCGCCGACGTCATCATGCGCGTCGAGGACGCCCGCGACCTCACCACGCCGAACGTGCAGTCGTCGCTGCCCATGGTGTTGATGTTCGGCGCCGCGCCCGGCTGGTGGGGGGCCGCCGCGGTCGCCTACCTGGTCCTGAGCCTGACCGCGAGCGTCGTGCTCCGTTTCAAGACGGCGTCAAGCGCGACGGTCGCCCGGCGGGCCATGAGCCTCCGATGATCGTCATTGACGCGGCTTCGCCGGTACCGCCGTTCGAGCAGCTACGGGCCCAGCTCGCCCGGCAGATCCAGGACCGTACGCTGGCCGTCGGCACCCGGCTGCCGACCATCCGCAACCTCGCGGCGGACCTCGGCCTGGCCATCAACACGGTCGGCCGGGCCTACCGGGAACTGG
>NZ_POUA01000338.1 GCF_003236385.1 Spongiactinospora gelatinilytica
GAGATGCGGCACTCTCACGCCAGCAACGCCATTCCTGAAGTGGGCCTGGAACAGGTGTCCAAGCGGCTCGGGCACGCCAACGCCACCATCACCAGCTCGGTGTACTCCCACCTGACGCCGGACGCCGGACGCCGACGCCAAGACCGCCAAGGCCATCGACGCCGCGGGACAAGGAGCGTCAGGTGTTCATCACCGAGGATGCCGCCGCCCGCGTCGAAGCCTGGCTTGGAGTCCGCGGCACCGCCCCCGGCGCGCTGTTCCCGGGCCTGTACAAGGGCGGCCGGGCCCGCACCGGCCCCGTCGGCACCCATCCCCGGATGAGCGGCCAGGCCGTACGGAAGATTTTGCGTAAGCGCATCGCCCAGGCTGAAGTGAAGAACGCGACCCCTCACGACTTCCGCTGCACGTTCATCGGCGAACTCCTCGACGCCGGCGTAGACCTCGCCACCGCCCAAGACCTCGCCGGCCACTCCACCCCGGCCACCACCGCCCGCTACGACCGCCGCCCCGGCCGCCAACGCCGCGCCGCCGTAGACCGGCTCACCCTCCCCGAAGCAAAACGGCTACGGCCCGTCAAACAGCAAGGCAGCGGGTGAGCATCTAGTCCTCCGCTGAGGCTTTCGGCGCGCTAGGCACCCACCCAGGCGGCAGCGATAGCCCTTCCGGCGGCGGGAACGGGAGTCCGGACGGAGGCTCCGACCAGGTCGCCGGATCGTTGAAGTGCACTATGCCGCGCGAGAACACCGCGCTGGCGAAGTCCATCACGCCGCCGCTGAAATCCGCGCTGTTGAACCGTACCGCGCTGCCAGAGAACATTTCGCCGTTGAACCGTACCGCGCCGCCAGAGAACATCGCGCCGTTGAAATGCACTATGCCGTGGGAGAACTCCGCCTTGGCGAACGACACCTCGCCTCCGGAGAACTCCGCACGGTTGAAGACCACCGAGCCGCCGGAGAATGCCGCCTTAGTGAAGCGCACCATGCCGCCGGAGAACACCGCGTAGGCGAAAAGCACCGTGCCTGCGGAGAACTCCGCGCCGCCGAACAGCACCATGCCGCCGGAGAACACTGTGTCGGCGAATGACACCCCGCCGCCGGAGAATATAGCGTCGCCGAACAGCACCATGGCGCCGGTGAACACCGCGCCCTTGAAGGACACTATGGCGCCGGAGAACACCGCGCCCTTGAAGGACACCGTGCCGCTGGGGAACACCGCGCCGGAGAAGTCGCCGCCATCAAAGACAACGCCGGTGAAATCGAAGTCGTACCCCTGCCAGGAAGCGGAGGCACCGTCACGGAGGTGGGCACCGATGAGGCGGATGATGGTGTGCCGAACCTCGCGTAGCGCGGCAGAGGCCAGTCGGTCAGACTCCGGCGCACCGTTGGGCGGCTGTGGCGAGTACGGCATCCTCAGATACGCACAAAGCACGTCGATGCACGTCTGCCGAAGTTCCCTAGTAGGTGCGTCATCTGCCAGCCCGGCCATCGCGTGGACACCGGCCAGCCGCACCGCCGGGGAGTCATGGAAGAGTTGCCCGGCCGCGGCACCGAAGCGGTCGTTGTGGAGCTTGGTCGCTTCCCGCTGCTCCGCCCGGTGGGCTCGCTGCTCCGCCAACTGCGCCCGGTTTTCGCCTATCTCGGCGAGGTCGTGGGCGGCCTCGGCGAGTTTCTGCCTGCGGTAGGCCACGACCAGGGCGATCATCCCGCCGACACCGGCCACCACCCCCAATGTGAGCTTGACCAGATCCAGCAGTCGGGCCAGCGGCAGCCCGCCCTTTTCGATCACCACGCCAGGGAAGCCCAGCAGCCATAGTGACCCCGCCAGCAATGCGGCGCTGAGAAGGACCGTTCCTGCTAGGGAGAGCGTGAGAACGCGTCTGATCGGCGCGAGGCCCGACCCCTTGGGCGTGTACGGCGTGCCGTCGTCGCGGCGCGCGGGCGGAGGGGTCGGCTCGGCGGGCGGCGAGGGTTCACCGCCGGGAGCAGGGGGAGAGGTCACCGTCCTACGATGCGACACCCCCGCGTGGCCGGGCGGGGAGTTCATCATCGTGTGACCGACCCGCCCCCGTTCGGAAGATCAGTCCTCGAACCCGACCGGTACCCACTGTTCGCGCGGCTTTTGTGTCGGAGGCAATGGGGGGTGAGATCTGCCTTTGTGGTAAGTAGACGGGTTTGTTCATCTTCGGGATCATGAGGCGCCGTTCCGGAGTCGCTTGCGGGAGACGAGCATGGTGAGTGAAGGATCGCCGCCCGCGAGCCTGTGCGGCGACCGGCGGCCCGGCCGGCGGACTGTTCGACCTGCGCTACGACGACGACCGCTGTCTGCCTGCACCATCTACCGAGCGATCCCCCGACGAGGCAGGTCTCGATGCCCGGAGTGAAGAGAAGTCGGCCGATCAACGAACGTACGCGAGAGGTGCGCCGCATCCGGACCGAAGGCCGCCATGCCGGCTCGCCGCCCCGTTCCGGCTCGCCGATCCTTCCCAAGGCGGACAAGCGCAGCCGGTCCGCCTCGGCCCGCGAGGAGCCCGGCGCGCCTCCGCGCGCCGTCCAGCAGGTCAAGCTCGTGCCGCGCGTCTCCGTTAAGGACAACAAGATCGAGAGAATCAAGTTCGGCAACACCCGCACGCCCTCGCTGTTCGGCAACCGGATGGGCGACCACACCGGCTCATGGACGAGCGTCCGCGATTCCGTCCACGCCCTCGTGCATGGCAAGCCGGTCAAGGAGGCGGTGCACCAGCTGCGCGCCAGGCAGCAGGAGGCCCAGGCGTGGAGGGACGACGACACCTCGCTCGGCATGAAGCTGTGGAACACCCTGGAATCCGACGACCGCGACAAGCGCGAGGAGCCCCTCCGAACCTACGCCCGCCAGGTGGACGACCTGCTCAACAAGGCCGACGCCGCGCTGGACGGACGGAACGAGGTGGACCGGGATCCCACCGTCCACGCGGCCAGGCTGCTGTCGGAGGCGATCGGCTACCACCTCGCCTACCGCAACCTCCTCCCTTACGCCACGGTGCCCGCCACAAAGGCGCGGGGCTCGACGGGGGCGGGGGAGGGCGCGGCACGCACCGCCGTGCGGGAAGTCGAGAAGCAGCCGGAGAAGACGCTCTTACCGGGCGAGCAAGAAGGGACGCGCGAGAATCTGTGGAAGCTGTTCTCGATGGAGGCGGCGGTCCGCGCGGCCGGCGTCGTAAGCGTCGTCGCGCCGAAGGGGAAGGACGAGAGCCCGGGCACCGTGGCCCCTGACGTGGAGCCGCCGAAGAAGCGCGGCAAGCGGGAGCTCACAAGCCGCGAGCCATCGAGACTCGCCGAAAACAAGACGATCGCCAAGAATACGGAGCACAGCGCCGACCGGGACACCGGCTACCGGAAGACGCGGCATATGACAACGCGAACCACCCAGACCGTGCGGTCTCTGCGGGAAGCGCCATCCGAAGTGCCGCCCAGGGCCCCCGACCGGTCCAAGGAACACAATGAGGATCTGAATCAGACCTCCGGCGAAGATGCCCGGAACGAGTCGCCCACCGACGACTTGGCCAACGCGATCCAGGACGGCGCTCACATCCTCGCCCACCTGTTGTACGAGCACCAAAGGACCGTGGGCCAGGCATACCCCACCGCCGTCAAGAAGTCGGACTTCCTCGGATCCGACCCGGCCGCCGCCGCCGCGAAAAGGCTCCACGACCACCTGTCCGGCCTGGGGAATGCCCGCTCAGATGCGATCAAAAAACTGACCGACCGGGTCCAGGAACTGCACGCCGGCCTCGCCCCCCGGCCGACCCCGGCCACCGGCAACACCTGGATGACCGATCCCAGCACCAGCGAGCGTGCCGTCGCCGCCTTCCGCGGCGACCTCGTCGCCGCCTTCCGCAGCGACGGCACGCTCGCCGTCCAGGGCAGGCCCACCGCGCCGCGCGGGGTCGTGGGCCACGGCGCACACACGACGGCCTGGATAACCGAGGTCGATGCGGTGAAGCAGATGCTGGCCACCTACCACGAGGAGGGGATCGCGCAGAAACTCCGCGAGGAGACGGTCACCGCCCTCAAAGGCGAGCTGATGACGAAGCTCGCCGTCCTGTTGCCCACCGACCAGTTGAAGGGCGGGCAGGTCTCCGACATCTTCGACGCGGCGACGGACGTCATGGCGGCCGAGTCCCCCGAGGAGTCGATCGAGGCCTACCTGACGTTCCGGAACCTGCTGCCCTACGCCACCGTCTTCGCCGGCAGCCCGGACGGACAAGGCGAATACAGCGGAGCCCCCGCGGCGATCCAGTTCGACAAGGAATCCCTCCAGGCGGCCATCGACCTGAAGATGGATGAGTTCGACGATTCGAGATTCGACTCGACGATCCGTGAGATGGAGAAGGCCAGCGAGCTCACCGGCACGCCCGGCCGGGGCGAGGGCGGCGCCGACTCTGGGGAGGAGCCTGTGGCGCGCCCGCCGAGGTGGACGGGCTACCCGGAGGTGGCCAGGGCAGTCAAGGTAGTCGCCGACGCGATGAAAGCGACCGTGGAGGATCTTAAGCCCGCGAACTCCGACGCCGCCCGCGAAAGGGCCAGGGACAACGCCGCCGAGCTCGGCGAACAGATCATGACTGTCCGTGACAGTGAGCACGACAGGGTCTACGAACTCGCTTATCCGGGGAAGCGACCAAGAAGGCGGCGCGTTGCCGACGCCGGCCGGGCCTCTGCTGGACGCGGGTCGCCTGCACGTGCTCGGCGAGCCGCAGCACCGGCTCGGCGACGTTGATCGGATGTGACCGACCTCGAATCCGGGCCATGTGGTGACGCCTCGCCGCCTGGGGTTCCCCACGAGCGGCCGGTCTCCGCCGCCACCTGGGTCCAGCACCAGGTGACCGGCACAGCCCCGCCCGGCACGGCCGAAATGTACGTACAGATCGGTATGGAGACCGAGGCAGGTCACGCCACAGGAAGCGTCCTGTACGTGGACGACGTGGTGTGGCGGGCCACCTCGGGGTGGATGCGCATGCTCGCCGGATCGTTCCTGCAATTGACACCCGTCTGATCCCTGTTGGGTGCCCTGCCACTCCGACTCAACCCGCCGCCGCAGCGGGCGAGGGGATCGTCAGGAATCTCATGCACACCGTCAGGCGTTCGCGCATCCATGCACGGTCGCGCTCACCGAGGGTGGCCGCCCGCTCGATCCGCTCAGGCAGGCGAATAGGCGCAGTCGGGGAGGAGGTCGGCGGCCTCGGCTTCGGGCAGGAGGGCGAGGATGCGGCGCATGCCGGTCGGGACGTTGGTGAGGTGGGCCGCGCCGTCGCGGCACAGGCCGGTCAGCATGCGCAGCCCCGCCATATCGACGAACTCCAGCAGGCCGACATCGATGGTCAGGGTGTCCTCGGCGCTGGCGTGCGCCAAGAGGGGGGCGACCGCCGAGATGTTGGTCGCGTCGAGTTCGCCGACCAGGAGGACTCGGCCGCCACGTGGTGCGGGGGTGTAGGTGACGCGCAGGATGCCGTCCAGGTAGATCACGGCGTCGGCCGACGGGGTCCACACGCGGCGCGGACGGGTGTGGCGTGTGACAACCATGGTTATCCCCTTGCTCGCGGATGGACGTCTGACTAGCGGTGCCCAGCGTACGTCGGAACAATGATACATGAAAAGTGCTTCCGATATAATTTTTCCTGACACCGCCACCGCGGAGCGCGCCGCTTCGCCCTGCAGGAAGATGTGACGTGGCCAACGCCAGCCCCGACCGGCAGTCCTCCTCTTGGACCTTTCTGACCCACCACGCGCGGGTCCTGCTGGAGATCGCCCGCGACCCGCAGGCCCGTCTGCGCGACATCGCGGCGGCCATCGGCATCACCGAGCGGGCGGCCCAGGGGATCGTCTCCGACCTGCACGAGGCGGGCTACCTGACCCGCTCCAGGGTCGGCCGCCGCAACCACTACACGATCAATCCCGACCGGCATTTCCGCTATCCCACCGAGGCGGACGTGCCCATCGGCGTGCTCCTGGACATCTTCACCCGTCACCAGCACACCGGACGATCTGGCGCCGAGCATTGAGGCGCTCACCTTCGTCTTCGGCGGCCTGATCATCATGGCGGCGACCTGGCGCCGTACCGGCTGAACGAGACCCACCGGCCGGCGGAGCGTACCGCGCCGGTCGATCATCACTGTGTGTGAGAAGTTGGGCACTATGGTCACTCACGGTGTACACACACGCGCTCAGACAGAACAATTCCCTTGTTTGTTCACATAGGTCGCTTGAAGTGCATGTGCCCCATCGGCATAGTGGACGCACCATAGGCACCAGCCGTAGCGGGCAGTGTCGGGGGCGGCTCAGGGCTCACGACCGCCCGGCCGCACCACCACGAGCAATTGGACATGATGGATGAGTTCGCCCCCGCCGATTCGGTCCAAGCTGCTCCGGATTCTGCTCCTGCCGTTGATCTCCATGGTCGCCTTGTGGGGATTCATCACGTACTCCAGCCTCGCGGAGATCGCCACGGTC
Organism: Spongiactinospora gelatinilytica; assembly: GCF_003236385.1. Classification (GTDB taxonomy): domain Bacteria; phylum Actinomycetota; class Actinomycetes; order Streptosporangiales; family Streptosporangiaceae; genus Spongiactinospora; species Spongiactinospora gelatinilytica. The sequence goes on from NZ_POUA01000338.1 coordinate 6,483, forward strand.
TCGCAGGCGCAGGATCGCTGGGAGGCCACCGGCTCGCCGGTGCTGCAACTGATGGTCGAGTTGCAGCGGGAGCGCCAGCTGTCCGCGGAGGCGCCGCGTGGTACCGCCTCCCACGCGCCGCTGGCCGAGCAGCGGCGGGTCACCGACGGCAAGGCCGAGCGGCTGCGCGACGTGATCGGCACGCTGGACCTGGAGTCGGCGGGCACGGAGACCCCGGCCCAGGTACAGGCCCTGGTACGGGCGCTGGACGGACTCCAGGCGCTGCGCGCCTCCGCCGACTCGGGCGGGCTGACCCCGCCGATAAAGATCATCACCGCCTACGACGACCTGATCGACGTCGCGAACAAGCAGTTGGGCGACCAGACGCCGCCGGTCGAGGTGTCGGCCTACCGCGCGGTGCGCGGCATGGCGGCCTACACTTCGAGCGCCGAGTACCTGGGCCGCGAGCATGCGATCATCACCAGCACGATCGTGCGCAACAAGATGACCCCCATCGACCGCGCCGCGTTCGTGGCCGCGTTCAACAGCCGCCGGACCATCTTCGCCAACGCCGAGCGCGACGCGAGCCACGAACTGCGGGCGAACCTCGACGAACTGGTCCGCAGCGGCCCCTACAAGCGGCTGCTCGCGGCCGAGGACGAGCTGTTCGCATGGGACACAAGCGGCTACGCGCCGCCGGTGGACCCCGCCCGGTGGAAGAGCGACGCGGGCCACATGCTCGACGTGATCAACCGCGGCACCCAGCGCGAACTGGTCCGCGTCATGGCCGAGACGCAGGCGCAGAAGACCGCGGCCTACTGGCGGGCCGGCCTCGTCGTGCTGCTGGGCCTGGCCGCCGTGGTCGTGTCGATCGTGCTGTCCTTCCGGTTCGGCCGTTCGCTGATCGTCGAGCTGCGGCGGTTGCAGGCGTCGGCGACGGAACTGGCCGAGCAGCGGCTCCCCAGGCTGGTGGAGCGGTTGCGCCGCGGCGACGACGTGGACCCCGCCACCGAGGCGCCCGCCCCCGACCGCGCCGACACCGCCGAGGTTGACCGCGTGGTGCAGGCGTTCTCGGCGGTACGGCGTACCGCGGTCGAGGCCGCCGTCGGCCAGGCCACCCTGCGCAAGGGCGTCTCCCAGGTCTTCCTCAACCTGGCCTGGCGCAACCAGGCGCTGCTGCACCGCCAGCTCGCGCTGCTCGACACGATGGAACGCCGGGTGGAGGAGCCGGAGATCCTTGAGGATCTGTTCAAGCTCGACCACCTGACCACCCGCATGCGACGCCACGCGGAGAACCTGATCATCTTGTCCGACTCGGCCCCCGCGCGCCGGTGGCGCGACCCGGTGCCGGTGTTCGACGTCATACGCTCGGCGGTGCTGGAGGTCGAGGACTACACCCGCGTCACCATCGCCCCCATGCCGAACGCCCCGCTGCTGGCGGGCGCGGCCGTCACCGACGTGATCCACCTGGTCGCCGAGCTGGTGGAGAACGCCGCCGTCTTCTCGCCCCCGGACACGATGGTGCAGATCCGCAGCATGACGGCGGCCAACGGATTCGCGCTGGAGATCGAGGACCGGGGGCTCGGCCTGAACCAGGCCACCCTCGACGACCTCAACGCCCGGCTCGCCACCCCGCCGGAGTTCGACCTGGCCGACAGCGACCGGCTCGGCCTGTTCGTGGTGTCCCGGCTGGCGGCCCGGCACGGCATCAAGATCATGCTGCGGCGCTCGCCGTACGACGGGACCACCGCGATCGTGCTGCTGCCCTCCGCCCTGCTGGCCGAGACGGAGGCGGTCGCCGGCCCACCGTCCGAGACGGACCACGCGGCGGTCGCGCGTACCGGCGGGCGGGTGCTGCGCGCGCTCGGCACCGCGGCCGTGGCCGTCGCCCCGAACCGGCCGCCGGGCCCGCGCCCGTCCACCGCTGAGCCGGGACCGGACGGGGCCGCCTGGTTCGAGTCCGGGCCCTCGCGCCCCCAGCGGCGTCGCCGACCGGCCCCTGCC
>NZ_POUA01000339.1 GCF_003236385.1 Spongiactinospora gelatinilytica
TTACCGCCCGCCGTTCCGTCCGGGGAGCCGCCGGTGACCGCCACAGAGCCGGAGCCAGGGCCGGGGGCGGCCGAGCAGTCGGCGGCGGAAGTGGAACGTGCCGCCGCAGAGGAGGCCCGGCTCAGGCGGCGGCGCAGGGCGCGCAGGTTCAGGCTGTACGGCTGGCTGGTGGCGCTCACGGCCGCGCTGGTGGCGGGCGGCTGGATCGTGTGGAACACCGGACCGCCGACCGAGGCCGAGTTGCGCGAGCTGGCCAAGCTGACCAACAAGCAGACGCTGCGGATCGGCGTGAAGGATGACACTCCGGGCATCGCGCTGCGCGATCCGCAGTCCGGTACCTACTCGGGCTTCGACATCGACATCGCGCTGATGATCGCGGAAGACCTCGGGTTCGGGAAGAACCAGGTGGAGTTCCTGGCCATCGAGACCGAGGACCGCGCCAGGAAGCGGGCCAGGAACAAGCTCGGCGAGTTCGTCGATGTGGACCTGGTGGTGGCCACCTTCAGCATCACGCGGGAGCGGGAGGAGGATCCCACGATCGGGTTCTCCTCTCCCTACCTGCTCACCGAGCAGTCCGTGGTGACCAAGGACGACTACGACGGCGAGGTCACCTCCCTGTCGCAGCTCAACGGCAAGAAGGTGTGCACGCTCGGCACCTCCACCTCCCAGAGGGCGCTGGAGAACGCGTTACCGACCGCGCTGGAGCGCACCGGCGCGAAGGTGACCGGCGTGAACCGGATCGAACAGTGCATGAACGGGCTCCTCGCCGGAAAGTACGAGGCGGTGAGCACCGACGCCGCGATCATGGCGGGGTTCGTCAAGGAGGCCGGCGGGCGGCTGCGCCACCACGACGTCGGCCTGGAGGCGAGCGAGCGCTGGGCGGTCAACAGCGGCACGAACACCGCCCTGCGCACGCTGGTGGACCTGGCGCTCTACCGCTCGTTGGCCGATCCCGGCAACCGCCGGTACGAGGACGCCTACGACCGGCACATCCGGCCGCTGATGCCCGCCAACCAGGGCATCGACATCGCCGGCGACCGTCAGCCGTGCCCGAAGGTGCCGAAGGTCCGCCGCTGGCCCTGGGAACGCGACACCTCGGCCCAGGTGTGCTAGCCGGTGGAGCGGCAGGGCGCGCGCGGCGGGGGAGCGGCGGGGCGTAAGCCGGTCTACCGGCGGGCGCGGAACCAGGAGTGGCTGCTGGCGGTGCTGCCGGCGTTCCCCGTGGCGCTGCTCGTGTTGCGCCTGTGGTGGGCCGGTCGTCAGGACACCCAGACGTTGCTGCTGCTCGTGCAGCACGTCAGCCCCCTCGGGATGCTCAGCGTCGTGCTGCTGACCACCGTTTGGGTGGTCCCGGTGGTGGTCCTGGCGGGGCGGGTGCTCGGCCTGCTGTACCGGGTCAGCACCGGGCGGTCCTCCTGGCTGGTGCGGATCGCCGACCGGCTGCCCGACTGGGTGGTGGTGCTGGCCGTGCTGGTGGCCATGCTCGGCTGGCAGCTCCGGTTCCTGCCGGCGCTGGCCACGCTGGCGTTCTCGGCGGCCGGGCTGACCGTCCGCGACCGCTTTCCGGCGCGCGGCACGCTGGTCGACGCGGTGTGCGTGGTCGTCCCGCTCCTGGCGGCGGTGCTCGTGTACGCCATCGTGTCCCCGGCCATCGCGCTGGCCTGGGCGGAACGCGACCTGCCGACGTTCATTCTGCTGGCGGTGCCGCCGGGGATCGCGCCGCTGCTCACCGGGCCGGTGCCGCGCCTCTCGGCGGGATTGATCGCGCACGGGGCGGCGATCGCGCTGGCCGTACTGTTGCCGCTGGTCGCGGGCGTCGTGGTACTCCGGGTACCGATCCTGCCGCTGAGCGCGATGGAGGTCACCGTGCCGGCCGCGCCCGAGGCGGACCGGCCCGCGGGGCGCGAGGTCGTGGTCGGCTACGTGATCGCCAACGACGAGCAGATGACGAGTGTGCTGGAGCGTTCGGGGGCCGTCCGCTTCTTCGGCAACGACCTGCTGCTCTCCCGGGTCCTGTGCCCGGAGCCGGGAGATGTGCCCCGCAGCCGGGTCCATCTGCACCACTGGTACGTCGAGCAGAGCATGATCTCGTGGCTGGCGCCCGATCCGCTCCCGGTGGCGCCGGACCCGCGCTGCGAAGGCCGTCCGCCCGCCGCCCCGTGACCCCAGGCGGGTACGGCGGGCGGCGGAGGATCAGGGCAACCGGCTCACGCGCGCGCCCACAGGGCGGGGACGTTCGGCGGCTCCCAGCCCGGCAGCGCGGTGTGGGCCTGCAGGCAGCGGTAGGACGAACCGTTGTAGGTGACCGTCGCGCCGGAGGAGTAGGCCGTGCCGGCCGCCCACGTCGTCGGTCCGCCGGTCGGTCCGCCGGTGGGACTTCCGGTGGGGCTGCCGGTGGGACTTCCGGTCGGAGAGCTGGTCGGCTGACCGGCGATGTTCAGCACGAAGTCGAACGTCGCCGTACCCGGCTGCACGTTCATCAGCAGGCGCGGGTCGAAGATCGTGTCGGTGTTGTTGCGCGGCTCACCCGGGAAGTAGAGCTGGGTGGTCAGGACCGGACGGCCAGGGGCCTGGACCTTGACGTGGATGTGCCGGGTGCGGCCCGGGTACAGGCCAGGGATGATCGTGGTCAGGTTGTAGTAGCCCTGGGCGTTGGTGAACTGGTGCCCGCGGAAGGTGTACCCGACGTTGTCGTAGTTGCCGTTGTTGTCGGCCTGCCAGAAGTCCATCAGCACGTTGGCCAGCGGCTGGCAGGCCAGGTTGAACACGTAACCGCTGACGACGAGCCGGGTGCCGCTGCCCGGCAGCGTGCTGCGCCGCGGGGAGTTCGGCTTGAAGTAGGGGCCCTCGGTCTGCGCGGGGGTGCGGTCTTCGGGTTCCTGGCAGTACGGCGTTGGCTCCAGGCTCTGCCCGGGGGCCATGCTGCGGGCCAGTGCGGGAATCTGGGGAACCAGGAGGGGGATAGGCGCGGCCATGACGGCGGCCCTCAGCAGGGTCTTCCGCGAGATGACCTTGCCGTCCTTCCCGCTCGGGTCCCTCTCAGCGCCGGTGTGCTCGGCGTCCACTGTGATCTCCTTGGCTTTGGGGGGGCGGCATGCCCGGACCCGGCCTGATATCGAGGCCGGGACCAGGTCACTGTCCCAAAAACTGACATCGCGGCCCTGAAAGCGAGTACCCCACACTTTTCCATAACGTCGCGGTATAGACGGATGCACATAACGGTGTAATAGGTTCCAACTGATAGGGCCGCTCCTCGTGTCTTGACCGTTACGTTAACGGCGCACCCCCCGACACAAGGAGAGATACATGCTCCGCAGTAATGCCGTGACGGCGGGCATCACGCTCGCTCTCACGTTGGTGGCCGCTCCGGCCATCGCCTTCGCCGCGGCCGGCGGCGCGGGAGCACCGGAGCCCGCCCCCGCCCCGGCCGCTCCGGCGTCCGTTTATGCACAGGTCAAGGCGGCCGCCGCGGCGGCCTCGGATCCCTCCCCCCAATACATCGAACAGACCAAGAAGGACCTCGGGCTCACCACGCAGCAGGCCGAGTTGCGCATCGCCAACGAACTGGCGGCGGGTCAGCTCGAACCCCTGCTCCGCGGCCGGCTCGGTAGCGCCTATGCCGGTACCTGGGTCACCGGCCCGCTCGCCTCCCTCGTGGTGGCGACCACCGACGCCGCGCAGTCCTCCGTCATCCGTGAGGCCGGGGCCGAGCCGAAGGTGGTCCAGCACTCCCTGGCCACGCTGGACGCCGCCAAGGTCTCCCTGGACCGGGCGCTGAGCAACAACGCCGAGATCGCCACCTCGTGGGGCGCCGACGTCCAGACCAACCGGGTCGTCGTGCGCACCCCGAACCCCGCCAAGGCGAAGGCCAAGATCAAGGCCGCCGGCATCGACGCGAGCCTCGTCGACGTCGTCAAGTCCAGCGAGCGGCCCGCCCTGTACGCCGACGTACGCGGCGGCGACGCCTACTACATCGGCTCCAGCAGCCGCTGCTCGGTCGGCTTCTCGGTGACCAAGGCCGGCTCGCAGGGCGGCTTCGTGACCGCCGGCCACTGCGGTAGCACCGGCGCCAGCACCACGGGCGTCAACCGCCAGGCGCAGGGCACGTTCCGCGGCTCCTCCTTCCCCGGCAACGACTACGCCTGGGTCGAGGTCAACAGCCAGTGGGTGCCGCGCGGCATCGTCAACGCCTACAACGCCGGCATCGTGACGATCAACGGCTCGACCGTCGCGCAGCCCCAGACGCGGATCTGCCGTTCCGGCTCCACCACGCAGAACCACTGCGGGAGCGTCCAGCAGCTCAACACCAGCGTGACCTACCCGCAGGGCACCGTCTCCGGCGTGACCCGCACCAACGTGTGCGCCGAGCCCGGTGACTCCGGCGGCTCGTTCTACTCCGGTGACCAGGCCCAGGGCATGACCTCCGGTGGTTCGGGCAACTGCAGCAGCGGTGGCACCACCTACTTCCAGCCGGTCAACGAGGCCCTGCAGGTCTACGGCCTCCAGCTCGCCGACAGCGACGGCCCCGGCCCGACGGGCAGCCCCACGACCAGCCCGACCGGTGGTCCGACCGACCCGCCCGGCGGCACCTGGAAGACCTACACCTCCTACAGCGCGGGCGCGACCGTGACCTACGGCGGCACGACCTACCGCTGCCTCCAGTCGCACACGTCGCTTCCCGGCTGGGAGCCGCCGAACGTGCCGGCTCTGTGGAGCGCGTCCTGACGCTGAAAGCCTGACGGCGAGAGCCCGACGGTAGGAGATCGACAGTGGCCCTGGGCCGGAGGCCGCCCCTCCAGTGCCCCGGCCAGGGCCCCTTCAATGCCGGTTCCTGCCCGGCCACCGCCCGTGGCCCGTTGACCGGCACCCCTCGTGGGGCGGGACTACCACACCTCTCCCGCCCCACGAGGGCATATTCATGTCGGCGGCCGGTCCGCTCAGATCGTCTTCTGCCACTCGTGCCAGGTGTCGAGCGGGCGAAACCCCAGCGCCTCGTTGATGGCCCGCATGTGCGCGTTCGAGGTGGCGTTCCAGGTGATCAGCCGGTGTACCGCGGGCTCCTCGTCCAGCATGGTCAGCGCGTTGGCCGTCTTCAGCAGCATGCCGAGCCGGTGCCCGCGGTGCGGGCGCAGCACCACGGTGTCACTCTGCCGGCCCCACCCGCCCGCGCCGTCGTCGTCGAAGAGGACCCTGGTGAGGGCCGCGGGCGCGCCGGTGGCGGCGTGCCTGGCGATGACGGCTCTGCCACCGGCCCCCGCTTCGTGCAGCCGCCGCTCCAGCCCGCCTACCCTGGCGGCGTCCCACACCTCGTCCTCGATATCGAGGTCGCCGGTCGGCGCGTCGTTCATCCCGGCGTTCAGCAGGGCGAGGTCGGCGTGCAGCCGTTCGGGGGCCGCGCCTCGCCAGGCCTCCAGTTCGTAGCCGTAGGTGTGGCGGGCCGCGAGATCGCGCGCGGACTCGAAGGCGGCCCGGTCGGCCGTACGCAGGTCGAGGACCTGGCGGATCACGGTGGTGGCGGCGGTGAACCCGTGGGCCTGCGCGAACGCGGCCCCCGGGCCGCCCGCCGCCGCGGCCTCGGCGACCAACGTCCGCCTGCCCGCGGCGCGCGCCTGTTCGGTGGCGTGCGCGAGCAGCGCCGAACCGTCGCCCCGGCGGCGGCTCCCCGGGGCGACGACCATCTTCGGGATCAGCGCCCGGTGCGCGTTGTCCCGCTCGGGCAGCGCCAGCGTGTATCCGCCGGTCACGATGCCATCGCGGACGTGGACGTACGCCTCGGCGTCGTCGTCCCAGCCGACCAGGGCCCACATGCGGAAATGCCGGGGCGAGGACAGCGGACCGGGATCGTCGATCTCGTGCGCCGCCCGATACACCGAGTAGTAGCCGTCGGCGAGCGCGCCGCCCGCATTATCGACATGCAGAATCGACATGGGGTATAGGCAATCCCATATGCCCCCGGCGGCGCCGACCGTTTTGCGGCGCCGTCATCACCGGGCGGCTACTGCTGGTAGGAGTCGACCTCGTCGATCGGCCGGGGCGCGGCGTCGCGCGGGTCCTCACCGAACTCCCGGCGGGCGCGCCGCCGGCGGAGCAGATCCCAGCACTGGTCGAGCGCGCGCTCCAGCGACACGATCCGGTCGTTCTCGTCCTCGGCGGACACCTCGCCGGCCGCCAGCCTGGCGCGCAGCTCGTGCTCCTCGGCGATCAGGCCGTTGATGCGGGTCAGGATGTCGTCGTCTTTCATGATCGCCCCCTGTTCCTCGTCTCTTCGGACTCTAGCCCGCCGACCCGCACGGCTTCACCGGCGCATCTGCTAACCTCCATAACGTGCTGCGTGGCCTGCTCCTTATGTGCCGCGGCGGGGGCCTTTCCTAGGCCGGCTCCCTCGCCGCGGAGCGTGTCATGCGCGTCGGCCATCTCGACGAGGCCCCGACGAAGAGCACGAGGAGCACACGACCGTGAGCGATTATCCGCGGCAACGACCCAGTGGCATGCCGGTGGGCCGGTACGAGCCCTACCAGCCCGTACGCCTGACCGACCGCACCTGGCCCGACCAGGCCATCACCGAGGCCCCCCGCTGGTGCGCCGTCGATCTCCGCGACGGCAACCAGGCACTGATCGACCCCATGGACGCCCACCGCAAGGTCAAGATGTTCGACCTGCTGGTCCGCATGGGATTCAAGGAGATCGAGGTCGGCTTCCCCGCCGCCTCCCAGACCGACTTCGACTTCGTCCGGCAGATCATCGAAGAGGACATGATCCCCCACGACGTGGTGATCCAGGTCCTCACCCAGGCCAGGCCCGAGCTGATCGAGCGCACCTTCGAGTCGCTGCGCGGGGCCGGGCAGGCGATCGTCCACCTGTACAACTCGACCTCCACGTTGCAGCGCCGGGTGGTCTTCGGCCAGGGCCGCGAGGGCATCACCGCCATCGCCGTCGAGGGTGCCAAGCTGTGCAAGAAGCTCGCCGAGGCGATGACCGACACGACGATCTTCTTCCAGTACTCTCCCGAGTCCTTCACCGGCACCGAGCTGGACTACGCCGTCGAGGTGTGCAACGCCGTCAACGAGGTGTGGCAGCCGACCCCCGACCACAAGGTCATCATCAACCTGCCCGCCACCGTCGAGATGGCCACCCCCAACGTCTACGCCGACCAGATCGAGTGGATGAACCGCCATCTGGCCAACCGCGACTCGGTGGTGCTGTCGCTGCACCCGCACAACGACCGGGGCACCGCCGTGGCCGCCGCCGAGCTGGGATACCTGGCCGGGGCCGACCGCATCGAGGGCTGCCTGTTCGGCAACGGCGAGCGCACCGGCAACGTCTGCCTGGTCACCCTGGGCATGAACCTCTTCTCCCAGGGCATCGATCCCGAGCTCGACTTCTCCGACATCGACGAGATCCGCCGGGTGGTCGAGTACTGCAACCAGCTTCCCGTCCACCCCCGGCACCCGTGGGGCGGCGAACTGGTCTACACCGCCTTCTCCGGCTCCCACCAGGACGCCATCAAGAAGGGCTTCGAGCACCTCGCGATCGACGCGGCGGCGGCCGGCGTGCCGGTGGAGGAGTTCCACTGGGCAGTGCCGTACCTCCCGATCGACCCCAAGGACATCGGCCGCAGCTACGAGGCGGTCATCCGGGTGAACAGCCAGTCGGGCAAGGGCGGTGTGGCCTACATCATGAAGGCCGACCACCAGCTCGACCTGCCGCGCAAGCTCCAGATGGAGTTCTCCAAGGTGATCCAGGTCCGCACCGACGCGCAGGGCGGCGAGGTGACGCCCGCGCAGATGTGGGAGGCCTTCACCGACGAGTACCTCCCCAACCCGGCCGCCCCATGGGGCAGGCTGGGCCTGCTCGCCCACCGCACCGACTCCCAGGTCGAGGACAAGGACCGGATCGGCGCCGATCTGCGCATCGACGGTGAGATCCGCGAGGTGGAGGGCGTGGGCAACGGCCCGATCTCGGCCTTCTGCGACGCCCTGGCCGGTGTCGGCGTGCAGGTGCGGGTGCTCGACTACACCGAGCACGCGCTGAGCGCGGGCACCGACGCCAAGGCCGCCTCCTATGTGGAGTGCGATGTGGACGGCAAGGTGCTGTGGGGCGTCGGCATCGACGCCAACACCACGACCGCCGCGCTGAAGGCCCTGATCTCCGCGGTCAACCGCGCCGCCCGCTGATGCGCTCAGCGGCACGGCGGGCGGCCCGCGCCCGCCGTGCCGTCATTCCGGCAGGCCGATGAAGCGGCCCATGCAGGCCATGTTGTAGTCGAAGATCTCCGCCGGGTCGAGGATCGCGTTGGCGAACTGGCCGAACACCTCCAGGCTGACCGCCCCGAACAGCGCAGTCCAGGCCGAGATGGCGCGGGCGATCACCTCGTCGGACAGGCCGGGCATGACGCGGCGCAGCCGTTCGGCGTCGGCGGGCCAGGCGTCCCGGGGAGGGGCGGGA
>NZ_POUA01000033.1 GCF_003236385.1 Spongiactinospora gelatinilytica
GTACCAGGTGGGGCGGGGGGCCGTGGCGAACACGTCCAGTACGGCGGCGGTGTCCAGGACGGTCCGGGTGAGCACGCCTTCGGTGGCGAAGCCCTCCATGTAGTGCGCGTCGGAGGGGACCAGGCCGCGGCTGGGCTTCATCCCCACCAAGCCGCAGTAGCTGGCGGGCTCCCTGATGGACCCGGCCCCGTCGGAGGCGTGCCCGATCGGCAGCAGGCCCGCCGCCACAGCGGCGGCCGATCCGCCGCTGGAGCCGCCGGGGCTGAGTTCCAGGTCCCACGGGTTGCGGGTCGCGCCGTGCCGGAGCGACTCGGTGACCGACACGGTGCCGAACTCCGGCGAGGTCGTGCCGCCCACGAAGACGAAGCCCGCCTCGCGCAGCGCGCGCACCGCCGGGGCGTCGTACTTCATGACCGTGTGCTCGATGCCGTTGGAGGCACTGCACAGCGGCCAGCCGAGCACCGGGTGCAGATCCTTGATCGCGATCGGCACGCCGTGGAACGGCGGCAGCGGCTCGCCCTTGGCGACCTTCGCGTCGGCGGCGCCGGCGGCGGCGCGGGCCTCGTCGTGGGCGACGTGGCAGAACGCGTTCAGAGCCGGGTTCACCCGGTCGATGCGCGCCAGGTAGCCCTCCACGAGCTCCCGGGAGCCGATCTCGCCGGCCGCGACGCGCGCGGCCAGCTCGGTCGCGCTCGGCCAGCCCTCGGGTCCGGTGCCTGCGGGATCGCGCAGATCCCCGGCCTGGACGGTCTCCGTCATGCCTTCTCCTGTTCCTTACGGGTGGGACGCCAGCCGGGGCGGGGCACGCTCGCGCGCAGCAGGCGGGTGTAGGGGTGGCCGGGTTCGTCGAGCACCCGGGCGGCGGGCCCGCGTTCGACGATCGAGCCGTGTCGCATGACCACGATGTCGTCGGCGATCTGGCGGACCACGGCCAGGTCGTGGCTGATGAACAGGTACGCGACGCCGGTGCGCTCGCGTACGTCGGCCAGCACGTTGAGCACCTGCGCCTGGATGGACACGTCGAGCGCGGCGACGGACTCGTCCAGGATCAGGATGCGGGGCTCGGCGGCGAGGGCCCTGGCGATGGCCACCCGCTGGCGCTGGCCGCCGGACAGCGCGGAGGGCAGCGCGGCCATGTGGCGGTCGGACAGGCCGACCAGGTCGGCGAGCTCGGCGACCCGCTCGCGCCGTCGGGGCGCGGACAGCGAGGTGTGCAGCCGCAGGATCTCCTCCACGGCCGCGCCCGGGCTCTGCCGGGGGTCCAGGCTGGAGTACGGGTCCTGGAAGACGATCTGGACCTCGCCGCCGCGCCTGCGCCGTTCCCGCGCCGAGCGGGGCGGGGCGGAACGGTCCCGGCCGCAGGCGGTGATCCGGCCCGCGGTCGGCCGTTCCAGGCCGACGATCATGCGGGCCACGGTGGTCTTGCCGGAGCCGGACTCGCCCACGATGGCGACCGCGCCCGCCGGGGGCAGCGTGAGGCTCACGTCGTCCACGGCGACGGCCTCGCCGAAGGTCTTGCGGAGCCCGGCCAGCTCCAGGATCGGCTCCTTGATCTGCTCAGCCATGGGAAGCCGCCTGCAACTCCTCGGCGCGCAGGCAGGCCACTTCGCCGTCGGACATGGGCCGCAGCTCGGGCCGCCGGGTGCGGCAGCCTTCGCGTACGTGCGGGCAGCGCTCGCAGAAGACGCAGCCGTCGGGGGCCTCGAACGCCGACAGCGGGCGGCCGGGGATGGTCGCCAGCCGGTCGGCCCGCCGCTCCAGGGAGGGCCGCGCGGCGGTGAGCGCCGCCGTGTACGGGTGCAGCGGGTCGTCGTGCAGCGCCGCCGACGCGCGTACCTCCATCACCCGGCCCGCGTACATCACCGCGGTGCGGTCGCAGACGGCCGCCGCCAGTTCCAGGTCATGGGTGATGAACAGCATGGCCAGCCCGCGCTCGCGGCGCAGCTCGTCCAGCACGGCCATCACCTCGGCCTGTGTGGTGACGTCCAGCGCGGTGGTGGGCTCGTCGGCCAGCAGCAGCTTCGGCTCGGCGAGCAGGGTGGCCGCGATCATGACGCGTTGCAGCAGCCCGCCGGACAGTTCGTGCGGGTACTGCCGCAGCCGCCGCCCGCCGTCGGCGATCCCCACCTCGCCGAGGACGCGCACCGCGCGCTGCTCGGCCTGCCTGCGGCCCACCCGGCCGCGGATGCGCAGCGCCTCGGTCAGGAAGTCGCCGATCGTGCGCACCGGGTTGATGTGCGCCCGGGGGTCCTGGAAGATCATCGGGACGCCGGCGCGCAGTTCGCGCAGCGCAGCGCCGCGCAGCCCGCCCACGTCGGTGCCCTGGTACCGGATCGCGCCCTCCACGCGCGCGCCCGGCGGCAGCAGCCGCACGATCGAGCGGGCCGTCATCGACTTGCCCGACCCGGACTCCCCCACCAGGCCGACCGCCTGGCCCTCGGCGATGCTCAGCGAGACGTCGCTGAGCACCGGCTTGGGCCGGTCCGGGGTGGGCAGGGTCACGGTCAGGCGGCTGATTTCGAGAATGCCGCTCATGCCGCGCCTACCGCGCGAGTGCGCCGCCAGGGCCATGGGCGGCTCGTCGGGCGGCCCTCCGACAGCCGCTCGCCGAGCAGGTTGAAGGCCACCACCAGGACGACGATGCAGCCGCCGGCCAGCAGTGATTCGGCCGGGTAGCCCTGGAGCACGCCGGACTGCCCGCCGCCCACCATGGTGCCCCAGTCGGCGTCGGGCGGCTGCACGCCGAGCCCGAAGAACGACACGATGGCCAGATCGACCATGGCGTAGCTGAAGAACAGGGTCGCCTGGGCGGCGATGATCGGCAGCAGGTTCGGCACCAGGTGGCGGACGCAGATCGACAGCGCGCTCGCGCCCTGGACCTCCAGCGCCTGGATGTAGGGTTTGCGCCGCTCGGCCAGCGCGGCGCTGCGCACCAGCCGGGCGATGTAGGGGATGTAGGCCACGGCCAGGGCGAGCACCGCCGCGTTGAGGCCGGGGCCGAAGACGGCGGCCACCAGCATCGCCAGTAGGACGCCGGGGAAGGCGAACATCACTTCGAGTACCGCGGAGACCACCGAGTCCAGCCATCCGCCGACCCACGCCGCCGTGATCGCGACGGCGATCCCGGCGGCCATGCTCAGCGTGACGATCCACAGCGGGCCGAGCAGCGAGGTCCGGGCCCCGGTGAGCAGCCGTGAGAGCAGGTCACGGCCCTGTCCGTCGAAGCCCAGCGGATGTCCGGCCGCCGGAGCCCCGTAGGCGTGGGTGATGTCGCTGGCGTTCGGATCGGCGGTGGTGAGGATGGGGCCGACCGCGGCCAGCACGACCGCCAGGACGATCACGCCCGCCGCGGCCATGCCCAGCGCGCCCAGCCTCCCGCGCTCGCCGCGCCCGCCACGGCCGGCCCGTAGCGTCGCCGATACCACGGTCATGATCGCCCTCCTAGCTTGATGCGCGGGTCGAGCATCGCCGCCCCGACGTCGACCAGGGTGTTGACCAGCACGAACGCGGTGACGAGCACGAGTGCGATGCCCTGCACGACGCTGAAGTCCTTCGACAGCGCGGAGGTGACCAGGTACGCGCCGAGCCCGTTGAGGCCGAAGGCCCGCTCCACGACCGCCGACAGCGCGATCATCGAGGCCACCGTCATCCCGGCCAGCGTGGCGATCGGGACGGCGGCGTTGCGCAGGGCGTGCCGGCGTACGACGGTCGCGTACGGGATGCCCCGGCTGACCGCCGTCTGCACGTGTTCGCGGCCCATCTGCTCGCGTACCGAGGTCCGGGTCACCCGGGCCACGGCCGCCGTGGCGGACGCGGCCAGGGCGAAGGCCGGGAGCGTGAGGTGCCGGATGCCGTCCCAGAAGCCGGTGCCGTTGCCCAGCGCGGGCAGCCAGCGCAGCGTCACCGCGAAGACCCCGATCAGCACGATCGCCGCGACGAACGGCGGGACGGCCACCACCATCGCCGTGCCGACCACCACCATGGAGTCGAAGAACCCCGGCCGCAGCGCCGCCAGCAGCCCGAAGGCCACACCGACGACCAGCACGATCAGCGCGGCGTAGACGATCAGCGACAGGGTCGTCCCGGCGCGGGAGGCGATGAGATCCGATACGTCCTGGCGCAGCGTGATCGACATGCCGAGGTCGCCCCGCACCGCGTTGGCCACCCAGTTCGCGTACTGCACGAAGAACGGGTCGTCCAGGCGGTAGCGCTCGACCAGGACGGCCACGGCCTCCGGCGGCAGCGACCGGCCCCCCGACAGTGTCGCGAGCGGGTTGCCCGGCGCGGCCCACAGGCCGGCGAACACCACGAAGCTCGACACCAGCAGGGTCGCCACCAGCATGATGGCCCGGCGGATGAGATAGGCGACCACCGGCTACCCCACCGCTCCGAGCTGGTCGGCCCAGGGCGCGAACAGGTGGTGGGAGGACACGGTCGCTCCGGTGAGCTTCTTGTTGAGCACCAGGACCGTGTCCGGCGCGACGACCGGGATCCAGGGCAGGTCCTCGGCGAGCAGCGCCTGTGCCTCGACGGTCGCCTCGGCGCGCTTGGCCGGGTCCTCCGTGCCGCGCACCTTTTCGAGGAGGTCGGCCGTCTTCTTGTTGCGGTAGCTCCCGTAGTCCTGGGGACCGCCGGGCACGGACAGCGAGGCGTAGAGGGCGGCGGGGTCGGCCCAGTTGGGGTAGTTCGTGGTGAAGAAGGCGTCCACGTCGGCGCGGGCCTTGGGGTCCAGGAAGAACCCGCTGTAGGCGTCGGCGGAGACCGCCTTCAGCTCGGCCTTCAGCCCGATCTTCTCGGCCGCCGACCGCACCAGGTTGGCCTCGGTGACCAGCTTGTTCAGCTCGTTGCTGAAGCCGAACCTGACGGTCTTGCCGGTCGCCCCGGCCTCCTGGACGAGCTTGCGGGCGGCTTCGAGGTCCACCTTCGTCTCGGGCAGCGCGTCCCAGGCGCGCTGGAAGGTCTCGCGCTCATATCCCCAGGTGGCGG
This sequence comes from Spongiactinospora gelatinilytica, assembly GCF_003236385.1. GTDB lineage: Bacteria > Actinomycetota > Actinomycetes > Streptosporangiales > Streptosporangiaceae > Spongiactinospora > Spongiactinospora gelatinilytica. The sequence continues at coordinate 4,987 of NZ_POUA01000033.1, forward strand.
GGGTGCCGAGGGCGCGGGCCGGCTGGGCGGTGCCCTTGTAGAGGGTGCGGATGTACCCCTCGCGGTCGATGGCCATCGACAGCGCCCGGCGCACGCGCGCGTCGGACAGCACGCCCCGGCCCATGTCGGCGATGATCATCGCGTCGATCAGGTACGACGGGCCGCGGTGGATGTTCACCGTGCCGCTGGCGCGGACCTGGTCCAGGGTGGACAGCGGGAGTTCCATGTAACCCCCGTCCACCTCGCCGGTGACCAGGGCCGCGGTGAGCGTCGCCTCGTCCGGGATGCCCTTGAAGTCGATCTGGCGGACCAGCGGTTTGACCGAGCTGTTCCAGTAGGCGTCGTTGCGCACCACGGAGAGCACGTCGCCGGTGCGCCACTGACCGAACTTGTAGGAGCCGGTGCACATGGCGCCGCCCTTGACGGTGCCGTAGTCCTTGCCCTTTGCCTCGACGTAGCGCTTGGAGACCACGATGCCCGGCATGTAGGACAGGACGTTGCGGAGCCAGTAGTCCGGCTCCTTGAGTTCCAGGGTGACCTCGAGCGGGCCGGTGGCCTTGACCGAGGCGATCCGGTCCACCACGGGGCCCCAGTAGCCGCCCTGCTTGGGATCGATGTTGCGCTCGATGCTGAAGGCGACGTCGGCGCTGGTCATCGGCGAGCCGTCCCAGAACGTGACGCCTTCGCGGAGGGTCAGCACGGCGGTCTTCGGGTCGGGGTAGTCGAGTTTCGTGGCGAGGCCGGGTTCCACCGTCCCGTCCGGCGACTGCCGGAACAGCGCCTCGCACATCAGGCTGGTCACGGTGATCTCGGGATAGTCGCCCGCCGTGATCGGGTCGATGGAGGTGGTGCCCCGGTAGAGCGCCCAGGTGATCCGGTCCACCTGGCCCTTGCCGGGCGGGGTGGTGATGACGAGTTCCTGCTGTTGCTGCGCGGCGTCCGGGGTCGCCGTCCCGGTCGTGCCGCCGGTGTCCCGGTAACATCCGGCCGTTGTCAGCATCAGCCCGGCCGCTGTGGCCGCGATGGTCTTTCTACGCACGCCTTGCATCTGTACCGCCAAGTTCGCCAGGGGCTGCTTACGCCCCTCCTGGGGGGGATAAGTAGTCGAACGATCGCTCAATTAGGTGCCCGCGTCAAGGGGCGTTTCTTACTGCATATGTGCTTCTACCTGGATCATTGCGTCCGCGAGGACGTCCAGGAACAGATCGCAGTCCGCCTCGGTCAGCACGAGCGGAGGTTTGATCTTCAGGACGTTGCCGTCCGGCCCGTCCGTGGAGATCAGCACGCCGCGGGCCTTCACCGCCTCCTTGACCGCCGCCGCGTGCCCGGTGGCGGGCGCGCGGCCGGGGAGGCTCAGCTCGATGCCGATGAACAAACCCTCCCCGCGCACGTCCCCGATCAGGGGTTGGCGCTCCCGCAACCCGCGCAGCCCGGCCAGGAGCTGATCCCCGCGGGCGCGGGCGTTGGCCTGGAGGTGCTCGTCCTGGATGACGTCGAGCACCGCGAGGCCGGCTTCGGCGGAGACGGGGTTGCCGCCGAAGGTGTTGAAGTACTCCATCCCGGTCTCGAAGGACCGGGCGATCTCCGGAGTGGTCACCACGGCGGCCAGCGGGTGCCCGTTGCCGAGCGGCTTGCCGAGGGTGACGATGTCGGGCACGGCGTCCTGGGTCTCGAAACCCCAGAAGTGCCGGCCCACCCGGCCCAGGCCCACCTGGATCTCGTCGGCGACGCAGACCCCGCCGGCCTGACGTACGTGCTCGAAGGCCGTACGCAGGTATCCGTCCGGGTAGACGATCTGGCCGCCGCAGCTCTGCAACGACTCGGCGAAGAACGCCGCCGGTCGCAGGCCCCGGGAGGCCAGGGTGGTCAGGTGGGCGGCGACCGAGGCGGCGTACCGGGGGCCGAGATCGTCGTCGCGGCCCGCGCGCAGCCGTCCCCGGTAGGGGTCGGGCAGCTCGCAGACGTGTGTGGTGGTGGGGCCGCCCTGCCCGCCGGGGCCGTCGAACTTGTACGGGCTCAGCGCGACCTGTGAGCTGAGGTGGCCGTGGTAGGCGTGGTCCAGGACCAGCACGTCCCGCGCGCCGGTGTGCGCGGTGGCCAGCCGGAGCGCCAAGTCGTTGGCCTCGGAGCCGGAGTTGACGAAGAAGCAGACCCGCAGCGGGTCCGGCAGCAGCTCGACCAGCCGGTGGGCGTACTCCACGACCGACTCGTGCAGGTAGCGCGTGTTGGTGTTGAGCAGGGCGACCTGCCGGGAGACGGCCTCGACCACCCGGGGGTGGCAGTGGCCGACGTGGCAGACGTTGTTCACCAGGTCCAGCCACGGCCGGTCGGCCTCGTCGTAGAGGTAGGCGCCCTCGCCGCGGACGATGTGCAGCGGCTCGCCGTAGGAGAGGCCCAGCGCCCGGCTGAAGTTGGTACGGCGGCGCGCGGCCAGCGCGGCGGCGTCCCTGCCGGTGCGGGCCGCGCTGCCGCCCCGGTGGCCGAGCAGCAGGTTGGGGTCGATGCTGACGCTCTTCCACAGGTCCGCCTCGGCGGCGGGCGCGGTGTCGGGCACCCGGTCGGGGAGGTGGGTCAGCAGGTGCAGGCGCAGGTCCGTGCCGCTCGTGGTGCCGAGCGGTGCGCCGGGGGCGAGTTCGCCGCCGGGGCGCGGCGGGCCGGCCGGGGCGAGACCGCGGTAGAGGGTCCAGAACGGCACGCCGTCCTCGGTGCGGTGCGCGAGCGTCACGGCGTCGCCCCGCACGGCGTGGACCACGGCGGGGAGCGGGCAGCGGACCGTGGCCGGCCCGTCCGTGCGCAGGTCACGGCCCAGGCGTACGCCTTCGGGCGTCCGCTCGCCGTGGCGTCCGGCCAGGTGGACCTCGTCCAGCATGGGGAAGGGGCGGGCGGCCCCCGACGTGAAGTGCCGCCGCACCGCGCGGGCCGCCGGGTTCGCCGGGAAGCCGACCGCGTCGCGCAGCGCGAAGTGCGCCAGGTCCGGGCTCGTCCCGGTCAGCTTCCGCACTACTTCGGCCACGCCCTGCCGGCTGACCAGCAGGTAGTCGTTGCCGGGGTCGTTGGCGTGCTGGTGGGCGGACATGCACAGGCTCATCGCCAGGCGGGTCCGCGCGAGGTCGAACAGCACCGCGAGCTCGTCGGTTCGCAGCGGGGCCACCTCGTCGTAGCCGCGCACCAGCGGCAGCACCGCGCGCAGCGGGTCGGCGTGGCCCTGCATCGCGTACGCGAGCGCCACCGCCAGGCCGCAGACGCGCGGGGTCCACACCAGGTCGCCGAAGTCGATCAGCCCGGCGATCCCGCCGTCGTCGTCCACCAGGATGTTCAGCTCGTTGGCGTCGTTGTGGACGACCTGGTGCGGCAGGGCGGCGAGGCGGGGGGCGACGTGCTCGGCGTACCGGTCGAAGACCTCGGTGACCAGCGGCAGGAGCTCGTCATCGAGCAGGGCGGCCAGTTTGGCGACCCGTGGCGCGCTGGTCAGGTTCCATACCAGGTCGCGGCCCATCGCCGGGTGGGTGAAGTCGCGCAGCGCCCGGTCGATGCCCGCGACCTGCCGGCCGAGGTCGTGCAGGAGCGCTTCGGTGGGCTCGACGTCGGCCCACGGGCGGCCCGCCAGCCAGGTGAGGACCCGCACGATCCGCGGCCCGTCGTCCCAGGTGACGGTCACCGAACGGCGGCCGTCGAGGGAGGCGACCAGCCGCGGGACCGGGTGTCCCGCCAGGTGGAGCAGGGCGGCGTCCTGGAGGTCGAGTTCGGCGGGGTCCGCGCCGGGGGCGTGGACCTTGATCACGTAGCCGTCGCCGTGCTCGGTGACCAGCCGGAAGTTGCGATCCCGCTCCCCGGGCAGTGCCCGCACCCGGCCGTCCAGCCCGTACTGCCGCCGGACGATCTCCGCCACCCGCGCCGAGTCCTCCGCGAGGGTGGGGGCGGCGCCGTGGTCGTTGGCCGTGGGGGTCACGCCGTCTCTCCTTCCGACGTTGTGTGTGATCGAACGATCGCTCAAATAGCCGGACATGTCAAGACCCTGATGTGATGCGCCTCTCAGGAGGCGGGCTCCTCGTCGCGCGGCTCGATGGACAGCTCGACGCGCTCCAGCAACAGCTCAGCGGCGGGCAGGGCCAGGTCGCGGACGCGGAGCAGGTGGCCGTCGTGGTTCGCGCCCATCAGGGCCAGGCCCATGTCGGCGAAACGCTCGCACAACTGCGGGATGTCCAGCTCGCCGTTCGGCCGGTACCAGTGCGCCACCCCCGTGGCCATCTGGATCAGGGCCAGCCGCGCGACGCTGCCGCGATCCTCGAACACGCCCGCGCGGACCCCCGCGCGCAACGTCTCGGCCCACACCTGCTCGTAGGCGTCCCGCATCCGCTGGACCTCCTCGCGGGCCTGCCCGGTCAGCGCCTGGAACTCATGGTCGGCGACCTGCGCGGCACGCGGATTGCGGGCGTGGAAGGCGACGTGGACGGCGATCAGCGCGGCCAGCCGCCCGGCCGGGTCGTCGATGTCGCGCAGGGTCTCGGCACTGCTGGTGGCCAGCACGTCCATGACCCGGCGGGTGACGGCCTCCAGCAGCTCGTCCTTGGAGGAGGCGTAGTAGTACATGCCGGAGACGGCGACCCCCGCGGCCTCGGCGATGTCGCGGATGCCCGTGCCGTGGAAGCCGCGCTCGGAAAAGAGCCGGCAGGCCGTGCGGAGCAACTGGAACTGCGTGCGCGCCGACTGCGCGCGGCGGGGAGCGGTGGGCTTCATCCGGCCGCCCCTGCCCCGCGGACTCCCGCCCGTCTGGTTGGTCGTGGCCATGATTCAGGACTATCCCATAGCCAGCGCGGTCGCGGGATTGGTCACGGTAAGCCCGGTGATCTCGGCCTCGGACAGGCCCATCCGGCGCATCAGCGGGATCACGTTCTCCAGGATGTGGGTGTACCCGGGCCCGCCGTACCGGCGCAGGTAGACCTTCTGGCAGATGTCCTGCGCGATGAGCACGCTGTCGGCGAACCCCGCCTCCATCAGCGACTGGACCCACTCCACCCGGGTGCGGTCGTTGGGGCGGCGCGCGTCGGGGTTGAACGCGTAGTAGGTGGATTCCTGCCCGAACAGGTCCAGCTCCAGGTAGCAGCCGGTGCGGGCCAGTTCCAGCAGGTCCTCGGCACGCCACAGGGTGCGGTCGATGTGCGACATGATCACGCGGTCGGGGTCGCCGCCCGCGTCCGCGACCGTCCGCATCGCCGCGAGCGGCGCTCCGGGGTGGCGGCCCGGATGGATCTGCAACACCGCGCCGGTGGTCACCTGCGCGCGGCACGCGGCGCGCAGCACCTTCTCCTCGTCCGGGCGGACGGGGTGGCTCAGGCCGATCTCGCCGATCAGGCCCGCGCGGACCCCGGTGTCGCCGACGCCTTCCTGGACGTCCGCGACGATCTCCGCGCAGATGGCGTCGATCGACGCGTCCGCCACGCCCGCCGGGTGGTAGTCGCGGCTGTAGTAGCCGCTGCCCATCACGATGTGGACCCCGCTGCCGCGCGCGACCCTGGCCAGCCCGAGGGGGTCGCGGCCCAGCCCCACCGGGGAGGAGTCCACCACCGCCCCGCCTCCGGCCAGGCGGTAGTGGGTCAGTTCCTCGGTGGCGTCCTGCTCGGACAGCAGTTGCAGGTTGTCGAGGTTCAGGACGGTACGCCGGATATAGTCGTAGTTGTCCAGGCGTACCGGCTCGGCGACCCGCGCGCGTGCCGAGGCGGGGAACTCCTGCCGGACCCCCGCCTGCGCACCGGCCTGCGAGGCGACCGGGGCCGTCCCCCAGGAACGGACGATGGCCGACATGTCGCTCAGTACGTGCTCGTGCGGTTGTGTGTGCCCGAGCGCGGCGGGTTCGACGTCTCCGAGGACGGTACGCACGCGGCGTCCGGGAAGTTCTGTCATGCAGTTAGTCTATCGATCGTTTGGACAAATAAGTAGCCGCCTCTCCTTGCTTCCATGGCCCGTGCTACTTGATCGCGGGGAGGTCGAAGACGCGGGCCACCTCTTCCAGGGAGCGGTCCTGCATCTCCTGGTAGAGGGCGTACGGATCGAGCACCGGGCGGCCCATCGCCTCGGCGAGCCGGCCGGCGTCGTAGCCTGCGGCGTCCCTGCTGTCGTCCTTGCGGCCCTCGCCGGTGAGGTTGGACTGGAAGATCCCGGCCGCCGAGCGGGGCAGGAAGTCCTCGTAGACGATCGGCTCGGGGCGCACCCAGCCCTGGTCGATGAGGTCGGCGAGGTCGGTACCGGGCCGCCGCCCGTCCGGGGCGCGGTCGGTGACCGGCCGGTAGGTGAAGTACCCCAGGCCATCGACCGCGAGGCCGCGTTCGGTGGCGGGGAAGCCCTCCGGGTCGCCTTCCCATATCTTCCTGGCGGTGGCCGGGGGACCGGTGTCGGTCCTGGCCATCAGCGCGTCGTAGCGCTCCCGGCCCGCGCGGGTGAGCGCGATGCCGCGCGCCTCGACCTCCCCGAACCGGACCCGCAGCGCCCCAGTCTCGACCCGCCCGTCCGGCAGCCGCAGGCGGCGCGGCTCGGCCAGGGCGCGGAACGACGTCTGGCGGAGCAGTACGTCAGGGCCGGACCAGCGGGGCGGACCCTGGATCTCGTCGATCATGGTGATGCCGCGCTCGGTCATCCGCCGGTAGAGGTCGTCGATGTCGAGCACGCGCGGGGTCAGGTGGTTGATGTGCGTGCTCGTCACGCCGCCGATGTCGGCCGCGACCGCCGAGACCTGCTCCAGCGTCTCGTACCACGACTTGTCGATCGGCTCGGTGGACAGCGCGAAGGACCGGGCGGCCAGGTCCAGGAAGCGCTCGGCCGCCTGCTCCGGAAGCCCTCCGTCGAGTTCGGCCCGGTCGGCGAGGTCCAGCAGTTCCGGTGGGAAGAGTTCGCGGGCGGCCAGGAAGTCCTCCAGCCGCGTGCCGAGGTCCGGGTCGAAGAACCGCCGGTCGGCCGGGGTGAGCATCGAGGTGAACACCCGGAACGGGTTGAAGGCGAGTTGGTCGGCCTCGACCGGGCGGAACGCGGTGGAGACCACCGGCACCGCGCTGGTGGCGGCGTCGCGCAGGTCGTAGAAGCCCACCGGGCGCATGCCGAGCGCCCCGAAGATCCGGGCGACCTGCTGGAGTTCGGCGGGCGTGCCGACGCGGATCGCGCCGTGCCGTTCGGCGGAGACCCGGTCGATGGACCCCAGCCGCTCGGCGTCACCGCCGAGCCGGCCGAGGACCGCGTCGTTGACCTCGCGCGACACCTCGACGAGGGTCCGGTAGGCGGGCACTTCCCGCCCGTACATCTCCGACAGCCGCCGCGCGAAGGCCGCGCGCAGCCGCCGCTGCGGTATCACTGTCATGCGTCCCACCTTGGGGGGAGCCCTACCGCGAAGCCAAGCCCCAGCAGAACGATAGATTTCCGGGCTGAGGCCAAGGAGGGCTTGGTCTGGAGGTGGCCGCATGCTCAAACCCCTGCACCTGCTCACCTTGCGGGCGGTGTGCCGGACCGGTTCGTTCGCGACGGCCGGACGCGAGCTGGGCTACACGGCCTCGGCGGTGTCCCAGCAGATGGCCGCCCTGGAGAAGGACTCCGGGCTGGCGCTGTTCGAGCGCGAGGCCCGGGGCGTGCGGGCCACCGCCGCCGCGTACCGGCTGGCCGAACTGAGCGAACGCGTGCTCGCCGACCTCGCCGACCTCGGCCGCCAGACCCGCGAACTGGCCGGCGGCGCGACCGGGCGGCTGCGGCTGGGCAGCTTCGCGACGGCGAGCGTACGGCTGATCCCGGCCACGCTGTCGGCGTTCGCCGGACGCTACCCCCGGGTGGAGATCCTGCTGGAGGAGGGCGAGCCGGACGAACTCCTCCCTTTGGTACAGGACGGCACGCTGGACCTGGCCCTCGTCTACGAGTACGGGCTCACTCCCCGGCAGTGGCCGGACGGGCTCACCGCGCACCACCTGCTCCGCGAGGACCTGCTGCTGCTGCGCCCCGGCCACGCGCACCCGGAACCGCCGGAGCTGTCCGCGCTCGCCGGGGAACGCTGGATCGCCAGCCGCGAGGGCACCGGCGGCGCGCTGTCGCTGACCCGGCTCTGCGCGGCGGCCGGATTCGCGCCCGCGGTGGCCTTCCGCAGCGACAACTACGACGTGGTGCGGCAACTGGTCGCGGCGACGCTGGGCGTGGCGATCGTCCCGGCCCTCGGCCACGTCGCCGATGAGCGCGTCCAGGCCACCCGGCTGGACTCCCCGGCCGCCCACCGCGACGTCCTGGCCCTGCACCGCGCGGCCAACACCAACCCGCTGCTTCCCGCGGCACTGGCCACTTTGCACCGATCGGTTTTGCGGTAGGAAGAAACCATGACAAACAGTCAGGAGTACGGCCGTCCGGGCCCGTTACAGAGCGTGTGGATTCTGCTGGGCGCGCTGGCGCTGGGGGCGGCGTTCGGGGCGGCGACGTCGATCGCGAACGGCATCTCATACAGCCTGCACGACTTCGAGAGCCGGGACTACTCCATGACCGGCTGGTCCGGCCCGGAGATCGTCAGCCTGATGTTCGACTCCGGCTGGGCCTGGGCGGGGGTGGCGGTCGCGGCGGGCTGGCTGCTCACCCGCCGGAGCGGGCTCGGCCGTACGGCGGAGGCGGTCCACGCCGCCATCGCCGGCGTGCTGACCCTGGTCGCGGCCACGGCCGCCTACGGCCTCGCGGACGCCGTCCGCAACGGGGACTTCCACCGCTGGTACGAGTTCGGCGGGTCGTACTGGTTCGTGCTCGGTGTCCTCTTGGGGCCGGTGCTCGGCCTCGCCGGGACGTTCATCAGGCGGCCCGGAGTGGCCGGGCTGCTCGCGCGGCTGATCGTGCCGGTCGGCGCGGCCGTGCAGATGGCCGTGCTCCCGCCCGGCAGGAACGACGTGGTCCGGGGCATCGGGCAGGCGGTCGTGTGGACGCTCGCCGCCCTGGCCATCGGCTTCATCGTCGTACGCTTCGGCCGCACCGAACGCCGCAGGCGGGCCGCGACCACCTCGTGAGGCATTAGGGTGCGTTCAGCCTTTCATGGGGGGATCCATATGAGCGGTGATGACGTACCGGCCATGCGGGAAGCGGCGCTGCGGTTTCTCGGCGCGCTCGACGGCGAGCGCGCCGAGGCCGCGCGGGCGGGGTTCGGTTCAGGGGAGCGTACCGAGTGGAGCTACCTGCCGGGCCCGCGCCCCGGGCTGCCGCTGGTCGAGATGACCGCCGAGCAGGAGGAACTGGCCCTCACCCTGCTGGAGACCGGGTGCAGCGCGGCCGGGGCGGAGGTCGCCCACGCGATCATCGCGCTGGAGCGGATCAGGCGCAGGCTGGTGACCGGCGTGGAGGAGATCGACGGCGACCGCTACTGGTTCCGGATCTTCGGCGACCCTGCGGGCGACGGCCCGTGGATGTGGCGGGTCAACGGGCATCACCTGGCGATCCACGTCACGGTCGCGGGCGGCGAGTGTACGGTCACCCCGAGCTTTCTCGGCTCCGAACCGGCCATGGTGCTCTCCGGGCCGCAGCGCGGGCTGCGGGTGCTCGCCGAGGAGGAGGAACTGGGCCGGGCGCTGCTCGCCGACCTCGCGCCGGACCAGCGGCGCGCGGCGATCGTCGATGAGACCGCACCCGACGACATCCTCACCCGCGTCGATCCGGTGGTGGACCTTTCGGGCCTCCCTCCGGGGGTGGCGTACGGGGGCCTGTCCGCGTCGTCGAAGGACCTGCTGGAACGGCTGGTCCGCCGCTACTTCCAGCGCTCCCCCGCCGGGTACGCCGAGGCGAGCTGGCGGCGCGTCCTCGACGCCGGCCTGGACAAGGTGACGTTCGCCTGGGCGGGGTCGGACCGGCGCGGCGAGGGGCACTACTACCGCGTGGCCGGTCCGACGTTCCTGCTGGAGTACGACAACACCCAGGACGACGCCAACCATGTCCACTCCGTCTGGCGCGACCCACGCTACGACTGGGGCGGCGACCTGCTCGCCCGCCACTACGCCGCCGACCACTGACTCAGCGGCTGACGGACTTCTTGTACAACCGGGTGGCCAGCGGCACGAACACCACCAGGAGCAGTACCGACCACAGCACCGACACCGGCACCGCGTGCTGGAGCGGCCAGGCGTCCGGCACCGGCAGCGCGGCGCTGGTGTTGCCGAACAGCTCACGGGCGGCCTGGACCATCGTGGAAACCGGGTTCCAGTCGGCGATCGGCCGCAGCGGGCCGGGCAGCCGGGCGCTGTCCACGAACGCGTTGGACAGGAAGACCAGCGGGAACGACACGAGGGTGGCGACGTTGTTGAAGACCTCGGGGGTACGCAGGGCGAGCGCGACCGTCGCGGTCACCCACGAGAAGGCATAGGCGAACAGCAGGAGCAGCAGGAACCCGCCGATCGCCTCCCAGAGCGAGCCGTTGATCCGCCAACCGACTAGCAGGCCGACCACGGCCATGGTGACGATGCTGGTCAGATTGGTGATCAGGTCACTGAGGGTCTGGCCGGTCAGCACCGCGGAAGGTGACATCGGCAGGGTGCGGAAGCGGTCGAAGATGCCCTTCTGGAGGTCCTGGGTGAGCGTGTAGCCGGTGATCTGCGCGCTCGTCACGATGGTGAGGACGAAGATCCCGGGGAGCAGGTACTCGCCGTACGACATGCCGGGCAGGCTGATCATGCTGCCGAAGACGTAGGTGAACAGCAGCACGAACACGATCGGCAGCATCACGACGCCACCCAGCAGGTCGGGCGCCCGCCTGATCTTCAACGCGTTCCGCTTGGTGATCGTCACACTGTCGGCGATCACCATCTGAAGGGTGCTCATCGCGCGTTCTCCTTGATCTTCTTGGTGGTGCCCGCGAGGGTGGCGGCCTCGTGACCGGTCAGGGTCAGGAACACGTCGTCGAGGGTCGGGCGGCGCAGGCCGGCGTCGCGTACGGTGACGCGCTCGGCGGCCAGGTGGCCGAGCGCCGTGGTCAGTGCGGCGGCGCCGCCGGTGACCGGGACGGTCACCCGGAAGGCGGCCGGATCGACCTGCGGCTCGCCGACGGCCAGCGGCGCGAGGATCCGCCTGGTGATCTCCAGGTCGGCCGCGCTGGTCAGCGACAGCTCGATCCGGTCGCCGCCGACCTGCTCCTTGAGCTGGTCGGCGGTGCCGAGCGCGATCACCCGGCCGTGATCGACCACCGCGATGCGGTCGGCCAGCCGGTCGGCCTCCTCCATGTACTGGGTGGTGAGCAGGACCGTCGTACCGGACGCGACCAGCTCGGCCACGACCTCCCACAGGCTCACCCGAGCCCGGGGGTCCAGGCCGGTGGTGGGCTCGTCCAGGAACAGCACGGGCGGGTCGGCGACCAGCGCCCCGGCCAGGTCGAGCCGCCGTCGCATACCACCGGAGAAGCCCTGTACCGGGCGGTCCCCCGCCTCCACCAGGTCGAAGCGCTCCAGCAACTCCCGTGCCCGCCGGCGGCTGCGCTTGATACCCAGGTGGTAGAGGCGGCCGACCATTTCCAGGTTCTCGGCGGCGGTGAGATGGTCATCGACGGCGGCGTACTGACCGGACGCCCCGATGCGCCCGCGCAACTCACGCGCATCCCGAACGACATCGAAACCGGCCACGGTGGCGTATCCGGCGTCGGGCGTGAGCAGTGTGGTGAGAATGCGTACGGTGGTGGTCTTACCTGCACCGTTCGGCCCGAGCAGGCCGAACACCGTGCCCTCGGGGACGGACAACTCCATCCCGTCCAGGGCCTTGACGTCGCCGAACTTCTTCATCAGCCCTTCGGCCACGATCGCGGGGGGCATAGGATTCTCCTTTTTTCGGGGGTGGAAAAGTCACCGGCGTCGCATTCGACATGAATGGAGGCACGGCCGATACGGCCAACGCCACTGTCATGGCCGGCGCGGTCGTTATGGCAGGTACAGCAGCATGGCGCGGACTTCGCCGGTACGGCCCATGCGGTTCTCATGGCCGGTACGGCCGGCGCGGCTTGCGCCACGGGTACGGCCTACGCCGACTGTTATGGACGGACCCGGCCCACGCGGTTGGCGTGGTCGTTACAGCAGGCGGACGCCACGAGTACGGTCAGCGCGGCACCTATGGGCTACAGCCAGGGCCGTTGACGCGACCGGTACGACCGGCGCAGTTCATCTAGGCGGAACGGCCAGCGCGGCTTATGCCACACGCCGCTGTTATGGATAGACGGCCAACGCGGTCGGCGCGAGCGGTACCGCCGACGCGGCTGTATAGCCGGTATGGCCGACGCCGTCGTTATGGCTGGTTCACCAGCGCGACTGACACTCCCGGCACAGCCAACACCGCCGCATACGGCTGGTACCGCCGACGGGGGCTGCGATGGCCGGTAGGGCTAGCGCACCCAGCCCGTGTAGTGGCCGCCGGATGGCTTGTCGGCCGGGCCGGTGGGGCGGGTGCCGCCGGTGGGCTGGAGTGCGGCGGACACGGCGCGGACGAGCCAGGCGTTGACCGACAGCCCCTCCCGGCCGGCCGCCTCCTCGACGCGCGCCTTGAGGTGATCGGGGACGCGCAGGGTGATCCGCGAGGTGCCGCCCTCGTCGTTGTCCGCCGGGTCGGTGACGGGCGCGCGGACGCCCATCGCGACCTCCACCGCCCCGGCCAGCGCACTGCGCAGGCTGCTCCCGGGCGTCTCCCTGGCCGGCCGCTCGGCGCGCGGTGGCGTGACCAGAAAGTCGGGGTCGCGCCCGCGCAGCCGCAGATCGACCGACCCCGGCGCGAGATCCCGGGTGATCTCGCCCGCGGCGGCGGACAGCGCTTCGAGCAGGGTGAGCCGGACGGCCGACTCAAGCGGAGCGGTGAGCCGTTCGGCGAGCTCACGAGCATCGGGGCCACTGGCCTCGGCGGCGGTAGCCAGCTCGCGGCGAAGGTTCTCAACATAGGGCGTGAGGTCCATGACGTCACTATGACGCATTTTTGACGTCACCGCAAGACATCACTCGAATCGGCACGACACCACCTGCCCAGACCACCTCGAACAACGTCAGGAAGCCAGCCCGCCGCCAGCCACGACGTCACTCTGACGTCACCTACGACACCTCGCCCCTAAGGGGGGATACCACCGTCCTACGTTCCCGCCCGGCCGCCGAAGGGCGTCGCATGGCGTCATGGCTCGCCCCACAACCACCACCGACCCACGCGACCTCCCAAGGCCGTGTGGACGGCGGTAGGTGTAGGCGTTCACACAGGTCCCAGCACCCACCCCAGACCTTGTCCCGCAAGATCCACCACCGCCCCGTACAACTGAGCAGGAGGGCGTGTCCGGCTTCCCTAAGGAAGCGATGGCAGGAGGCGGTGGTGTCCGGGCAATGGTGGACCTTGCGGAACGGTGTGGCGCAGAGCGCCGGCCAGGTGCTGGGGTCGGCTATGTCGTAGCCGCGCGGGGGAAGGCCACCGGGCTGCGCCGTCCGTCGCGGTCCACCGCGCGGAGGCCGAATTGGACGTTGTCCTTGGCCAGGGGGATGGTGGCGGTGGTGGTCTCGCCGACGTCGATGGCGTGGGTCCATTCCGGGGCGGTGGTCTCTCGCCAGACGACCTCGTACCCCGCGAGGCCCGGGTCGGTGCCGCGGTCCCAGTGGAGGGTGGTGTCGTTGGTCAGGGTGGCCGCGTCGATGATGACGTTCTTCGGGGTGCCGGGCCCCTGGGACAGGGACCAGAGCGTGGCGGCGTTCACCTTGGCCACCCGGGCCGTGTAGTCGAAATCCACGAACTCCGGCAGGTCGCCGTACCGTACGCCGTTCTCCACGCGTACGTCCTGGTGTTCGTGGGCGTAGTTCTCCCGTGGCTCGGTGAATCGCGCCGCCGGATAGCCCTGCCGGATGAAGGAGATGTGGTCGCTGCCGCGCAGGTACCGGTCCCGTCGCCAGATGACCCGGACCTTCATGCCGGTCGCGTCGTTCTCCGCCACGTCCTTCACGAAACGGCCGAGTTGCCGCGAATGGCCGTCGTTCTCGCCGCCGACCGACTGCCGGAGGGCCGCCTCCTGCGGGGTCTCGGTGGTCGGCACGCCCTCCACGAACAGGCGGACCGTGTGCGGTTCCGGCCGGGTGCCGTCCCACCCCGAGCTGGCCCCCACGATGTCGTTGCTGAACATCGCCTGTACGTCCGCGCCCGCCTCCTTCAGCTCCGCCGCCATGTGCGCCGACCCGTAAAGGCCCTGCTCCTCGCCGCTGACCACGGCGAACACCAGCGTCCCCCGGGTACGCCGGGCCGCGAAGACACGGGCGAGTTCCAGTACCACGGCCACGCCGGAGGCGTCGTCGTCCGCGCCGGGGGCGTCGCCGGTGGCGTTCATGACGTCGGTGACCCGGGAGTCGAGGTGGCCAGTGACCACGTACAGGCGGGCGGGCGAGGCGTCGCCGCGCAGGGTGGCGATGACGTTGGTGATGGTCGTCGGCGCGGGTATCCGGGGGGAGACCGGCTGCACGAACGACTGCTTCTCGACGGTCATCCGGCCGCCGGAGGTCGCCGCGACCGCCTGCAACCTGGCGTGGACCCATTCGACGGCCGCGCCGATGCCGCGCAGCGGGTCGGTCTGGGTGGACAGCGTGTGCCGGGTGCCGAACGCGACCATCCGGAGTATGTCGGCTTCGATCCGGCGGGAGTCGATCTCGCGCAACAGCGCGCGCAGTTCCCGCTCGGGCCGCTGCGGCCGTACCGGACGCCCCGGCCCGTCCACGCCGCCCGCACTGTCCGCACTGTCCGACGCGAGGACGGGGCCGGCCAGTAAGGGCGTGGACAACGCGGCGGCGGCGGACGCGGTGAGGAACGTACGCCTGCCCGAATGCTGATGACTTGGTTCCATGACACGAATAAACGCCGGATCGACAACAAAAGCCAGGGCCGCGAATCAACATGTCAAATCCGCTAAGGTGAGGCGATTTACCGGCCTACCCAGGGGAATTCGTGCGCCGATACCGTTTCGGGAGATTGGCGGCGCTGCTCGCTCTCGGTTATGTGATGGTGACCGCCGTGCTCGGTGTCATCGTGCTGACCGGCGGCGATTCCGCGCTTCTTCTCATGGCCGTGACGCATGTGCCGATCCCCCGGGAAGTGGTCCTTTCCTGGTGGGAGATCCTGCTGCTGGTCCTCGCCGCCGCCGTAGAGGGCTGGGCGCTGTGGTACCTGCTGCGCGGCCGGGCCGCCGGGGCGCGGCCCGCGCTCGACCGGCCCGTAAGCCTGCCGCGCTGGGCGCTCTACCTTTAGGCCGCATCCACCCTGGGCACCGAACTACGGGTCGTCGAACGGCCGCCGTGGCTCCGGATGCGGGTCGAACCGGACCGGCTGCCGCTCGGCCAGGACCTGACGGGCACCGCGACCGTGCGCACGGAACCGGCCGGCGGTCCGCCCATCGTCGTACGGCTGTCGGCGACCGCCCCCGACTGGATGACGGTCACCTTCGATCCGGCCGACATCACGCCCGGGGCGAGTTCCACGATGACCATCACCGCGCGGCCGGACGTCCGGCCGGTGATCGGCGTGGTACACGTACGTGCCACCGGCCCGGTGTCGGGGGCGACGGAGATGACGGTCGAGGTGCCCCCGGTGCCCTGGCGGCCGGGGACCGGCTACAAAGTGGACGATGTGGTCGTCCACGGCACCGAGTGGTACGTCTGCCGCAAGGCCCACACCTCCAGACCGGGCCGCACCCCGCCGAGGTCGCCCGCCCTGTGGCGCCACCTCGGGTGACCCCGCGCGGGTCATTCGCCGAGCGACCTGCGCACGGCGATGTCCACCAGCTCGTGGAGCTGCTGGTCGGTGAAGATGTCCGGGAGCGTCAGCCGTTCGACGATGAGCCAGTTCAGCGCGAGGTAGAGGAGCAGTACGGAGGTCGTGTCACCCGGCAGGCCGGAGGCGGCGTGGTAGGCGACGTTGGCGTCGATGTCCTCACGGATGCGCTTGGTGAGCACGGCGCGCAGCTCGGGCCGCCGGGTGGACTCCAGCCGCAGCTCCAGCAGCGCCAGGTAGCCGGAGATCGACGAGATCGCGCTGAAGAGCTACCCGGTGGTGGCGGGCGCGGGCGTCTCGATGTTCGCCCGGGGGGTTCCTCCCCACGCTGTTCACCCCCACCCACACCGCGATCCTTCGACAACGGCGCCCAGGTCACCTGGCTCACCAGGGCCTAGAGATCGCCGCGGCCGCCGTGACGAGGCCCGCGAACCGGGCGGGATGGGTGAGGTGCGCGATGTGTCCGGCACCTTCGATGCCGACGTAGACACCGCGCGGCACGATGGCGGCGATGCGGCGGGTGACCTCCTGATGGTGGGGAAGCGACTCGGTACCGGCCGCCGCGAGTACCGGAACCGGCAGGTCCAAGGGGTCGAACGCCGGCACGTCGAGAGTGGCGTCGGCCATCTCGGTAAGCGCGGTGCCACCCTCGTCCACCAGCCGCGCGCGCGACCCGGCGGGCAGAACGTGCCAGCGCTCCTCGCCGAGGACCGCTCGGAGCAGCGCTTCGACGGCGGCAAGCGGGCTGCCTGCCATGCGGACCAGTCGATCCCAAGGGGCTTCGTCCGGCCACCAAGGCAGCCATCGCACCGGGGGCTCGAAGGCGACGACGGCGCGGACGCGATCGGGCCAGCGACCGGCCGCGTTGAGCGCCACCAGGCCGCCGTAGGAGTGTCCAGCGACGATTGCTCCCGGCGCTTGTTCCAGCATCGCCCCGAGATCGTCCACATGGTCGTCGAGCACATCCGCGGAGCGGCCCAGGTCGCGAGATCGCCCCCAGCCGCGCCGGTCCCAGCTCAGGACCGTCCAGGCAGGAAGCTCGGCCGCGACCCGCCGGAAGCTCGCCGACCGGTCGAGCGTGCCGTGGACCAGTATCACGCGGTCGTCCGCGTCCGACGCCGGTCCGGGGGTGTGCAGGGTGTTCAGCTCGGGACGGACCGACCGGCATGACCGTGGCGGCATCTCAGCTCGCCCGTCCAGTGAGCACATGCGCGCTGATGGCCTGGGGAGTAGGGGCGCCGATGATCTGCTCGATGTCGAGCAACGACCCGGTTTCGCGTTCGACGGAAGTGAGCAGTTCGGCGACCGAAAGCGAGTCTCCACCGAGTGAGAAGAAGTCCGACGTCGCGCGCACGCGCCGCTGCGGCAGCTTGAGGCAGGAAGCGAAGACGCAGGCGATTCGCCAGGTCAGCCTGCTCTCTTCGGCGAAGGGCGGCTCCTCCGGCGGATGGCCGTGCCGCTCGCCGACAGTGGTGGTGTGCGGACGGGGCGGTGGGCCGGATGCCGCTTTGAGGACCGGAGCCGGCGGTGAACCTGATGCCGCTTCGAGAACCGGGCGATCTTCCGGCGAGGTGCTCTCCTGACGGTCAAGTTTGCCCACGAGCGTGCGCGGAAGTTCATCGACGAAGGCGAACCTCGCGGGAATCATGCCGCTGTGCAGCCGCGCCACGAGGTGGCCACGAATCGCGGGCTCGTCGAACGAACCGGACTCGGCGACGACGACCGCCTCAAGGCTCTGGCCGCGTTGCGTGACGGCACACGCCCGCACACCGGGCACCGCCTCGATGGCCCGCTCCACCTCTTCCAGCTCGACCCGCTGCCCACGGATCTTCACCTGCCGGTCCCGCCGCCCCACGTACTCCAGCACGCCGTCCGGACGCCACCGGCAAATGTCGCCGGTCCGATACAGCAGCCGGCCGGGCTCGGTGCTGAACGGGTCGGGCAGGAAGCGCTCGTCCATCAGGTCCGGGCGACCCAGATAACGGCCGATCCCGATGCCGCCGATGTGCAGTTCGCCACTATGGCCGACCGAGACCGGGCGTCCGTCCCTGTCGAGAAGATAGACCCGCTTGTTCGGAACCGGCCGGCCGATCGGCGGCTCGCCGTCGCCGTCGTCGCACTCGTGCCAGGTCGCCCAGACAGCGGTCTCGGCCGGGCCGTACAGGTTGAGCACCCGTCTACCGGGCGCAGACCACTTGCGGACCACGGCGGGGGGCAGTCGCTCCCCCGCGGCGGCGACGATGCGCAGGCGCGGCATCGGCAGCACCGGCAGCGCCGCCCACACGGACGGGGTCAGCGTCGCCACCGTGACCTCGCCATCGCGCATCAGTCGCGCCAGTCCGGGCCCCACGGTCAACTGGTCGGCCGATCCGATGAGCAGGGCCGCCCCGCTCAACAGGGACGACGCCAGATCGAAGACCCACCCGTCGAAGTTGGGCGAGAAGAACTGCAGAACCCGGTCACCGGCGCCGAGCCGCAGCGTGCGCCGCTGGGCGACGTGCAGGTTGACCAGCGCCTCATGGTTGACCGCGACGGCCCTGGGCCGTCCGCTGGTGCCGCTGGTGAACGCCACGTACGCCGTGTCGCCCGAGTGGACGCCGGTTACCGGAGGAGTGGCCGCCCTCGCCTCGGTGCCGGCCTCAAGGATCTCGGCGGGTAGGGACAGCGCGGAAATCCCGGTTCGGGTGCGTTCGTCGGTCAGCAGCAGCCGCGCCGACGCCTCAATGATCATGGCGCGCAGCCGTTCGGGCGGGCAGGTCGGGTCGGCGACCATGAACGCGCCGCCCGCCTTGCCGATGGCGATCACGGCGATGATGAAGTCCACCGAGCGGGACATCGTCACGCCGGCCACGCGCCCCGGTTCGACGCCCCGCCCGCGTAGCAGGCGGGCCAGGGCGTTGGCGCGCTGGTCGAGGTCACGATAGGTGTGGGCGGTTCCGCGGTCGATCACGGCGACCGCGTCCGGGCGGACGGCCGCGTGCCGCTCGAAAACCTGGTGCCAGCACCTCTCCGGGCCCAGCGGCACGGCGGTGTCATTCCATTCGGCCGACCAGGGCTGTTCCCGCTCATCGCGAGCGGGCGTTCCGTCGAGCAGGACGCGGGCGTGGGCGAGGCAGCGGGTGTTGGCGTGCCTGCCCCACTCCAGCGCCGACGGCCCGGTGTCGAACCGATAGCCGGGGTAGCGGGCCAGGAAGTCCAGTACCGCCCAGCGCGCCATGCGTTCGGCGTAGGGCGCGCCGACACAATGGTGCCGGCCGAACCCGAACCCCAGGTGGCGGCCTTCCGCCCGATCGATGCGCATGGCCTTGGGGTCAGTGAATCTGGCCGGATCGAGGTTGGCCGCGGCCAGCAGCACGAGCACCGTCTCACCCGCGCGTATGCCGACCCCCTGGATCTCGTGGTCGGTGTTCGCACGGCGGGCGACGTACTGGCTCGACCCGGTGAGCCGCATGACCTCGTTGATCACCGAGTCGATGCGGGCCGGATCGTCCTGGAGCAATCGCCGCTGGCCGGGATGGCGTTCCAGGAGTAACAGCGTCGATGATATGAGGTGCGTGAGCGTCTGGTACCCGCCCGCCGCCAGGACGACGCAGTTGGCCGCCACCGTGCGCAGCGCGTTGTCCCGGTCCTGGACGTTCGCCGGCGGACGATCGCGCAGCCCGGCGGTCATCGAGCTGATCAGGTCGGTGCCAGGGCTCGACAACCGGGCGGCCGCCTCATTTTGGAAGGCCGCCATGGCCTCGTCAAGCGTCGCGATGACTTCTTCGTCCTTGATGCCGGGAAGGGTGGACAGGCTGCCGAGCAGGCGTTCATAGGCGTCCGCCCAGCGGCCGATCCGCTCGGGGCGGTCGGTGACGCCCAGCAGTCCGGCGACGAGGGCCGTGGGAAGCCGTCCGGCGAAGTCGCTGATCAGATCGATGGCGCCGCCGCCCGGAAGGGTCGTCAGCACGGACGCGACGATGTCACGAAGGGCGGCGTCGCTGCGACGGACCCGGGCGGGCAGAAAGTGGTCCCGGATGGCCGCGCGCGGGCCGATGTGATCCGGTGGATCGAGGAACAGCATCTGCCGGGACAGCATGTCGACGACACCGGCCACCGCGCCAAGGTTGCGCCGCTGGAGGTCATCGGGCGAATGGAATCGGGCCGAACTGAACCGCCGGGGATCGGACAGAATCTCGGTGGCCGCATCGTAGCCGGAACACACCCACACCTGGCCGACCTCGTCGAAGAACAGCGGCCCCAGTTCTCTGATGGCATCGATATAACCGGAGGGGTCGGCGATCACTTCGGCGTGGGCGAGGTTGTGAATGCCGTGACGGGCACGCCGATAGGCGCGCCGGGCGTATGTGCTGGTCGAGTCACTCATGACACGTCCCTTTTCGCCGGACGATTCAGCGGTACCGTACTCGGGCCGGACTTCGATGGCCGATGATCAAATGTTTATCGCCGTCCGATCGCCGGACCGAGCCATCGGCGAATCCCGCGGCGGCGAGCAGGTCAAGATATTCTGCCGCGGTGCGATGCCTGCCGCGGGTCTCCACATGCATTTCGAGGTTCATCACCGCGGTCGAGATCGGACCGGTCCGGTCGTCATCGAACAGGCGCTCCATGACCAGTACCCGCCCGCCGGGCTCGCACGCCCGGTACGCCTTGCCGAGCAGCTCACTGCATTCCGGATCCGGCCAGTTCGACATCACGTAACCGAGCGCGATGACATCGCCCTGCGGCAAGGGATCACGGAAGAAATCTCCCGCCACGAAGTCCAGTCGATCGGCCACGCCGTGCGCACGGGCCGCCTCCCTGGCGTACGGGGCCGCTTCGGGAAGGTCGAACACCACGGCCCGCAGGCCGGGCGCGTGCTTCAGCGCGGCGACGGCGAACGGCCCGCTCGCGCCGCCCACGTCGACCAGGCACCGGTTTCCGGCCAGCTCCGCCAGACTCGCGAGGTCGCCCGATATCCCATAGCTCAAATTCCACATCGCGGCCATGAACTCACGGGTCGATTCCGCATCGCGGTAGAAACGCTCGTAGGGGCCGGGTTCTCCGGCATCCACCGCCGACTTGCCGTAGCGCAGATACGCTTCAAGGGTAGCGATCCGCCCGGCCGCGTCGCCGACCATATGGCCGACGAAACCACCGATGTAGTGCGGATCATCCGGGTCCAGATAGGGCCGCACTTCGCCGGGGATCGCGTAACGGCCGTCGTCCGCCCGCCGTAGGATCCCCGAGGCGGCGAGCACCAGCAGCATTCGTTCAACGGTGTCGGCATCGAGCCCCGAGTCGGCCGCGACCCCCGCCGCGGTCATCGGGCCATTGCCGAGCATATGGGCTAGAACCCCATATTTGTCCGCGAGATGCACCGCCGGTGTCACCAAAAGCCCGTAAACCGCGTTCTCCAGATGGACAGGGATCATCGTCCCCCCCGAAGGCGGCTGATCAGCACCGCCCGCCGACGAATATCGCTTCTTCGTTCCATAATCGGGGTATCCAGGAACGAATACCAGCCCCTTCTCCAGCTTTTCCAGGGCCACTGTATGACAGATGTCATGCGGACGGGTGACATCGGCACGCCGGTCGCTGTGGTTTCGGCACTACGCCCGCCCCGGGCGGCTCCCCGACGATTGCCGGTAGACACCCACCGGCGCAGAAGGAGTCCTCCGATGGCGAGCATCACCCCCCAGAGCACGAGCTGGACCGCGTGGCTTGCGGGCCGGTGGCCGACCGGGCTGGCGCTGGTGGCGTCGGCGTTGATGATCGGCGGCGGCGGGCCGGGGCAGGGGGTGGCCGGGTTCGGGCAGATCTTGCCGCTGTTGCCGTTGCTCTATCTGGTGATGGCCAAGCTGCATCGGCGCGAGTGGACCTGGCCGGGCCTCGGGATCGGGTCGGTCGCGATCTTCGGCCTTCAGTTGCTGGACATCCCGGTCGCCGCCGTGTTCACCGGGATCGCGCTGGTCGTGATGGTCTGGGCCGGGGTGGACGGGCAGGTGCGCAGGGACGGCGCGTTCCGGGCGCAGGCGCTCGGGATGGTCGTCTTCGGCGGGCTGGCGCTGGCCGGGCTGGCCGTCGATCCGGACCTGGGCCGCTACCTGGTGGCGGCGGGCTGGTTCTTCCACGGCGTGTGGGACTTCGCGCACCTGCGGGCCAACAAGGTGGTGGCCCGCTCTTTCGCCGAGTGGTGCGGTGTCGTGGACATCGTGATCGCGGTCGCGCTGGTCCTGCTGCCCTAGATCAGTCGAGGGCGGCGGCCTTGCGCAGGAGTACCGCACGCTCCCGGGCGTTGCCGCACAGGCGGGCGGCGAACTCCAGTTCGGCGCGGGCCTCGGCGCCGCGGCCGAGCCGGGCGAGCAGTTCGCCGCGCACGCCCGGCAGCAGGTGGGAGCCCGCGAGGCGGCCGGAGGCGGCCAGTTCGTCCACGATGGACAGCGCCAGGCCCGGCCCGTTCGCCATGGCGACGGCGACCGCGCGGTTGAGTTCGACGACGGGCGAGGGGGCCACCCGGCCGAGCGCCTCGTACAGCAGCACGATCCGCTCCCAGTCGGTCTCGGCCACCGAGGACGCCGACGCGTGGCAGGAGGCGATGGCCGCCTGGAGGCCGTACGGCCCGAGGCCGCGGCCGGCGGTGGCCCTGGCCAGGGCGGCCTGCCCGCGCCGGATCGCCGAGCGGTCCCACAGCCGGCGGTCCTGGTCCTCCAGCAGTACGGCCTCGCCGTCCGGGCCGGTGCGCGCCGGGAAGCGCGCGGAGGTCAGCTCGAACAGCGCGAGCAGCCCGTACACCTCCGGCTCGCCGGGCAGCAGCGCGGCCAGCATCCGGGCCAGCCGAATCGCCTCGTAGGCGAGGTCGGCGCGCAGCAGGCGGTCGCCGGAGGTCGCCGTCGAACCCTCGGTGAAGGTCACATAGAGCACGCTCAGCACACCGCCGAGCCGTTCGCGGCGTTCGGCGGCGGGCGGCTGCTCGAACGGCACACCCGCCGCGGCGATCGTCTTCTTGGCCCGGGTGATCCGCGCCTGGACGGTCGGCACCGGCACCAGGAACGCCCGGGCGATCTCCTCGCTGGACAGGCCGCCCACCGCGCGCAGCGTCAGGGCCACCCGGGCCTCCGGCGACAGCACCGGGTGACAGGCCATGAAGATCAGTGCGAGGATGTCGTCGTCCACCCGGTCGGGGTCCCACGGCAGGTCGTCCTGCCGTTCCCGCGGGTCCACCGCGCCGGCGGCGGCCTCCCCCTCGGCGAGCCGGCCGGCCAGCATGGCGTACCGGGCGTCCAGGCCCGACCTGCGGCGGAAGCCGTCGATGGCACGCCGCCGCGCGGTCGTGAGCAGCCAGCCCACCGGGTTCGCCGGGGCCCCCTCACGCGCCCAGGTGACCAGCGCCTCGGCCAGTGCCTCCTGGGCGACGTCCTCGGCGAGTTCCAGTTCGCCGGTGTAGCGGGCCAGCGCGGCGACGATCCGCGCCGACTCGATCCGCCACACGGCCTCGACGGCCCGCCGCGCCGACTCAGTGCCCGGCTGAGTGTCCGGCGCGGTGTCCGGGGAGCCGTTCTCGGCCGTGGGCATCAGAGCTGGCCGGTCCGCTCGCGCCACGCCCGCTCGTTGATGACCCACTTGTTGTCCTGCGGGAACTCCTCGATGCTCGGCACCCGGCGGATCTCGCACTTGGTGCCGGGGATCGGCGGGAGCCGCTTGGCCCACTCGACGGCCTCCTCCTTGGTGGCGACGTCGAGAATGTAGTAGCCGCCGAACAATTCCTTGGTCTCCCCGTACGGGCCGTCGGTGACCACCGGCGTCTCGCCGCTGAAGTCGACCACCACGCCCTGGGCCGGGTCGTCCAGGCCCTCGGCGGCGACGAGCACACCGGCCCGGATCAGCTCGTCGTTGAAGCGGCCCATGGTCTCCAGCATCTCCTCGAAGGAGACCTTGGACATCGCCTCCATGGTCTCGTCCGTCCCGCGCATGATCAGCATGTACTTCGCCATCGTGGTTCTCCTCGTTTCACCGGGCCGCCCTTTCGACCCTTTCACCCCAAGGTCGAACCGCGCTCCCATGGATCGACACGCTAGACGAAGTTTTTCCCGGCATCTCGCGCAGGGCCGCGTCCACAGGTTTCGGACACCTCAAGTGGCCGCCGCCCGCGGGGCGGTCATGACGAGCCCGGCTCGAAGAACTCCAGCGCGTTGCCGGCGAAGATCCGGGCGCGGTCGGGTTCGGTCAGTTCGGCGCACCCGCGTACGGCCGTGCCCGGCTCCTGCTCGCCGAGCGGGAACGGGTAGTCGGTGCCGAGCATCACCCGGTCGGCGCCCATGACCTCCACGAGCAGCCGCAGCGCCCGCGGGTCGAACACGGCCGAGTCCACGTAGAAGCGCGCGACGTACTCGGACGGCGGCCGGGGCGAGTGCGCGCGTACCAGGTCCCGGTTGTGCCAGGCGTTCTCAGCCCGGCCCAGCAGGTAGGCGAAGCCGCCCCCGCCGTGGCAGAAGCACAGCTTCAGCGACTCCGGCAGCCGCTCGAAGGCCCCGGTCAGGATCAGCCCGAGGATGCTGAGCTGGGTCTCCGCGGGCATGCCGACCAGCCAGGACAGCATGTGGTGGCCCATCCGGTCCGCGCCGAGCATGTCCCACGGGTGTACCAGGACCGGCACCCCCACGTTCCCGCAGTGCGCCAGGAATTCCACCAGCTCCGGGCGGTCGAGGTACCGCTCGCCGACGTGGTTGCCGAGATGTACCCCGCGGTGCCCGGCCGCGATGGCCCTGGTCATCGTGTCCACGGCGCGGTCCACGTCCTGGAGCGGCACCTGGCACAGCGGCAGCAGCCGGTCGGGGGCGGCGGCGCAGTGCGCGAGAATCCGCTCGTTGACCAGGTCGCACCAGTCGGCGGCGCGGGCGGGGTCCGCGCCGTAGCCGAACAGCAACGGAGTCGAGGAGACCGCCTGCACGTCGATGCCGCGCGCGTCCATGTCGGCCAGCCGCCGTTCCGGCTCCCAGAGCCCGGCGGTGACCGGACGGTACTCGTCCTCGCCGCTCATCATCATGCCGCTGCCGTCGCCGTGGACGCGCAGCCACGGTCCGGCGTCCGCGCTGATGATCCGGCTCTCCGTCCGGGTGATGGCCGGGAAGATGTGGGCGTGGACGTCGATGACGGTCACGGGCTTCTCCTTGGTCCGGTGCCGGTACGGCGTCAGGCGCGGGGGGCGACGGCGGGGCGCAGCGGCTCGGGCCAGTCGCGCCCGGGGTGCTCGGTACCGCACTCGGGGCAGGTGCGGTCGCCCGCGTAGAACGCCTCGAAGATCGGCGGCAGGTCGTCCACGATCGACCTGAGCTGGAGTTCGGCGCGGTGGACCAGGTGGTGGCAGTTGACGCAGTACCACTCGAAGGCGTCCAGGTCGCCGGTCGGCCGGACGAACTCCACGACCAGCCCCACGCTGCCCGGCTCGGGCCGCTGCGGGGAGTGCCGCACGCGTGGCGGGATCAGGTGGACGTCACCCTCGTTGATCTGCACGTCCACCGGGGGCTTGCCGACCTCCTCCATGACGCGCAGCACCATGTTGCCCTTGAGCTGGTAGAAGAACTCCTCAAGCGGGTCGTCGTGGTAGTCGGTGCGCTGGTTGGGGCCGCCGACGACCGTGACGATCAGGTTGGTGTCCTGCCAGATCTGCACGTTGCCGACCGGGGGCTTGAGCCGGTCGCGGTGCTCGTCGATCCAGCGCTCGAAGTTGAACGGCATGCCGTGGGCAAGGCGCGGCAGCGTCATCGTCACGAGTCCTTTCCGGGTTGCGGGATGTGGGCGACGCACGAGATCTCGATGAGCAGGTGCGGGTGCGGGAGCTGGTGGACCGCCACCGTGGTGCGGCTGGGGCCGGTCTCGTCGAAGTACTCGGCGTAGACGGCGTTGTAGCCGCCGAAGTCGTTCATGCTGACCAGGTAGGTGGTGACGCTGACGATGTCGCCGAGGTCGCCGCCCGCGGCGCGCAGCAGGGTGCGGATGTTCTCGATGACCGCCCTGGTCTGCTCGCGGATGTCGAGGGAGGTGACCCCCATCTCGTCGGCGGACGCGCCGGCGAACGTACCGTCCGGGCGGCGGGAGCTCGTGCCGGACACGAAGACCAGGTCGCCCGCCCGCCGTACGTGCGGGAACCGGCCGCGCGGTTTGGCCGCGCCGGGCACGACGATGGCCGCGTGCTCGTCGTCGGGACGGCTCATCGCGTGGTCACCTCCACATCGCCGAGGCCGGCGGCGACGACGCGGGCGTGCGCGGCGCGCAGCCGTTCGGCCGCCTGTGGTCCGATCATGTCCCCGCCCCCTCAGATCCGCACGCAGACGTTGACCGGCTCGGAGAAGAAGTCCAGCGAGTACTCCCCGCCTTCCCGCCCGATCCCGGACGCCTTGACCCCGCCGAACGGAGTCCGCAGGTCGCGCAGGTTCCAGCAGTTCACCCAGACGATGCCCGCTTCGACGCGGGGCGCCACCCGGTGCGCCCGGGACAGGTCGCTCGTCCACACGGTGACGGCCAGGCCGTACGCGCTGTCGTTGGCCAGCCGGACCGCCTCGTCCTCGGCGTCGAACGGAGCCACGTGGCAGACCGGTCCGAAGATCTCCTCCCGGACGGTCCTGGCCGTGGGCGGCAGGCCGGTCAGTACCGTTGGTTCCACGTGGAACCCTTGGTCGCGGCGGTCCCCGAAGTCCGGTACGCCACCGCCCGCCACCACGGTCGCGCCCTCCTCGACGGCGAGCCGGTAGTACGACAGCACCTTGTCCCGGTGCGCGGCCGAGATCATCGGCCCGTAGCCGGTCAGCTCGCGGGCGCGCTCGCCCAGCGCCGCCACGAACCGATCGAAGATCGGCCGCTCGACGTAGACCCGCTCGGTGCACAGGCAGATCTGGCCGGAGTGGGTGAAGGCGGACCGCGCGGTCCCCTCCACGGCGGCCTCGAAGTCGGCGTCGGCGAAGACCAGCGCGGCGTTCTTGCCGCCCAGCTCGAACGACACGGGGGTGACGTGGTCGGCGGCGGCCCGCATGATGGCCGACCCGGTGGCCGACTCCCCGGTGAAGGCGATGGCGTCCACCCCGGGGTGGCCGGTCAGGAACTCGCCGGCCGCGCCCGCCCCATGCCCGTGGACCAGGTTGAACGCGCCCGCCGGAAAGCCGGTCTCGTGGATCACCTCGGCGAGCAGCGCGGCGGTGCCGGGGGTCTCCTCCGACGGCTTGGCCACCACGGCGTTGCCCGCCGCCAGGGCAGGGGCGACCTTCCAGGACAGCAGGAGCAGCGGGAGGTTCCACGGCGAGATGACCGCGACGACGCCGAGCGGACGCCGTACCGTGTAGTTCAGCGCCTGGCCGTGGGGCGAGGCCGTGTGGAAGGCGCTGTCGCGGCGCGCGTAGAGCAGGTCGGCGTACGCCCGGAAGTTGTCGATCGCGCGCGGGATGTCCATGGTCTCGGCCAGGGCGCGGGGCTTGCCGGTCTCGCGTACCTCGGTGTCCACGAACTCACCGAACCTGGCCGCGATGCCGTCGGCGATGCGACGCAGGGCCGTCGCACGGTCCTGGGCGGACATGCTCCCCCACGAGCCCGACAGCGCGCCGCGCGCCGCGCGGACCGCCTCGTCGACGAGACACCTGGGCGCTTCGGGGACGGCCCCGATCACGGCCCCGTCGGCAGGGTCGATGAGCGGGAAGGTGTCGTCCGCCCACCGGAAGGACCCGGCCACGTACATGGCCACCGGGTCTGGTCCCGGAGCTGTTCGCCGCATTACCGCCCCTTCCACATCAGCCCGCCCAACAGCGGACAAATGAGATGATGCGCCACGCGGGTATATCACGCTAATATCGGTTTTTGCGTTATGTATAACCGCCCTGTGATAGGAGGCGGCCATGCGTCCGGTCGATCTGCTGAACGGGCGGCTCAAGCTGCGCCACCTCGTGCTGGTCGTGGTGATCGCCGAGCAGGGCAGCGTGCTCCGCGCGGCCGAGCACCTCCGCCTCGCCCAGCCCGCCGTCACGCGGGCGCTGCGCGAGGCGGAGCAGTTCCTCGGGGTCGCGCTGTTCACCCGGGGGCCGCGCGGGGTGACCCCCACGCTGTTCGGCGAGGCGTTCATCGAGCACGCCAGGACCGTGCTCGCCGAGTTGCGCCGGGCCGGGGAGCGCATCGACGAGCTGAACCGGGGCGACGTCGGCACCGTGACCATCGGCACCCTGCTCGCCGGGTCGAACGTACTGCTGCCCCGGGCCATCGCGGCGCTCAAGGCCGACCGGCCGGGCATCACCGTGATCGTGCAGGAGGCCACCTTCGACACCCAGGTACCCCGCCTGCTGGACGGCGAGATCGACATGATCCTCGGCCGGCTCAACCCGATCGAGGACCAGCCCGCCCTGCGCCAGATCACCCTCTACAGCGAGCCGGTCCGCCTGGTCGCGCGGGCCGGCCACCCGGCGCAGACCCTCCCCGGGCTCACCCTGCCCGACCTGCTCACCTACCCGTGGGTACTGCCGCTGGAACAGACCTCGCTGCGGCATGAGCTGGAGCAGGTGTTCCGGAACGAAGGGCTGGAACTCCCGCACAACCGCGTCGAGTGCACCTCGATCCTCACCGTGCGTACGCTGCTCCGGGACACCGACATGGTCGCCGCCCTGCCGGAGCTGGTCGCCCGCACCGACCCGGCCCTCGCGCTGCTGCCCATGCCGCCGGCCTCGGTACGCCGCCTGGTCGGCGTCACCTTCCCCGCCCACCGCCCGCTGACGCCGTCGGCCCGCCTGATGCTTGACCACTTCCACGCCCAGGCCGTCGAGCTGACCGCATGATCCGGCGGGGGTCAGCCGCGGTGCGGCGTGCCCGGCCGCGCGGTGCCCGCCGCCCACGAGGCGAGGATGCGCAGGCCGTCGTGGGAGGGCGTGCCGGGCTCGGCGGTCCACACCACGAGCTGCTGGTCGGGATCGCCGGCACAGGCCAGTGCGTCCCAGTCGAGGGTCAGCTCGCCGGCCACCGGGTGGCACAGCACCTTGGCGTACTTGCTCCGCAGGCTCACCTGGTGCTCGCCCCACCAGCGGCGGAAGTCGTCGTACCGGACCGACAGCTCGCCCACCAGGCTCGCCATCCGCTGGTCCGCCGGATTACGGCCGGCCTCCATCCGGAGCAGCGCCACGGTGTCGCGGGCCATGCGTTCCCAGTCGGCGTGCAACGCTCTGATCGACGGGTCCGCGAAGAGCAGCCACACATAATTTCGCTTCTTTTCTGGAATGTTCGCGAAATCGGTGAAGAGTGCGGCGGCCATCCGATTCCACGCGAGAATGTCCATCCGGCGGCCCAGGATGACCGCCGGAGTGGTGGTGAGTTCGGACAGCAGTCGGCGCAACTGCGGGCGCACCTTCTGGGCGGCCTGCCGGCGCGGGCGGGCGGCGTCCCGGCCGGCCAGCTCGAACAGGTAGGCGCGCTCGTCGTCGTTCAGGTGCAAGACCCTGGCCAGCACGTCGAGCACCGGCGCCGACGCGGGCCTGCGGCCCTGCTCCAGGCGGGTGTAGTAGTCGGTGCTGATCGAGGCGAGCAGCGCGACCTCCTCCCGGCGCAACCCCTTGACCCGCCGCCGGGCCCCGGTGTCGGGCAGCCCGACCGTACGCGGGCTGAGCCGGGCCCGGCGAGCCTTCAGGAACTCGCCCAGCTCGCTCTGGTGCGCGTCACCGCTCATGGGACGAGTCTCGCAGAGAACACGACCCCGGCGGGAGGGCCATGAATGCAATTGTGCGGCAGTGGGCCGGATGCGAGCGCGGAGGCGGCTGCGAGTATTGCGTTTCCGCTCGCTCATTGGAAATAGCGGCAATATACGAAAGCGAACCTCCCTTTCCGCCCCCGCTGCGTGCTTCACAAGGGGGCGGCGGGCTGAGAGCATGGCGGGCGTGTCCCTCACCGAGTGGCCGTTACGCATGGTGCGAGCCGTTGTGTTCGCGGTGGTGTGCGTCGCCGTGTCGGCGGCGGGGCACGCGTTCGCCGGGGG
>NZ_POUA01000340.1 GCF_003236385.1 Spongiactinospora gelatinilytica
GGGCTGGGCGGGCTGGCCCTGTCGGTGGACACCGAGGCCGCCTACCTGGCGGTGTTCGTGGCGGACGCGGTGTGCTTCATCGCCGCCACGCTGGTGCTGCGTGGGCTGCCCGAGGTGCCGCCCGCGCCGCCGATCGCGGCCGGCGAGCCACGGCTGGCCGTACTGCGAGACCGGCCGTACGCCCTGATCACGCTGCTGAACGCGGTCATGTACCTGAACATGCCGCTGCTCAGCCTGGGCCTGCCGCTGTGGATCGTGCACCGTACCGACGCCCCCGCGTGGCTGGCCGCCGCGCTGCTCATGGTGAACATGATCAGCGTGGTGCTGTTCCAGGTGCGCCTGGCCCGGCCGGTGACCGGACCGAGTACCGCCGCCACCGCGATCCGCCGCGCGGGCCTGCTGATGTTCGCCGCCTGTGCGGTGTACGCCCTGTCCGGCGCACCCATCGGGACGGCCGCCGCCATCGCCGTACTGCTCGCCGCCGCGGTGATCCAGGTGTTCGGCGAGATGATGCAGGGCGCGGGCGGCTGGGAACTGAGCTTCGCGCTCGCCCCCGACGGCAGGCACGGGCAGTACCAGGGCTTCTACGGCATGGCCCCGCAGATCGCCCGGATGCTCGGTCCCCTGCTGCTGACCACCATGCTGCTCGGCTGGGGCACCGCGGGCTGGCTGACCCTGGGCGCGGCGTTCCTGCTCTCGGGGCTGGCCATCGGCCCCGTCGTCCGCAACGCCGCCCGCCTGCCCGCGACGCGGGTCAAAGTGCCAGCTTGAAGCCCTCGTGGCTGGCGGTGAAGCCGAGACGGGTGTGGAAGCGGTGGGCGTCCGAGCGGCTCTCGTCGCTGGTGAGCTGGACCAGCGCGCAACCCCTGCGGCGGGCCTCGCCGATCGCCCAGGAGATCATCGCCGCGCCGAGGCCGTCGCCACGGTGCCGCTCATGCACGCGAACTGCTTCGAGCTCGGTTTACTGCGACGCTGGCGCGTCGAGGCTCGGGCGCTGACAACCTCGCGGGGCCCGGGTCGCGCCGCGGCGAGCCAGGCAGGAAGCTGAGCTGCATGGTGCCGACGACCTCGCCGCCGGGCGGGGCGGTCACGGCGAGCAGCAGGTGCGCCGGGTCGGCGTCGATGGCGGCGAACGCGTGCTCGTACGCGGTCCAGTCGTCGCCGTCCGCGCCCTCGCGGGTCGCGCCGAGCTGGTCGGCGGCCGGCAGCGCGACGATCGGCCGGATGTCGGCCGCGACCGCGCGCCGGAGGGTATAGGTTCTTTCGCCCGCAGCGAGATTCATCACGGTCTGCACCGCCCCAGGTTGTCATAGGAGGGACCGGACGGGCGAAAGGAACCGACTGTGGCGGTGACGCTGGTCTATGAGACGCACTCGATCACGACCGACAACGAGACGGGCATCGCGACGGGATGGCTGCCGGGGGAGCTGTCCGCGCGTGGCCGGGCGCTCGCCGCCGAGCTGGGCGAGCGGCGCCGTGACGACGGCATCGACGTGGTGTTCAGCTCCGACCTGCGCCGTGCCGTGCAGACCGCGGAGATCGCGTTCGCCGGCTCGGCGGCGAGCGCCCGGCAGGACCGGCGGCTGCGCGAGTGCGACTACGGCGAACGGAACGGCGGGCCCGTGGCGCGCCTGGCGGGCAGGCGCGCCGAGTACATCGACCGGCCGTGGCCCGGCGGGCAGAGCTACCGGCAGGTGGTCGCCGAGACCACCGCCTTCCCGGGCGATCTCACCGCGTCATGGGACGGCGCGCGGGTGCTGGTCATCGCCCACTCGGCCAACCGGTGGGGCCTCCAGCACCTGCTGCACGGCGAGGCGCTGGAGGACCTGGTGGACGCGCCCTTCGGGTGGCAGGAGGGCTGGACCTACACCGTGCCCGCGCCCTACCTGCCGCCCGATGGGATCACACCCGTTCTTGGCCGCCGTTCGTCGTGATCGACGGCACGGCCAGTTGCTGCTGTTCGGCCCTGATGATGTGGATGATCGCGTTGATCAGGGCCAGGTGGGTGAACGCCTGCGGGAAGTTGCCCAGGTGGCGGCCGTTGACCGGGTTGATCTCCTCGGCGTACAGGCCGAGCGGGCTGGCGAACGACAGCAGCTTCTCGCACAGCCGCCGCGCCCGGTCCAGCTCGCCGATCTCCACCAGCGCCGAGACCAGCCAGAACGAGCAGATGGTGAAGCTGCCCTCATGGCCGGTCATGCCGTCGTCGGTCTCGTCGGTGAGATAGCGCAGCACCAGGTCATCGACCGTCAGATGGTCGGCGATGGCCAGCACCGTCGCCTTCGCCCGGGCGTCGTCCGGGGGCAGGAACCGCACCAGCGGGATGAGCAGCAGCGAGGCGTCCAGCGCGTCGGTGTCGTAGTGCTGGCGGAAGATCCCGTCGGCGGAGACCCCGCGCGTGCAGACGTCCGCGTGGATCTCGTCGGCGACCTTCTGCCACCGGTCGGCCAGTTCGGGCTCCTCGCGCAGCCGGGCCAGCCGCGCGCCCCGGTCGGTCGCCACCCAGCACATCACCTTGGAGGAGGTGAAGTGCTTGGGCTCGCCGCGGACCTCCCAGATCCCTCGGTCCGGCTCCCGCCAGTGCGTGATGGCCGACTCCACCAGGCGCTTGATGATGGGCCAGATCCGCTCGTCCAGGCCGTCGCGCGACTTGATGTGGATGTAGAAGGAGTCGAGGATCGCGCCCCACACGTCGTTCTGGCGGTGGTTGTAGGCGCCGTTGCCGATCCTGACCGGTTTGGCGCCCTCATAGCCGTGCAGGTGGTCGAGCGTCTCCTCGTGCAGGTCGCGCTCGCCGTCCACGCCGTACATGATCTGCAGGTCCTTGTCCCGCTCGGCCACGTCCGCGATGAACCAGAAGAAGTCGTCGGCCTCCCAGTCGAACCCCAGCGTGTAAAGGCCCCACAGGGCGAACGTGGAGTCGCGGATCCAACTGAAGCGGTAGTCCCAGTTGCGCTGCCCGCCCGGGGTCTCCGGCAGCGACGTGGTGGCCGCCGCCACCAGCGCGCCGGTCGGCGCGAACGTCAGGCCCTTCAGCGTGAGCGCGCTGCGCTCCAGGAAGCTCCGCCACGGGTGGTCGGGGAAGTCGCCCCTGGCCAGCCAGTGCTGCCAGTGGTGGGCGGTCCACACCAGTCGTTCGTACGCCTCACGGAAGTCGTGCGGCGGCTCGTGCTCGGTCCACGATAGTGCGGCATAGCGGGTCTCGCCCTCTTTGAGCAGCGTGCGGGCCATGGCCTTGCCCGCCTCGAAGCCGAGCCGCATGTCGGTGGTCAGCTTCAGCTCAAGGCCGACGTCCTCGGCGCGGGCCACGCCCTGGTGGTAGCCGCGGTCGGTGTAGGACCAGGTGGCGGCCTGCCTGCCGTAGTCGAACACCGGCTCGCAGTCCAGCGTGACCTGCACCTCGCCGCTCACGCAGCGGACCGTGCGCAGCAGCACGTGCTCGGCGTCATAGTCGGTGGGCGCTCTTCGGTGGGTGCGCGAAAGCTCATCCTCATGGTGCCAGGGCCCCATGAGCAGTACATCACGGACGATGATCCAGCCGGTGGCGGTACCCCAACTGGTCTCCAGCACCATGGTGCCGGGAATGTATCGGCGGGCCGCGGGCACCCGGATGTCGGCGGGGCCGAGCCGGAAGCCGCCCGCCCCTCTATCCAGCACTGCTCCGAACACGCTGGGCGCATCCAGGCGCGGCAGGCATAGCCACTCGATGTTCCCGCTCGGCGCTACGAGGGCCGTTACCTCGCAGTCGGACAGGAAACCGTAGTCACCGATCGGCGGAAATGCAGAAGATCCGCTGATGCCGTCCATGCCTGGATTACTCCAATCGTGCTGGTGCAGCGGTCCGACGCGATCCGCTTGAGGTGATTGATTCCATCGTGCCCATACGCCCGTGTCGACCCGGTATTCACCCCGGAGTGACCCCTGCGCCGCGTCATCGGAACAGCGCCCGGGCCATCTCGCCGAAAAGGGTTCGGTCATGGCTGCCGCCTCACGGTTCGACTAATTCGAATAATTGAACTGATTGATCTGATTCACATGGTTCGTTTGGTACTTCTGCTTCTTGTGCTTTCTGTGATTCGACCGGCTCAACCGGTTCGACCGGTTCAGGTGGTCAGCCCGGCTCGCCGTCGTACGAGGCCGGCCGCGCCGTCCAGGCCGGCGATCTCGTGCTCGGTGAGCCTGGGATTGACGGCGCGCATCGCCACGGCCCGGTCGAGCATCCTCGCCGGATCGCCCTCGGCCGCCGGCAGGAACCCGTCG
Source organism: Spongiactinospora gelatinilytica (assembly GCF_003236385.1). Classification (GTDB taxonomy): domain Bacteria; phylum Actinomycetota; class Actinomycetes; order Streptosporangiales; family Streptosporangiaceae; genus Spongiactinospora; species Spongiactinospora gelatinilytica. The sequence continues at coordinate 4,261 of NZ_POUA01000340.1, forward strand.
AGGACGGCGGTCGCCTGATGGGCGATCTTCACCGGTCCGGTGACCGCCACCATGCCGAGGATCAGCGCGGACATCGCGAGATCGAGGTCCGCGGGCCCCTCCCCGGCGTCGCGCCAGTCGATCACCACCGGGCCGTCCTCGCCCAGGATCACGTTGCCCGGGTGGAGGACGAGGTGGATGACGGCCTCGTCGCCGCCGGGTGCGGGCAGCCGGTGCAGCAGGTTGTGCAGACCGGCCAGCGTCCCGCCGCCCTCCTGGGACGGCAGCTTGCCCGCGAGCAATGCGTCGGTCATGGTCGGGCCGTCGACCCGGGCCATGGCCATTTCGTCGCCGTGTGCGGAGAAGACCTCCGGTACGGGAAATCCACCGTCCCGCACATAGGCCATGATCTGCGCTTCCCGGGCGACGTCACCGCCTTGCCGATAGCGGCGCAGCACCCGTCCGCCGCCGATGGCGTATATGTCGGCGGTACGGCCGGAGGCGATAGGTGCCGTCATCACACCAGAGTAGGGCCGAGTGCGCGAAGCGCGAGCGTGTATCGCTAGTGTGTGAATCTACCCATACTTGGGCGGGGCTCGAAGGGTGCGGCGGGTGATGCCGGGTAGTGGGGCCGCATGATTGATCGAGTGCTGCCCAACATCGTGTCCGATCGGCTCGCCGAGACCCGCGACTTCTATGTCGGGCTGCTGGGATTCGCGGTGAACTACGAATCGGACTGGTTCATCAACCTCTCCGCGCCCGGCGAGCCCAAGCGGGAGATCGGTATCTGGCGGCGTGACCACGAGTTGGTGCCGGTGGAGGTCCGCTACCCACCGCAGGGCGTGATTCTCACGATCGTGGTGGACGATGTGGACACGGTCTACAAGAGCGCCATCATCAAGGGCGTCCCGGTGGTCGCCCCGCCGCGCGACCTGTTCTACGGGCAGCGAAGCTGCCTGCTGGCCGACCCCAACGGGCTCATCATCGACGTCTCCACCCCGGTGGCCGAGCCCGAGGCCACCTGAGCGTCAAGGCGTTCCGGCGCGGTACAGCAGGAGGTAGCGCCAGAAGAGCAGGCGGCGGACGGACGCGCCGGGGAGCAGCCGGGCGGCGGCCTGCCTGATCTCGGGCAGGCTCATCGCGGGCCCCTTCACCGGCGCGCGCACCGCGGTGCCGCCCGGACCGCGTACCACTGCGGTGGCGAGGCGGGCCACGGCGTTGACCGGTACGGCGGCCAGGCTGACGGCGTAGTCGGCGGGGGTGCGTTCGGCGTAGCAGCCGAGGACGGCCAGTACGCCGCCGGGGGCGAGCGCGGCGCGCAGCCGGGTGACCGTCTCGAACGGCATGTGGTGCAGGCTGGCCAGGCAGGAGATGTAGTCGTAGCGGGCGGCGGGGAGCGCGATCTCGGTGATGTCCGCGACCTGGTAGCGGATCGCGGCGGAGGGCGAGACCCGCTCGGCGTCCTCGATCACCTCGGGGGCGGGGTCGAGCGCGTCCACCTCCAGGCCGTGCGCGGCGAGCCTGCGGGCGAAGCGGCCGGTGCCGCACCCGACGTCGAGGGCCGTCCGCGCGTCCCGGGGGAGGCTGCGGAGGAGCAAGGGGTGGTAGTGGTCATTGTGGTCGAACCCCATGGGTGTGGGAGGGTATCACCGGGTGTGCGGTGGTCTCGGGGGGTAGGGGCAATGAAGCCGCATTTGGGGATTTTGGAGTATTTTTCGGTATTTAGCATTAATGGTTGGCGGGGCGATACGAAACTCCGGGCGGCGATTGGCGTGCTCTTTCGCGGGCGGTGCGACGTATCATCGGGTAGTGCCGAATCTGGGCCCGATCGAATTAGTGATCATCATGGTCGTCTTCGGATTCATCGCGGCGTTGACGATCGGCTTGATCCTGCTCGCGGTGCGGCTCGCCGGCGGCCGCAGGCCGCCCCCGCGCGAGCCCGATCTCGCGGCGCGGGCGCGGGCGCTGAAGTCCACAGGGCACGCCGACCGCGCGATCATGCTCGTCAGGGGCGAGACCGGCATGTCCCACGACGACGCCACGCGCTTCGTCCACACCCTCTGACGCTCCGGCACCGCTCGTAGCCCCCGCTACGGCACGCCACCGTGCCCGCCGCCCCGCACGCCCGTCAGGCGACGAGCGATCATCGGAGAGTCAATGAAATTCGGCGTCAACATTCTCAACTTCGGCCCGGGCACCGATGCCGGCACGCTGCTCGGCTGGGCCCGGTTCGCCGAGGACGAGGGGTTCCACTTCGCGATGATCTCCGACCACCTGGCGGTGACCCCGGACGTGGCGAAGCAGTACCCGGCCCCGTTCTACGATCCGTTCACCGCGCTCGCGTGGCTGGCCGGGCGCACGTCGCGGATCGCCCTCGGCACGACGGTCGTGGTGCTGCCCTTCCGGCATCCGCTGGAGGTCGCGCGGATGGCGGCCGACATCGACGAGTACAGCGGCGGACGGCTGATCTTCGGGGTCGGGGTGAGCTGGGCCAGGCGGGAGTACGCGGCGCTCGGGGTGCCGTTCGAGCGGCGCGGGGCGATCACCGACGAGTACCTGGAGGTGATCAGGCGCTGCTGGACCGAGGACGTGGTGTCCTTCACGGGCGAGCACGTCGCCTTCGAGGAGGTGTCGGTGGGCTCGGCCTCGGCGGGCCGCCGCCGGCCGCCGATCTGGCTCGGCGGGCCCAGCGGAGCGGCGCTGCGCCGTACCGTGCGGTACGGCGACGCCTGGCACCCGCTGAACCTCCGCCCGGCCCAGATCCGCGAAAGGCTTCCCGCCCTGCGGGCGATGGCCGTGGAGGCCGGCCGTCCCGTCCCGGCCTTCGCCCCGCGCCTCCCGCTGCGGGTCACCGGCTCGCCGCTGCCCGAGGACGAACGCCTGGCCGGGCAGGGCACACTCGGCCAGATCCACGGCGACCTGCTGGCGCTCGCCGACCTCGGCGCGGAACATGTCCTGTTCGACACCTACCCGGGCACTCCCGCGGAGATGCGCCCGCCCGAGGAGGACCGGCGGATGCTGCGCACGGTGGCCGACGCCATCCTCGACCTCGATCGCGGAGAAGTGCGCCGATAAAACGCGGAGAACCGCGATGGAAAAGTCGCCAAGTGATACTGTGGTGACTTCTGCGTGTTCTCCGACAAGGACCGGAAGGCTGCCCGGAAGCCTGTCCCGCCGTGGCGACCCCGCGCGCGGGCGCGGGGCGTGGCCGGCGAATCCCGTGCCGAAAGCCGTGGCCTCTTCCGGCCTTTCGCGGTTCGTTGCGCCCTTCATCGCCCATTCGCGCTCTTCATCGCCCATTCGCCACCCGACCCCCCGCCACATTCACATGCCACACGACAAGTCCGCCGAACTCGCGCTGAATTTCAGCGTTCGCGACGACCCTGAGCACCGCAAACGGGAAGACGAACTCGACCTCGCCACCGCGCCCGGATACCAGCTCTTCTTCTCCTGCTTCGTCGGTGATGTGGATCTGCGGCTCGACGGCGTGAATTTCCGCACCAGGTTCGGCTGGGTGGCGACGCTGAGCTTCGCGATCGGCTTCGCCTGGCGGCTTTCCGGCCTCCCGGCGGCCGGTCGCATGTCCATGGACTTCCTCGAAGACGACGAATGGCTCAGCCTGCGTTTCGACGACGGCCGGGTGCTGGTGTCCAGTTCCTACGCGCGGGGGATCGCCGTCGTGCCGTACGGCGACCTGCTGAACCTGGCCCGCGACTCGCTGACCCGGCACGCCGACGGCCTGATGGCCGCCTACCCGCGCCTGGCGGAGAACCGCATCCTGGCAGGCCGGCTCGCCATGGTCCGCGGCGGGCCGACCCCCGGGGCCTGACCGCGAGCTTTACGACTCATCGCCGGACAGCACGTCGTCGAACCCCTGCCCGCCGCCGAGCGCGTGGGCGGCGGCGAACGACTCCGCGCCCAGCGCGCGTTCGGCCTGCTCGGCGATGCGCTCGATGTCGTCCCGTTCTTGCCGGGTGATCGGTACGCCCGCCGCGGCACGGGCGGCCGCGGCGAGCCCCAGCAGCCTGGCCGCCTCCTCGGCCGGGACGGTCGCCGCCAGGCCCTCGACGGCCCACGCCGTGCTCAGCGGGTCGCCGATCTTCCTGGCCGCGGCGAACGCCTCCAGGAACAACTCCCTGGCCGCCCCCGTCTCCCCC
>NZ_POUA01000341.1 GCF_003236385.1 Spongiactinospora gelatinilytica
GGAGGGGACCAGGCCGGGGGTCGGTCGCAGCCCGGTCACGTTGCAGAACGAGGCCGGGTTGCGCAGCGAGCCGCCCATGTCGGAGCCGTCGGCGAGCGGGACCATGCCGGTGGCCAGCGCCGCCGCGGCGCCGCCGCTGCTGCCGCCCGCGCTCCTGGCCGTGTCGTAGGGGTTGCGGGTGGCGCCGAACACCGCGTTGACGGTGTGCGAGCCGGTGCCGAACTCGGGGGTGTTGGTCTTGCCCACGGTGATCGCGCCGGCCGCGCGCATCCGCCGTACGATCACCGCGTCCCGGTCGGGCACGTGGTCCTCGTACAGCCGGGAACCGTAGGTGGTGCGGATGCCTGCGGTGTCCACCAGGTCCTTATGCGCGACCGGCAGCCCGTGCAGGGGCCCGCGCAGGTGACCGGCCGCGAGGTCGGCGTCGGCCTTGGCGGCCTCGGCCAGCGCCTGGTCGGCCACCAGCGTGACGATGGCGTTGACCGTGCCGTTGACCCGCTCGATCCGGCGCAGGCACGACTCCACCAGTTCGGCCGCGGTGATGTGGCGCTCGCGTACCAGCCGGGCCGCCTCGACGGCGGTGAGGTCGCAAAGTTCGGTGTCGCTGCTCATGGCGGGCTCAGGCCGCCTTGGCGATGGCGGCGGTGACACCCCCGGTCAGCTCGACGAGCACGGACGGGGCGGTCTCGATCTGCAGGCCCCTGCGCCCCGCGGAGAAGTAGACCGTCTCGAACGCGAGCGCCGAGGAGTCGATCACCGTGGGCAGCCTCCTGCGCTGGCCGAGCGGGCTGATGCCGCCCACCACGTATCCGGTGACCCGCTCGACCTTGCCGGACTCGGCCATGGCCGCGCGCTTGCCGCCGAGGGCCGCCGCGAACGCCTTGAGGTCCAGCTTGCCCGACACCGGCACCACGGCGACCGCCAGGCCGTCATCCACCTCGGCGACCAGCGTCTTGAAGATCCGCTCGTACGGCACGCCGAGCGCGTCGGCGGCCTCTTCGCCGTACGCCTGAGCGCCGGTGTCGTGCTCGTACGGGTGCAGGGTGAAATCGGCCTTGGCCTGCGTCAGCGCCACGGTGGCCGGGGTTCCCTGCCCGCCCTTGCTCTTGCTCCTGCCCACAGGGAGAGCCTAGGGGAAGACCAAAGATCTACTTTGTAAAGGCCGAGGGACGGGTGTCCACCAGGTGGACAGAACGAGTTTCGTCTTGCGCACTCCGTAAACTGGTGAGGTGATTTCCCGTATCGATCTGCGCGGGGGGCTCCCAAGAGACCTCCGCGCCGTGCTGCCCCGCGCCGAGCTCGACGTCGAGGCCGCCCTTGCCAAGGTGCGGCCGATCTGCGATGACGTGCGTCATCGTGGCGTGGCCGCGATCCGGGAGCTCACCGCGCGCTTCGAGGGCGTGGAGCTGACCTCCACGCGCGTCCCCGTCCAGGCCCTGGCCGACGCGCTGGCCGCCCTCGACCCCAAGGTCCGCGCGGCCCTTGAGGAGTCCATCCGCCGCGCCCGGCTGGTCCACCGCGCCCAGCGGCGGACCGATGTCACCACCCAGGTGGTGCCCGGCGGCACGGTCACCGAGCGCTGGGTGCCGGTCGAGCGGGTCGGTCTCTACGTTCCGGGCGGCCGGGCGGTCTACCCGTCCAGCGTGGTCATGAACGTCGTGCCCGCCCAGGAGGCCGGGGTCGGCTCCCTGGCGGTCACCAGCCCGGCGCAGGCCGCGTTCGGGGGCCTGCCGCACCCGTCGATCCTGGCCGCGTGCGCGCTGCTCGGCGTCGACGAGGTCTACGCCGTGGGCGGCGCCCAGGCGGTCGCCATGTTCGCGTACGGCACGCAGGAGTGCCCGGCGGCCACCATGGTCACCGGCCCGGGGAGCATCTGGGTCGCGGCGGCCAAGCGGCTGCTCAAGGGCCGGATCGGCATCGATTCGGAGGCCGGCCCCACCGAGATCGCCATCCTCGCCGACCGCACCGCCGACCCGGTCCACGTCGCCGCCGACCTGATCAGCCAGGCCGAGCACGACGTGATCGCCGCCGCGGTGCTGGTCACCGATGACGAAGACCTGGCCGCCCAGGTGGAGAAGGAACTGCCCGCGCAGGTCGCCGCGACGCGGCACGCCGAGCGCGTCACCGAGGCCCTGTCCGGCCGGCAGTCCGGCATCGTGCTCGTCTCGGGCATCGACGACGGCCTCGCGGTGGTCGACGCCTACGCCGCCGAGCACCTGGAGATCCAGACCGCCGACGCCGCCGCGGTCGCCGCCCGCGTGCGCAACGCGGGAGCGATCTTCATCGGCCCCTACTCCCCGGTCTCGCTGGGCGACTACCTGGCCGGATCCAACCACGTGCTGCCCACCGGCGGGTGCGCCTGCCACTCCTCGGGCCTGTCGGTCCAGTCGTTCCTGCGCGGCATCCACGTGGTGGAGTACGAGCGCGAGGCGCTGGCCGAGGCGGCGGCCCATGTGTGCACGCTGGCCGACACCGAAGACCTGCCCGCCCACGGCGCCGCGATCCGCGCCAGGTTCGACTGGGGGCTGCCCTCGTGACCTCGCTTTCCGACCTGCCGATCCGCGGGGATCTGCGCGGCCGCTCACCGTACGGCGCGCCGCAGATCGACGTGCCCGTCCGGCTCAACACCAACGAAAACCCCTACCCGCCGTCGCCGGAGCTGGCCGACGACCTGGCCCGGGCGGTGCGCGAGCAGGCCGTCGGCCTCAACCGCTACCCCGACCGCGACGCGGTGGAGCTGCGCGCCGGGCTCGCGGGGTTTCTCGGGCACGGCCTGTCCGGCGACCGGGTGTGGGCGGCCAACGGGTCCAACGAGGTGATCCAGCAGATCCTTCAGGCGTTCGGCGGGCCGGGGCGCACGGCGCTGGGCTTCGAGCCGTCCTACTCGATGCACCCCATCCTGACCAGGGGCACCGCGACCGAGTGGATCTCCGCCGCCCGTGAGGACGACTTCGGCATCGACGCCGGCAAGGCGGTGGCCGCGATCGAGGAGCACCGGCCCGACGTGGTGTTCCTCACCTCGCCCAACAACCCCACCGGCACCGCGCTGCCGCTTCCGGTGATCGAGCGGGCGGCCGCCGCCGCGCCCGGCATGGTGGTGGTCGACGAGGCGTACTTCGAGTTCGCCCGTACCGGCACGCCGTCGGCGCTGACGCTGCTGCCCGGCAACCCGCGGCTGATCGTGACGCGCACGATGTCCAAGGCGTTCGCGATGGCCGGCACCCGGCTGGGCTATCTGGCCGCGCACCCGGCGGTGATCGAGGCGCTGCTGCTGGTCCGCCTGCCGTACCATTTGTCGTCGTTGACGCAGGCGGCGGCGCTGGTCGCGCTGGCCCACCGCGCGGAGTTGCTGGGCACGGTAGACCGGTTGCGCGCCGAGCGCGACGCGACGGTGGCCTGGCTGCGCGGAAAGGGCCTGACCGCGGCCGACTCCGACGCCAACTTCGTGCTGTTCGGGCGGTTTTCCGACCGGCGCGCGGTCTGGGAGGCGCTGCTGGCCCGCGGAGTGCTGGTCCGCGAGCCGGGGCCGCCGGAGTGGCTGCGGGTTTCGATCGGGACGGGTGAGGAGATGGCGGCCTTCCGGGCCGCCATGGAAGGCGCCGTGATGGAGGGGGCTGCATGAGGTTCGGCCGGGTGGAGCGCACGACCAAGGAGACCTCGGTGCTGGTCGAGGTCGGCCTGGACGGCACCGGGCGGGTCGACGTCGCGACCGGGGTGGGGTTCTTCGACCACATGCTCGCGCAGCTCGGCAAGCACGGGCTGTTCGACCTGACCGTGAAGACCGAGGGCGACCTGCACATCGACTCCCACCACACGATGGAGGACACCGCGCTGGCGCTGGGCGCGGCGTTCCGCGAGGCGCTGGGCGACAAGTCCGGCATCCGGCGGTTCGGTAGTGCGTCGTGCCCGCTGGACGAGTCGCTGGCCCAGGTCACCGTCGACCTGTCGGGCCGGCCCTACCTGGTCCACGACGAGCCGGCGGGCATGGCCCCGATCATCGGCCGCGACTACGACACCACCATGACCAGGCACATTCTGGAGTCCCTGGTGGCCCAGGCGGCGATCTGCCTGCACGTCCACGTCCCCTACGGCCGCAACGCCCACCACATCGTGGAGGCCCAGTTCAAGGCGCTGGCCAGGGCCCTGCGCGAGGCGTCGGAGCGCGACCCCCGGGCCACCGGGGTGCCCAGCACCAAGGGCGTCCTGTGACGAGCAACTGGACCGCCGCGGTCATGATGTTCGTCGGGCTGTTCCTGATCGGCGGGGTCGTCTCCTTCTTCAAGCAGGGCATGAAGCTCTTCGCCGTGGTGCTCGGCGTCGGCGCGGCCCTGGCGATCACGGCGGGGGTGCTGTGGTGGTGAAGGACGTCGTCATTCTCGACCACGGCTCGGGCAACCTGCGCTCGGCCGAGCGCGCGCTGGCCCGGGCCGGCGCGAAGGTGACGGTCACGGCCGACTACGACGCGGCGCTCGACGCCGACGGCCTGGTGGTGCCGGGCGTCGGCGCGTTCGCCGCGTGCATGGCGGGCCTGACCGGCGTGCAGGGCGACCGGCTGGTCGCCCGGCGGCTGGCGGGCGGGCGACCGGTGCTGGGCATCTGCGTCGGCATGCAGATCCTGTTCGAGGAGGGCGTCGAGCACGGCGTGCACACCAAGGGCTGCGGCGAGTGGCCCGGCACGGTGGAGCGCCTGTCCGCGCCGATCCTGCCGCACATGGGCTGGAACACCGTGACCGCGCCCGAGGGTTCGGTGCTGTTCGCCGGGTTGCCCGCCGACACCCGGTTCTACTTCGTCCACTCCTACGGCGTGCGGCACTGGGAGCTGACCGCCGGGCCGGGGTTCGCCGACCCGCTGGTGACCTGGTCCCGGCACGGCGAGCCGTTCGTCGCCGCGGCCGAGAACGGCCCGCTTTCCGCCACCCAGTTCCACCCGGAGAAGTCGGGAGACGCCGGGGCGGCGCTCCTGGCCAACTGGGTCGGTTCGCTCGGCTGAGCGCGCGATGAGGCGAGCGTGAGCAAGGAGCGGGCCAGGCGCCGGGCCGAGCGGGAGGCCGAGCGCGAACGGCAGGCCGCGGTGCGCGCCCAGCGGGAGGCCAGGCTGGCCCGCCGCCGGGAGCGGCGCGGCAGGCTGCTGGCCGCGCTGCCCCGCCGGGTGCGGGTGGCCAGGCAGGGCGGTCTGCTCGCCCGCCGCCAGCGCGCCCAGAACGCGGTGTTCCTGGCGCTCTTCCTGATCGTCCAGGTGCTCGCCTGGCTGCTGTTTTCCGCCTGGGCGGCCCGGCTGGGCGTCCTGGTGCTGTCGTTGCTGATCGTCCCGGTGCTCGTCACCCTCGTCTTCGACCGGAGGTCGTGAACATAATGTCGTCGCTGGTGCTGCTGCCCGCCGTGGATGTAGCGGACGGCCAGGCCGTGCGCCTGGTGCAGGGCGAGGCCGGGACGGAGACGTCCTACGGCGATCCGCTCGCCGCCGCGCTGGCCTGGCAGGAGGCCGGGGCGGAGTGGGTCCACCTGGTCGACCTCGACGCGGCCTTCGGGCGGGGCTCCAACCGCGAGCTGCTGGCCTCCGTGGTGGGCGCGCTGGACGTCCAGGTCGAGCTGTCCGGCGGGATCAGGGATGACGAGTCCCTGGCCGCGGCCCTCGCCACCGGGTGCCGCAGGGTCAACGTCGGCACCGCCGCGCTGGAGGACCCCGTCTGGTGCGCCAAGATCATCGCCGAGTACGGCGACCGGGTGGCCGTCGGCCTGGACGTCCGCGGCACCACCCTGGCCGCCCGCGGCTGGACCCGCGAGGGCGGCGACCTGTGGGAGGTGCTGGACCGGCTGGAGTCGGAGGGCTGCTCCCGCTACGTGGTCACCGACGTCACCAAGGACGGCACGCTGCGCGGCCCCAACGTCGAGCTGCTGCGCCAGGTGTGCGCGCGCACCGACCGGCCGGTGATCGCCAGCGGCGGCGTCTCCTCGCTCGACGACCTGCGGGTGCTGTCCTCGCTGGTCCCCGACGGGGTGGAGGGCGCGATCGTCGGCAAGGCGCTGTACGCGCGGGCGTTCACGCTTCCCGAGGCCCTCGCCGCGGTCGCCGCCTGACGTGGCGCGCCGGGTACGCTGGGTGACGGACGAACGGGAAGGAGTGGCCGGGTGAGCGTCGCGGTACGCGTGATCCCCTGCCTGGACGTCGATGCCGGACGGGTGGTCAAGGGGGTCAACTTCACCGGCCTGCGCGACGCCGGAGACCCCGTCGAGCTGGCCGCGCGCTACGACGCCGAAGGCGCCGACGAGCTGACGTTCCTCGATATCACGGCCTCCTCGGGGGAGCGGGAGACGATGTTCGACGTGGTCCGCCGGACCGCGGAGCAGGTCTTCATCCCGCTCACCGTGGGCGGCGGCGTTCGAGCCGTGGCCGACGTGGACCGGCTGCTGCGGGCGGGCGCGGACAAGGTCGCGCTCAACACCGCGGCCGTGGCCCGGCCCGAGCTGCTGACCGAGGCCTCCCGCCGGTTCGGCGCGCAGTGCGTGGTGCTGTCGGTCGACGCCCGGCGGGTGGTGGACGGGCCGCCGACGCCGAGCGGTTTCGAGGTGACCACCCACGGCGGGCGGCGCGGCACCGGCATCGACGCCGTGGAGTGGGCCAGGCGCGGCGAGGAGCTGGGGGCGGGGGAGATCCTGCTCAACTCGATGGACGGCGACGGCACCAAGGCCGGCTACGACATCGAGATGCTGCGCGCGGTCCGCGCGGCGGTCTCGCTGCCGGTGATCGCCAGTGGCGGCGCGGGCGACCTCGCGCACTTCCCGCCGGCCGTCGAGGCCGGGGCCGACGCGGTGCTCGCCGCCAGCGTGCTGCACTTCGGCCAGCTCAAGATCGGCGACATCAAGGAGACCCTGCGCCGGGCGGGCCACCCCGTCCGCTGAGCCTGGAACGACCCCCGAACGGCTGACAGCCGAACGGCCGTCATGCGCCCGTCGTACCCCGCGGTGCACCCTTGAGGAGCGGAACGGGCAGGAGAGGATCCGCGGGAGGGCAAGGCGGGCAACGGATGGGCACTGCGCGCCCGCCGCGGCGGATCCGTCTCCTGTCCCGTTCGGCGTGATGATCGGGGATCAATGGGCGTAGACTGACTTCCGCCCATCCCCCCCGCCGAAGGTGCGCGCGGTTTGCCCATGACCGCCGGTCTCCTGTTCCGCGACACGGAGAGCCGCACCCCTGCTCGCGCGGCGCTGAAGCGCGTCATCGCCGTGTGCGGCGCCGTCATGCGCGGTGCCGAGGCCCTGCTGGCCGCCGCCGCGGGCCTGCTCGGCGCGCTCCCTCCGGTCTCGCTCGCCTGGCTGTCGTCGGTGCTGGTGTGCAATCTGCTCTGGACGTCGGCCTTCGTGTGGGCCGCGCTGCGGTACGGCCTGCGGTCCTGGCTGGTCGCCGGGGAGATCGCCGTCGCCTGCGTGCTGTGCCTGGTCCAGGGGTGGCTGCTGGCTCCGCAGGTGGCCACGGCGGGGGCGAGCTGGGTCGCCGTGCTGGCCACGATGACCATCCTGATCGCGGCGATGGCCTGGCGGCCGCGCGCGGCGGTGCCGGGCGGGCTGGCGGTGGCGCTGGCCCATCTGGCCGGGGCGCAGCTCGCCGGGTTCGGCGGGGGCGTCGTCACGGTGGGCATCCACTGCGTCCAGATCATCGCGGGGGTCACGCTGATGACGCTGCTGCGCCGTTCGGCCGACCTGGCCGACGCGCTGCTCGCCCGGTCCAGGGAGGCCGCCAAGGCCGACGCCGTGCAGCGGGCGCGGCGCGCCGACGAACGCGGCCAGTACAGCCGGGTCCACGACACCGTGCTCAACACCCTGACCACGGTCGGGGCGGGCGGCGTCGAACGCACCTCGCCGACGCTGCGCCGCCAGGCCGCCGCCGACCTGCGCGAACTGGAGCGCATCGCCCGGGACGCGGCCCCGCCCGCCGGCCCGGCCCGGCTGGACGAACGCCTGGCCGCCGTCGCCGCCGGGGCCGCGCCACGGGTCGAGACCGACCTCGCCCCTCGTACGGTGCCCGGCCACGTCGCCGAGGCATTCGCCGACGCCTGCACCGAGGCCCTGACCAACGTCGCCCGCCACGCCGACACCGACACCGCCCGGCTCCACCTCACCGACGACGCCGGCCGCGTCCTGGTGGAGATCACCGACACCGGCCACGGCTTCGACCCGACGACCATCCCGCCCGACCGGTACGGCCTGCGCGGCTCGATCATCGCGCGAATGGAGTCGGTCGACGGCGGCGCCCGCGTGGAGCCGAGCACGTACCTGTCTCATATACACATCT
>NZ_POUA01000342.1 GCF_003236385.1 Spongiactinospora gelatinilytica
CCACTGCACGAGCCCCGAGCAGTCGAAGGTCTCCGGCCCCTCCGCCCCCCAGACGTACGGACGTCCCAGTTTGGAGGCCGCCGCCCGCAGGGCCGTCTCGATCTGGGGCACCGACATGAGCGCCCCCACCGGCCAGGTCGTGCGTCCCTGGGGCTGGACGGTTCCGTTGGGCCGCTTGAGCACCGGGTTGATGGCCGCGACCTGCGACCCCTTGGGCAGTGCCCGCAGCACGGCCTTGCGCAGCCGCACGCTGTCCTGTTCGGGGGCGCTGATGACCAGCGCGTTGTTCTCGGGGATGCCGAGGGCACGGGCGGTGATCCGGGAGACGACGGCGTCGATGGAGCCCATGCCCATGGTGGCGTAGGCGCCGATGCGCAGCGTTCGGTTCGCCGCGTTGACCGAAGTGCCGAGCCGGAGCCCGCCGTCGTTGCCGAGCACGAAGGAGACCGCGACGTCGCCGCCCGCGATGTTGCCCCACAGGGCGTCGGACTTGGCGGTGGGGCGCGGCGTGTAGGCGCGGAAGGTGGACGGTTCGACGCCGAGGGTCTGCACGCGCTTGCCGTCGATCACCACTTCGGCGGCGTCGGCCAGTTCCATCGCGCGGATGCCGGCGACCTTGGCGACCTTCTTGAGCGTCGCCTCGGTGAGCGGCTTGCGGGTCACCGCGAACAGGTGGGGGGCGTGGGTGGACTTGAGCGGTTCGACCTGCGGGCGCGGCGCGGCCTGCGGTGACGCTCCGGCGCTCTGGAGGGGGGCGGGCTTGACGACGTAGTCGTTGTCGTTGCTCACCGGACGCGCGTCCGGGCCCAGCCCGGGGATGTACGGCTCGGTCCCGGCCGCCTCCAGCGCGGACCGCCGCCGGGACAGTTCGCCGAGGACCGCCACGTCGGCGGTGATCACGCCGACGAGGGCGATCACGATGATCGGCACGGCGTGCCGCCGCAGCCAGTGGGGCGATCCGGGACGGCCGAAGGGGGCATGCTCCCGCTCGCCGAGCACCACACCACCCCTTCCGTCCAAAGGCCGCCCAAAAGGGCCACCCGAACCACAACAGGCCCCAAGCCCCCCAGACCCTGGAGGCCCGCGAGGCCCGCGTCGGCTTCCGCCTTTATGAGGATGCCGCACGCACGGCGTGGTACGCACGCCTTAGCGAAACTTATCGGTGAAATGCCGGTCTGACGTGGAAAATCCGCCACGGCGCCCATGGGCGCACGCGGCGGATCTCGCTCGTAGTGTGTCGGTGGACCAGTGCCAGGGTCAGCGCCAGTCAATACCCGGTCATGCCCGATCGATACCCAGGCGCCGCGATCACCACAGAACCGGTCCTGGGACCGTTCCCGCCGGCCCACGCGGCGCGTGGACGCGTCAGTTGCCGACGTACGGCACGGCCTCAAGGATCTCGACCGTGTTCTGACGCCCGTTTGGCAGGGTGAACGTCGCCTTCTCGCCGATCTTCTTGCCGTTGATCGCCGACCCCAGCGGCGACTTGGGCGAGTAGACGTCGATCGGCGCCCCGCTCTCCTCGCGGGAGGCCAGCAGGAAGGTGACCTCTTCGTCATCGCCACCGAACCGGACGGTGACCGTCATGCCGGGCCCGACCACTCCTTCGGTGCGCGGCGCCTCCCCGACACGCGCGTTGTCCAGGAGTTGGCGGAGCTGGAGGATCCTGCCCTCCATCTTGCCCTGCTCCTCCTTGGCCGCGTGGTAGCCGCCGTTCTCGCGCAGGTCGCCTTCTTCCCGGGCGGCCTCGATCTTTTTGGCGATGTCGGTACGCCCCGGGCCAGAGAGGTACTCCAATTCCGCCTTCAAGCGGTCGTACGCCTCCTGGGTCAGCCAGGTGACGCTCTGGTCGTGGGAGTCGGCCACGGGTTCTCCTTGCTCACTCGTACGGGGGCACTGCTCTGGGTGATGCCACGGACACATCTGAATTTCGACAGGCTAACAAGCCAGCGCCGCCAACGCTTCCCCAAATGTCTCACTATACGAGATAGCAGTACTGGACGTGAACCGAAGTGGCCTGCGCGCTGGTCTCCAGCCGGTCGGATCGCCGGACATACCCCTCACCAGCGGGGATCGTGACCTCGCGAGTGCCCACTTCGACGTGCTTCACATCGGTGGCGCGGAGTCGGCAAAGTGCCGCCCGATCGGAAGGCTTATATATCTCATAGGTTACCGTCACCGAGTCACTGCCGCTCGCGTCGAAGGTGATCACCTGGTCGATCACCTCGGTGTCCCCCTTGGCCGCCCACATGACATAACCCCAGCCGCCCGCGACGATCGTCACCAGCACCGCGATGACCAGGTGAACGACGAAACGCCCGCGACGCGCCGGGCCGTCCGGACGTTCCGGAAAGTCGTCCGGAGTCCCGAGCACCGGCCCGGTCTGCGCGCCCTGCCCGGCCTCGCTGGCGACCATCGTGGAATCTCCCTGCACTTGCTCGGCGTTATCCGAGACAATTGTCCCTCGCGGGGGTCTCGCCTCCGCGTCTGCCCGGGGGAAGGGACCGCCGCACGACCGAGGCGGTCCCGTTCGCCTGTGGTCTGCAGGTCCGATCGCAAGGAGACAGCAGAGCCTGTGAGTGCACCGCTGAGGCTTATGGCCGTTCACGCCCACCCTGACGACGAGTCGAGCAAGGGCGCCGCGACCATGGCACGTTACGTCGCGGAGGGCGTGGACGTGCTGGTCTGCACCCTAACCGGTGGGGAGCGCGGTTCCATCCTCAACCCGAAGATGGATCGGCCGGAGATCCTCGCCAACATGGCCGAAGTCCGGCGTCAGGAGATGGAACGAGCGCGCGAGATCCTGGGCGTCTCGCAGCGTTTCATGGGGTTCGTCGACTCGGGCCTGCCCGAGGACGAGAACGAACCACTGCCCGAGGGCTGCTTCGCCGTCCAGCCGCTGGAGGTGGCGGCCGCGCCGCTGGTGGCCGCGGTGCGGGAGTTCCGGCCGCAGGTGATCCTCACGTACGACGACGACGGCGGCTACCCGCACCCCGACCACATCATGACCAACCGGGTGTCGGTCGAGGCGTTCGAGGCGGCCGGCGACCCGGACCGCTATCCGGGCACGGGCGACCCCTGGCAGCCGCTCAAGCTCTACTACCACATGGGTTTCAGCAAGGAGCGGTTCGAGGCGCTGCACGAGGCGATGACCGAGCGCGACATGGGCTCGCCGTACGCGGAGTGGATCTCCCGCTGGGAGGACCGCCCGCAGAAGTGGCCGGTGACCACCCGCGTGCCGTGCGCGAGCTACTTCGAGACGCGCGACCTGGCGCTGATGGCGCACGCCACGCAGGTCGATCCGGACGGCTTCTGGTTCGTGTGCCCGCGCGAGCTGCAGATGGAGATCTGGCCGACCGAGGACTTCCACCTGGCGAGGTCCCTGGTCGACACCGAGCCGCCGGAGGAGGACCTGTTCGCCGGCATCGAGGGGGCCGCGCCTGCCAAGTCCGGCACTCCCGCCGGGTGCGACGAGCGCACCCAGGCGTCGGTCGTCAACTAGCCGGACGCCACGGCGGCACTGTCGGGGGCAGGTGGCAGACTTGGTGGGGTGACAACGCTACTCGCCATCGCGCCCCGCGGCGACGTCAGCCCGGGCCTGCTCGGGTTCCTTGTCGTCGCCGCGCTGGGTGTCGCCCTTTTCCTGCTCATCAAGTCGATGAACAAGCAGATCTCCAAGATCGAGGTGCCGCACGAGGACGAGCCCGAGCGGCGCCCGGCCAACGGTGAGCCCAAGCCCAACGGGGTTCACTGATGCCCGGGGCCCCGGGGAGGCCGCCGGTGCCGCACCTCGGCGGAGGCCGCTGATGGCCGAGGAGATCCGCGTCGTCGACAACCAGGAGGCCTCCCGCTTCGAGGTCTTCGTGGACGGCGAGCAGGCCGGCTTCGCCGACTACCGGCTGCGCGCCGACCGGCTCGTGCTACCGCACACCGAGGTCGACGAGGCGTACGGCGGGCGCGGCCTGGGCGGCAGGCTCGCCGCCGCGGCCCTCGACGCGGGCCGCGACGCCGGTCTGGCGGTGGTCCCGGTGTGCCCGTTCATCGCCGAGTACATCCGGCGCCACCCCGAATACCTGGACCTTGTGGCGGACGACTACCGCGAGGCCGTGGCCAGGCCGCCGGGCGACTGACCGAGGGTCAGTCGCCGGAGTTCCAGGCGCGTTCGAGCGCCTTGGGCAGGCCCCACCAGCCGAGCGGCGTCAGCACCTGGTCGCGGTCGATGATGCCCAGCTCGGCCCACAGTGGGGTCACCGACATGAACAGCATCTCGGTCGCCTCGACGTCGTCGGGGTCGACGTCCGCCTCCACGTCGTCGGACTCGGCGATCAGCCGGGCGATCCGCTCGGCCGAGGCCAGCACCCCGGGTCCCCGCCTGGCCAGCGCGGTCACCGCGGCCAGCCAGTCGGCGTGGTGGATCGCGCACAGCGCGGCCAGCACCGAGTCCTCGTGCGACACGTCACCGTCGAGATCGACGAACTCCTCCAGGGTGTCGTCCTCCTCCGGCAGGTCGGAGATCGGCCCGGACACGCCCGCGGCGACGGCGAGCCACAAATCGGTGTCGTCGTCCGGCAGCGCCTCGCCCTCGAACCCGGCGCAGGCCCGCAGCACGCTCCCGGGGTAGCCGGCGTCGGTCAGCATCTCGCGCAGCCGCGCGGCGGCGGTGTGCAGTTCCCGCTCGGGCAGCGGCGGCTCGGGCAGCTCGCCCACGACCCGGCGGAGTTCGCTGAGCGCGTAGGCCTCCTCCTCGTCCCAGGCCTCCTCCAGTTCCTTCTCCTGCTCGTCGGTGAGCGCCTCCAGCGGCACCCGGCCGTCACCGGGCAGCGGCGCGACCAGCCAGCGCTCCTGGAGGTCTTCGTAGGCGAGGCGGGCGGCCGGGTCCTCGGCGGCCAGCGCGTCGGGGTCGATCTCGCCGACCACCACCCGTCCCTCCAGGTGGGCGACGAGCAGGTCGTACATCTCGCCGGTGGTCTCGCCGCGCTCGTCCTCTTCGGGCCAGACGTAGAACGAGCGGGTCAGCAGTATCGGTTCGGTGCCGGTCGCCTCCAGCCAGTGCTGGACGTCGCCCACGGTCGCCACCCCCGACTCTATCGCGCCGAGCGTGGCCTTGGCCGAGTCCCAGAACATGGCGGACAGCGGGTTGCTCGCGCCCATCAGGGCGCGGCGGAGTTCGGGCAGCGCGACGAGCGCCACCCCAGAAGGTACGGCGAGCAGCGCACGCGCCACATCCCTGCGGGTCAGCGCCGAAGCCGGCCGTCCCGCGTGCGTGCAGACGAATTCGAGATCCACACAACCTGAGCCTACGCCTGCCCGGCCCCCACGACAGCCCCCGTCGGCCCGGCTCACGTTCATTCAGATGATTCGCCTCACCTGCCTTGGGTGGCATGCGGACACCGCGGTCGCGTCATACCCTGATTGTCATGAGCGCTCAGGTCGCACACGGCGAAGGATCGGGCCGCCCGCACGTACCGAGGACGATCGGCGGCATCTCCAACGCGCCGCGTGGAAGCCGCCGGGCGCAGTTCTTCGCCGAGCTGCTGGAAGCGCCGCAGGGCCCGCAGCTCGACGGCGTGCTGACCGCCTGGTGGGGCCGCGCCATGCTGGACACCGACCCCGATCGTGACCGCATCCGGGCATCGGCCGAAGCCGGGACCCTGCCCACCACGACGATGGACGACATCGCCCGCCGCCGCCGACAGCGCGCCGAGCAGTGATCGAGGAAGACGACCTGTGGCCGGTCGTCCCTTCTACCGTCGTATCCGACGCCTTGCCGATTCGAGCGTCTCGGCAGAGACCTTTTCCGCGGTGGTGGCGTTGACTGTGGCGATATGTGAGGATCCATGGCTGCCGGGAGTGACCAGGTCGGTACCGATCCAGACTGGCGGGATCCTCATCCCCGAGGTCACGGTATAGCCGAGTACCGCATCGACAGGAAGAACCAACAGGCGATCCTCACCCGCGTCGTCCTGTTCTGAGGTGTGAGAGTGTGGTCTTGTGAACAGGCTCGGTAGTGAGACCTCTCCCTACCTCCTCCAGCATGCCGCCAACCCTGTGGATTGGTGGCCTTGGGGAGAGGAGGCGATGCGGGAAGCGAGTAGGCGTGATGTGCCACTGTTGATCTCAGTGGGATATTCATCATGCCACTGGTTATCTGGTGTCACGTGATGGCTCATGAGTCCTTCGAGGACGACGCGACCGCCGCGTTGATGAACGAGCATTTCGTCAACGTGAAGGTCGACCGGGAGGAGCGTCCCGACGTGGACGCCGTCTACATGGCGGCCACGCAGGCGATGACCGGGCAGGGCGGGTGGCCGATGACCGTGTTCGCCACTCCCGACGGGCATCCCTTCTACACCGGCACGTACTTCCCCAGGGCGCAGTTCCAGCGGCTGCTGACCGGGGTGGCCAACGCCTGGGAGGGCGATCGTGACGCGGTGGTCGGGCAGGGGGCCCAGGTCGTGGAGGTCCTGAACCGGCGGGCCGCGCTGCCGGGTGGGCCGGTGCCGACCGCGGAGACGCTGACCGCCGCCGTGCGGGGGCTGGGCAGGTCCTTCGACGCGGCGAACGGCGGGTTCGGCGGGGCGCCGAAGTTCCCGCCGTCGATGGTGCTGGAGTTCCTGCTGCGCGAGGGGTCGGCCGACGCGGTGGAGATGGCCTCGGCCACGCTCGACGCGATGGCCAGGGGCGGCATCTACGACCAGCTCGGCGGCGGCTTCGCCCGCTACAGCGTCGATGCGGCGTGGGTGGTCCCGCACTTCGAGAAGATGCTTTACGACAACGCGCTGCTGCTGCGCGTCTACACGCACTGGTGGC
The DNA here is from genome assembly GCF_003236385.1 of Spongiactinospora gelatinilytica. Taxonomy (GTDB): domain Bacteria; phylum Actinomycetota; class Actinomycetes; order Streptosporangiales; family Streptosporangiaceae; genus Spongiactinospora; species Spongiactinospora gelatinilytica. The sequence continues at coordinate 6,811 of NZ_POUA01000342.1, forward strand.
GCGCCGGCGGGTCGCCGCCGGCCCGCAGGGTGGCGCTGGAGACCGCCGAGTGGCTGTTGCGCGAGATGCGCACGCCGGAGGGCGGCTTCGCCTCCGCGCTCGACGCCGACAGTGAGGGCGTGGAGGGCAAGTTCTACGTCTGGACCCCGGCCGAGCTGCGGAAGGTCCTCGGCGACGACGACGGCGCCTGGGCGGCGTCGGTGTTCGAGGTCACCGAGGCGGGCACGTTCGAGCACGGCGCATCGGTGCTCCAACTGCTCGATGAGCCGGATGACGCCGAGCGCCTGGCGGGCGTACGCGAGCGCCTGCTGGCCGCCCGCGCCGGTCGGGTCCGGCCGGGCCGCGACGACAAGGTGGTCGCCGCCTGGAACGGCCTGGCGGTGGCCGCGCTCGCCGAGACCGGGGCCGCGTTCGAGCGGCCCGACCTGATCGAGGCCGCGCGGCGGGCGGCGGCCCTGCTCGACGACGTGCACGCCGACGGCGGGCGGCTGGTGCGCACCTCGCGCGACGGGCGACCGTCCGACCACGCCGGGGTGCTCGAAGACTACGCCGACGTGGCCGAAGGGCTGCTCGCGCTGTACTCGGTCACCGGCGAGACGCGCTGGTTCCGGCGGGCGGGCGAGCTGCTTGACGCGGTGCTCGACCGGTTCGCCGACGGCGAGGGCGGGTTCTTCGACACCGCCGACGACGCCGAACGCCTCTTCCAGCGCCCGCAGGACCCGACCGACAACGCCGCGCCGTCCGGCCAGTTCGCCGCGGCGGGGGCACTGCTGTCCTACGCCGCGCTCACCGGCGAGACGCGCCACCGGGAGGCCGCCGAGGCCGCCCTGGGCACGGTGTCGGTGCTGGCCGGGGAGCACGCGCGGTTCGCGGGCTGGGGGCTGGCCGTGGCGCGGGCCGCGCTGGCCGGGCCGGTGGAGGTGGCGATCGTGGGCGCCGACGACGACCCGTCGGCCGCCGCGCTGCACCGCGCGGCGCTGCTGGCCGACGTGCCGGGCCTGGTGGTCGCCCGCGGCCCGGGCGACGGGCGGGCCGAGGTGCCGCTACTCGCGGGCCGGGGCCTGGTGAACGGCCAGGCCGCCGCCTACGTCTGCCGCCGGTTCACCTGCCGCATGCCGGTCACCACCGTCGCCGCCCTCAAATCCGAACTGCACGCCTGACCCTCACCGAAGGGAGCGGTCGCGCCAGGCCCCTTCCCATTTCCGGGTCAGGGCCGGGTAGACGACGAGATACCGGAAGGGCGCGATGGCGGCCATGCTGCACGCGGCGCTCAGGCAGGCGGTGCGGGCGCGCATACCGGTGGCGGCGCTCCCGCCGGGCGGCACCCCGGAGGGGTTCACGGCCCTGCTGGTGGGGGCCGTCATCGGACTGCACGCGCAGTGGCGGGTCGCTCCCGAGGCGGTGGACCTCGACGCCGTCCACACCACCATCCGCGCCCTGCTGCCCGCGACCGGCTAGAAGCGGTCGCCCCGGTCGCCGCGCTCGGGCGGGGCCGGGCCGTCGGTGGGGATC
>NZ_POUA01000343.1 GCF_003236385.1 Spongiactinospora gelatinilytica
TCGGGCACCCGCTCACAGGCCGCCGCGAACGCCGAGATCAGCCGGTCGAACCGCTTGACCCCCGCCAGCCGCCCCACGCCGAGCACCCGCCGCGCGGACAGCTCCGCCGTACGGCCGGGCCAGCCCGGCAGCGGGTTGGCGAGCGTCCAGGTGTTGGGCAGCAAGGCGTGCTCGGCGAACAGCCCCGCGTCGTCCTCGCTGAGGAAGACCGCCTGCTCCAGCCGCCACCAGTCGCGCCGCACCGAGCCGAGGTGCCAGGTGCCCCTGGCGTGCTCGAACGAGCCGTGATAGTGCCCGATGCCCGACAAATCGGGCGGTAGCAGCGACAGCAGCCTGCTCACCACGGCCGGTGAGGTCATCACGACATGCCCCGGCCCGATCCGCTGGAACAGCGCCCGCAGCCGCCGGTCGGCCAGGCGGCGCGCGGCCCGCCCCACCGGCCCGGCCGCCGTCCGGTGGATCACGTGCCGCCGGTAGCGGGGCCGCTCGACGTACCTGAACGGCCGGCGCGCCCGATGCAGGCCGATCACGTGCACCTCGTGCCCGCGCCCGGCCAGCCCCTGCGCCACCGTGTGCGTGACCCGCTGGATGCCACCGAGCGTGTCGGCGTCCAGGCAGGCGAACACCAGCGCGCTCACCGCGCCACCGGCGCCCTGGCCCTGCCCGACCTGGCTGCGCGGCGCGCTCCGAAAAGGGCGTCCACGACCCGCGCCGCCGCCTCGCCGCGCTCGTCCGCGCACCACGTCTCGCGGAACGCCGCGTACTTCGCGGCGAACCCCACCGCCAGCCGATCCAGGTCCCGCACCGCCGCCACCAGCTCCTTCGTGGTGGTCACGCAGGGACCGGGCGCGATGGCGGGCAGGTCGTAGGTCGAGCCGCGCCCCGCCGCCCGGTACTCCGCCCAGTCGTCGATCATGAAGATCATCGGCTTGCCGGTCACGGCGTAGTCGCACATCAGCGAGGAATAGTCGGTGATGAGCGCGTCGGAGGCCAGCATCAGATCGTTGACCTCCGGGTAGGAGCCCGCCGGCCGTACGAAGTGCCGGACGTGCCGGGGCACCACGAACCGCTCCACCGGGTGCGTGCGCAACACCAGCACCCATTCGGCGGCCAGCGCCTCGGCCAGCTCGGTCAGGTCGGCCCGGACGCTCGCGCCCGAGTACCGGGCATGGTCGCGATAGGTCGGCGCGTAGAGCAGGATGCGCCGGTCGTCCGGTATCTCCAGGCGGTCGCGCACCCGCCGGGCGGCGTCCGGGTCGCCGTGCGCGAGTACGTCGCAGCGCGGCGAGCCGTATCGCAGCACCGGCCCCGCGTATCGGTTGGACGGCAGGAACGTGCGCTCGAACTCCGCCCCCGGCGACACCAGCGCGTCCCACCGGGCCACCGCCGCCGCCCACTGCGTACGCGGGCCGTCGAAGTCGCCGCGCAGGTCGGGGGCGTTGTAGCCGATCGTCTTGATCCCCTGGCCGTGCCAGGTCTGCAGGTAGCGGGTGCCGCGCGGCTTGGGGTAGTCCAGCGGGAAGCCGTGGCTGTCCACCCAGTAGGCGGCGCGGGCCAGGGTCCAGACGTAGCGCCAGCTCATCCGGCGCACGAGGGTGGCGTCCTTGGGGAAATCGGACCGCCGCCGCGCCACCGACCACACCGCCGCGATCGGCAGCCTGCGTCTGCGGATCTCCTCGTAGATGTAGCGGGGGTTGCCGGTGTAGCCCTTGCCGACGTCCGCCTCGAAGATCGCCAGGTCGGCGCGGCGCGGCACGACGTGGATCAGGCCCTTGTAGACGCGCAGTTTCAGGCGGGGGTCACCGGCCCTGCGGATCGCCCGCCGGGCGACCCGGGCGAGCCTCGGCACCTGCTTGCGCAGGCCCTCACGCCGCCAGCGCACGCGCAGCACGGCGGCGTGCCCCTCCGGGCGCAGCGTGACCGTGTGACCGGGGACGCGGACCCGGATGGGCGGCGCAGTGGGATCGACGAGCAGCGCGTCGGTGGTCCTGCGGCCGTCCGGGCGGGTGATCGCGATCCGGGGGTCGTGGGTGCCGTCGTGGCCTATGAGGGGTTTGTTCATGGTTCTGGCCAGGTCGATGGTGACCTCGGAGAGGTAGCCGCCGTCGTCCTGGGCGACGGGGGTCAGGCGTACGGCGCCGGAGCGCAGCCGCAGGTCGGCGCGCCAGCCTGGGGTGGCGTCGAGTACGCCGAAGGGGTCGTAGGTTCTGATCGCCAGGGAGACGCGGGTGCCGTTGGCGGTGAGTTCGGTGACCTCGTGGCGCAGGCGACTCGCGGTGAACGGCAGCTCGGCCATCCGCATGCAGGTGATGTCGAGCGCGGGGTCGGGGGTCGTGCCCCAGTACGTGCGGCCGTCGTTCTGCACGGCGTGGCGGGGCGCGGCCCGGGGCCCGCCCAGCGAGCGGGCCGCGACCTCCAGCTCCTCGATCCGGTCGGTGACGATCAGGCGGCAGCACACCCGGGTGAGCGGATCTACGGTCGCGTAGACGTCGGGCTTGATCTCGCTCAGGTACGGCCGGACCACGGACGCGAACTCCTTCACCCACACCCGGTCGCGGGAGGGCAGCGGGTTGAGGTAGACGCGGATGTCCTGGCGCAGGAAACGGCGCTGGCGTTCCGGGATCAGGTCGGTGAAGCCGTTGGCCCGGAGGATCACGTCACAGGCCCAGGCGGCGCGGATCCGCTGGCGTACGTTGTCCATCTTCCTGAGCCGCTGCGAGATCGACTTCTCGGTGCCGGGGCGGTCGGGGGCGCGCCGCCAGTCGTACACGATCCACGGCACCACGGCGAACCGGCGGGTCACGCAGAACAGGCGGGCGGTGAAGATGTGGTCCTCGAAGTGGATGCGCTCCTCGAAGCGCAGGTCATGCTCCTTGAGGAAGCTCGTGCGGTAGAGCTTGTTGGTCGCGAACGTGTCGAGGAACATCTCCGGGTCGCGCCGGATGCCGTCGACGACGCGGCGGCGGTAGAGGTCGGGGAAGTACCGCTGCGGCTTGCGCCTCCACTCGTAGACGCGCTGGATCTGGCCGGTCACGAAGTCGGCCTGGGTGCGCTCGATCTCGGTGATCAGGCTTTTGCAGGTGTGCCGGGGGAGGGTGTCGTCGCTGTCCAGGAACATGATGTAGGGGGAGGTGGCGAGGGCCATGCCGGTGTTCCGGGGGGCGCCGCAGCCGCCGCTGTTGCGGGGGCGGCGGATGAAACGGACGCGCGGGTCCTGGGCGCACAGCTCGGCGGCGACCTGGGGGGTGTCGTCGGTACTGGCGTCGTCCACGATGATCACTTCGAGGCCGTGCAACGTCTGGTCCAGCACGGAACGCACCGCCCTCGGCAACCGCCCCGCATCGTTGTACGTGATGACGACCACAGTGCAGTCGGGCATGCGACCCCCCTTAAGTCCCTATTGCGACTGTAAGTGGGGGATTGTCCGATCAACGGCACGCATGACCGTATCTTTGACCGATACTTCCTCGCCCTGTTCCCCAGCCTTCAGCGGACCCCGCGGTCGTCGGCCACGCGTCCAGCTTGGAGCGCGAGCACGTAGTAGCGCTGTGCCATTTGCTGCATGCCAGAGTCCCAGGACATGTTCGCAGCGGTCTTCGCCAGCCGCGCCATGACACCGTACAACCGTTGTGTGATCTGGCGCGGGTGGATCTCTTTGATCAGGTCGGCCACGTCGTTGAGCTGGCCTATTACGGCTTTCCGCGCCAGGCCGCCACCGCTGCTGTGGTCCCATGTTCGGAAGTGTTCGGCGGCCGTCTCAAGCCGAGCGATCGCCGGCGATCGTGGTGCGGGCGGCGTCACCAAGGACGAGGCCGCAGAGAAGGACATGCTGCGGGCCCTCGACTCCTACTCGGCGGGGCGGGGGCGGGTCCGGTACACAGACTGCGCAGCAGCCCTCTTTCCATCGCCCAGGGCTGGACCGCGCCCTTCACGAAAGGCGGTGCGATGGACCGACTGAGCCCGTGGGAGCGCGCCCACCTGGCCGCGATCGAGAACACCTACCCCGGGTAACGGATCGTCGTGCAGAACGGATGGTGGTGGGCGAGCAAGCACACCCCGCCGAGCCCGGAACAGAAGGCGGCCGGGGTGTTGCCCGAGTTCGCCCGGCCGGGGCCGTATGAGCTGGTGGCCGCGCTCACCGTACAGCTCGGCATCCTGGCCAGGATGGGCGCGGCCTGACGAGCGGCGTGGCGGCCTGTGCCGACGAACCCCCGGGCACAGGCCACCGCCCAAGGGCTACTCGGCGGGGACCGGGGCGTAGGTGAGGATGATCACGCCGGTGCTGTGGACGTCGGTGCCCGTCAGCGTGAACTTGCGCTGCACCGCGTCGCGGTAGAGCAGGTCGCTCGGCTTGGCCTTGCCGGACAGCACCGGGTGCAGCCAGATGCGCACCTCGTCCAGCAGGCCGTTCTCCAGCATCAGGCGGGTCACCGGGCCGAAGCCGTACTGCAGGATGTTCCCCTCCGTCTTCTCCTTCAGCTCCCTGATCTGCGCGACCACGTCACCGGAGATGACGTGCGAGTTGTTCCAGCTCGGGTCCTTCAGCGTGTTGGAGACGACGTACTTCGCGATCGAGTTCATCCGGTCTGAGAACTCATCCGCCCCCGCGCGCTCCGACCAGACCGGCGCGAATCCCTCGTACGTCTCGCGCCCCATGATCAGGGCGTCGGTGCCCTGCATCTGCTCCTGCGCCGACCGCCCGGCGTCCTCGTCGAAGTAGTCGAAGTGCCAGTCCTGCATGTTGGCGATGTCGCCATCGAGGGTCATGTACGTGGCGTTGATGATCTTGCCCATGATTCGGTCCCTTTCAAGAATTCGGTTTGTGGTACGTCAGGAAACGGGGAAGGCCGAGGCCCGCACGTGTTCGGCGAGCCGGTCGATCAGTTCGAGCCAGCCTTCCCGCGTCTGTTCCGCCTGTTCCCGGCCGCCGTTGCCGGCGGCGGCCAGGTGGACGCGCATTCTCGTGCCGCCCGTGTGTTCCTCCAGCGTGAGCGTGACCACGGACGCCGGCCCGTCGCCGGGATCGTCCGGGTCGCCCGTGGTGAACACCAGCCGGTACGGCCCTGCCACCTCACGGTAGACGCCCCCGATCGTGATCTCGAAGCCGTCCTCTCCGAGCATCGTGGCCTGCCATGCGCCTCCGGGCCGGACGTCCAGCACGACCCGTTCGGCCGGCGTCGCGAAGATGCGCGGACCGAACCAGCGCGCGAAGCGCTCCGGCCGGGTCCAGGCGGCGTAGACCTGGTCCGGGCCGGCCGCGAGATCACGGACTATCTCCTGCTCGGCACTCTGCATCGTGGTCGTCCCTCCCGGATCTCCGGTGGCTCGCCGGATTCCCTCCGGCCACTCCGTACATTGCCGGGAGCCGCTTACGGTTCCGCTTAGAAGTCCTTAAGGTCCGGTGCGCCCGGCCCTCGCCTCGGTCAAAAGGACAAGGCGCGAAGGACCGGGAAGCCGGCCGTTCGCGCCTTGGAAGTCGCGCCCCGCCTTGCGTCAGCGGGCAGACAGGGATCCTCCCGCCACGACTACTGAATCTGCTCGAAGAACCAGTTGGCGATCTCCTTGGTCATCGCGCCGTGCTCGGTGTTGGCGGAGGAGAGCATGAAGCGGTCCAGCTCGCCGTCGGCGGTGGGCAGCTTGCTGACGTCGGTGTAGAGGTCCGCGTCGGTGAGGATGTCGCGGATCGCGACCGCGCTGACGGACGGGACGAGGTTGACGTCGGGGTACGGGCACCGGACGTCCGGGTCGATCTCGCGCAGGTACTCGGCCGCGATGCCGAAGGAGGCCAGCGTGCCGCCGGGAGCCGAGTCCGCGCGGGGGAGTCCGCTCATTTAACAAAGGGGTCACGACATAGCTCGCACAATCGACAACCACTAATTAGAAAGTGGAATATAAAAGTGGCCGCTCTCCCGCCGAAGGCCGGCGCGGGGTCCGCCAGGCCCGGCGGCCCGGCTCAGTCGCGGGCGGGTGGTGCCAGGCGGGCCATTCGGTGCAGTTCGGCGGTCTGGGTGACGGAGATGTCCTCGGCGATCTCGCGTACCTTGGGGTGCGAGCCCGCCGCGATGACCTTGGCGGCCATCGTGATCGCGCCCTGGTGGTGGGCGGTCATGAGGCTGATGTACAGCCGATCGAAGGCCGAGCCCGAGGCCGTCCGCAACTGATCCAACTGTGCGGGGGTGGCCATGCCCGGCATGCCCTGGTGTGCGGAGTGATGGCCGGGCACCTGCTGGCCCTGCTCGCGCAGCCAACCGGCCATCATGGCGATCTCGGGGCCTTGGACGTCCTCGATCCGGGCGGCCAGGCGCTTCAGCTCGGTCGACGACGCCCTCGTGGGCGCGAGCAGGCTCAGGTCGACGGCCTGCCGGTGGTGGATCACCATGTCCCGGACGAACCGGACATCGGCCGCGTTCGCCGTGGGCGCCGGGACGGCGGTCGCCGCCTCGTGCGGGGCGAGCGTCCTGGCGGCCTCACCCGGCTCGCCGGGGGCGATCACCGGGGCGGTCGCCGCGGCGGTGTACGGGGGCCGGGCGGTCGTGGGCGTGACGGCGCATCCGCTGGTCAGTGCGGCTGACAGGACGAGCGCGGTGAGTACGGCGAAGGGGGAGGACGTGGGACGCACGTCACCTCCTCAATCCATCGCCGGGCCGTTAATTGTGACTTAACGTGTACGACCGAATTGCCGCGCATGACATGCCGAGCATGCACCATAACCCCATACATCGCATCTCGTAAAGGTGGCAGACAAGTACATTTCTTGACACGTTGCCTCCTAGCTGCCCCACGCGATCTGCGGAAGACTTTGCGTATTTCTGTGCACATACACGGTGTGTGTGGGAGCAAGGAGGTCCTTCGTGTTCACCCTCATAAGGGCCGGTTTGGCAGCTAAGGCGGTCGCCGCGATAGGCGCGGCGGCGGCACTCGTGCTGCCGGCGTTGCCCGCACAAGCCCTGGAGATCCCAGGGCCTGAACAGATCGTGATGAGCCCCAACGTGGCTCACGTCGCCAACATCCCCAAGCCGACGCCGATCACGAACACCATCAACACCGACATCGCCTTCAGCGGCCACTACGCCTACGTCGGTAACTACGGTGGGTTCTCGATCTACGACATCCGCAACCCCAGAAAGCCCGCCGCGGTCAGCTCGGTCGTGTGCCCGGGCTCACAGATGGACGTGTCCGTCTACGGCAACCTGCTGTTCGGGTCGGTGGACGCCTCCAGAAGCGACGATTCGTGCAACAGCACCTCCCAGAGCCCGACGATCGCCTCGTCGTGGGAGGGCGTCCGGATCTTCGACATCAGTGACAAGGCCAACCCGAGGTACATCAAGTCCGTCGAGACCGACTGCGGATCGCACACGCACACGCTCGTCCCCGACCGGCGGCGCAAGGCCGTCTACGTCTACATCTCCTCCTACCTGCCGGCGGCCGAGTACCCGAACTGCCAGCCGCCGCACGACAAGCTCACGATCATCAAGGTCCCGCTGAACAAGCCCACCGAAGCGACCATCGTGAGCACACCTGTCGTCTTCCCCGACGGCGGCAACGAGACGCAGCCCGGCCTGCTGCTCCCGACCACGGGCTGCCACGACATCACCGCCTACCCGGAGAAGGGCATCGCGGCGGGCGCCTGCATGGGTGACGGCGTGCTGTTCGACATCTCCGACCCGGAGAACCCGCGGGTCACGGCCAGGACCACCGACCCGAACTTCGCCTTCTGGCACTCGGCGACCTTCAACAACCGTGGCAACAAGGTCGTGTTCACCGACGAACTCGGCGGAGGCGGCGGCGCCACCTGCAACGAGGCCACCGGACCGACCCGCGGCGCGGACGCGATCTACGAGATCCACCGCGGCCGGCTGGTCTTCAAGAGCTACTTCAAGATCCCGCGCCACCAGGCCGACACCGAGAACTGCGTCGCGCACAACGGCTCCCTGATCCCGGTCAAGGGCAAGGACATCATGGTGCAGGCGTGGTACCAGGGCGGCATCTCGGTCTGGGACTTCACCGACTCGGCCCGCCCCCAGGAGATCGCCTACTTCGAACGCGGCCCGTTCTCCGTACCGTTCAGCGCGGGGTACTGGTCGGCGTACTACTACAACGGGTACATCTACGGGAGCGAGTTCAACAAGGGCTTCGACATCCTGAAGATCAACGACAAGCGCACCGACCAGGCGAACGGCGTCAGGATGCACACCCTGAACGTCCAAACCCAGCAGTCCTACCCCGACCGTGGCCACGGCTGGCCCTGGGACTGACCCCTCACCCCGATCCTGGGATCGAGCCCGCCCCTTCCGGCTGCCCGCTCCCAGGATCGGCA
>NZ_POUA01000344.1 GCF_003236385.1 Spongiactinospora gelatinilytica
CGCCACAACGGCCGCCCGGCGCGCATGGCCACCACGACGACCCTGCCCGCCCACGCACTGCGCCCCGGCGACTATCTCGAGGCCATCGCGGCCCGTCACCCGGCCGCCGGCCGCAGCCCGGACGAAGGATTCGCCCGCGTGCAATGGATCGAGGTCCTCGACCCCGAGCACGCCGGCCACCTGACCGCCCCGTCGACAGCCAGGAGATCCCCGAACTGTTCCACCCATTCGTGGACGAGAACGAAAACAGCCCCGCGGCCATTGCGGGCTCGGGCTGTGTCTGCCGCCAGACCTTCTACGATCCGGAGTTCGGCCTGCCCGTCCTCGCACGGCACTCCCGATCGGCCGAAGGAGGCACGGACCAGTGGGCGTACACCACCTACGCACCTTTGGATCTGCGTCCCGACGACGTCTTCGCCAGAGGGCCACGGCTACGGAGTCGGTTACGGAGGCGGAGGACCGGGCGAGCTCGCCGGATACCTGCACAAGCTGATCGCCTCCGGCGGACGGGATACCGCCAGCGACGGCCTGCCGCACGGACAGGACGTCGATCCGCGGATCCTGGCATGGGCGACCAGCCCGGACGCCAACCGCACACAGGAACTGACATTGGAACAGCTGACGGCCATTCAGCGCGGATAACGGCGCGCGCCTCCCTTACCTCCAGTGAACTCGAACGGATTACGGCGCGGGCCGCGTCCGGCAGAGGGGCGAGCAGCCAGGTGTTGCCGTGCCCGCCACCTGTGGCGGGCAAATGTGCCATCGGATAGGATTCCCGCGAAAGCGCACTTACATCGGACCAACCCCTCTCTCACAAAGGAAGTCACGATGGGAGCGTTTCGCAAGGCCACCGCCCTGACGGCGGCCGCAGCCTGGACAGCCGGGATCTTATCCTCCACGCCGGCCCAGGCTGCCCCCGTGGAGGCTCCGGCGTCCACGGCCGGCGCACAGTCCGCGATCGGCGCGGCGAACCTGTCAGCCACAGCCCCTTCCCGTGCCGTCGCATGGGACGACGCGACCGGTGTCCCCCTTGCCGCTTACGAATGTAACGCTCGAAGTGTGTGTTTCTGGACCGGGCGCGATGGAAAAGGGTCCCGCTGCATGTGGCCAGTTGATGACCCTAACTGGTCGACCGGAGATTACAAATGTTCGTGGGCCGGTACCGAGCCCAAGTCGATCAGGAATACGGACACGGCGTCTCGTTATAATGGAGTGGCTTACTACAGGGACACCGGGTGGAACACCCGCGTGGGTTGCACTCGACAAGGGGGTAGAGGAAATCTCTACTCGGGAATTCACGTTCTCTCGCACCAGTGGGTCACAGGACGATGCGGCTGATTGCTGGTGAGCACGGCTACTTGGTGCTCCAGCCGTGCTAGGGAGCGCCCGCGCCCGCGTCCGCATCCGCAGCCAACAGCGCTGGGGCCGCCCCCGCGCTAAGGCGGCATAATCAGACTCTGCGAACGTTCGTGGTCACCGCACCGGCTGCTGGAGGGCCGCGCCTACTTTCGCACACGGAAGCGGAGCGTCGTGATGGCGCCGGCCAAGGTACCGCTCGGTCCTCGCGAAGGCGTGGGCCGGCAGGTCGGTGCGCTCCAGGGCGTCGTCCCCATAGGCGCCAAGGCGGAAGTCGACGTGCTCGGCCAGGCCGAACACGGTCATCTTCAGTACCGCGAGCGGATACAGGTTGCCGGTGAGCACCGATTGACGTACTCCCGGGACAGCGCCCACCGCGGTCAGCGCATCGGCCGCACCGGGCAGGACATGCCCGTCGGCGGCCAGCTCGCCGGCCCGGTTGCGCAGTTCCGCGACGAGCACATCGGTGAAGACCCCGAGCAGCCCATCACCGGGATCCAGTCCATGGGCCCGCAACGCGTCGGTCGCGGCGGCCAGCTCGGTACGGCCGTCGAACCGTCACGGCTGTTCCAGCGCGATGCCCGTCGCCCTGTGGAACGCCGCGGCGTAGGCCGGACGTAGGACCGTACCGGCATCGATCAGTGTGTGGTCGATGTCTCAACGGGCGCCCACGGCGGGGCGCTCCGAGTACGTTCAGATGATCCCGGCATGGGCCGCGGCACGGTACTCACTGGGTGACAAGCCCGTCTCGCGCCGGAACGCGCGGCTGAAATCCGCGGGCCGGGTGAACCCCCAGCGGAGGGCGATGGCGGCGATGGACACGTGCCCCAGGGCCGGGTCGGCCAGGTCGCGCCGGCAGCGCTCCAGGCGCCGGGTCCGGATGTGGGCGGTGACGGCCATGACGTGGTGCTGCTGGAAGATCCGGTGCAGGTAGCGCACGGAGATGTGGTGTGCCGCGGCGACGGCTGCGGGGTCCAGGTCCGGGCGGTCCAGGTTCTCCTCGATGAACGACAGAATGCGCAGGACCAGCAGATGTGCCTGGGAACCCGGCGATGGGGCCTCCTCATCGAGGTGGTGGGACAGCACCGCGGCGGTCAGGTCGACCGCGGTGTGCCCGAGGCGCAGCGCGTCGAACGGCGTGAAGTCGATCCGGTCCTCGGTCAGCGTGGTGACGAATCGGGTGAGCAGGCGGCCGATACCGCGGGTCGCCGGAAGCGGGACCGCAAGCAGCCGGGCCACACGAGCCGCGGGGAGCGGCAGTAGGTGTTTGGGGAACTGCAGGACGATCGTCGACGCCGGGGCAGGGTCGGTGCACGACGCCTCGAACGGCCGGGAGCTGTCATAGAGCACCAGCTCACCGGGACGTACCAGAGTGCGCGTGCGGTTTTGGTCGATCCCCTGCCGCCCGGCGCGAATGAAGGCGATCTGGTAGTGCTCCGGGTCCGACCGCCGGATCAATAAGGGTGTCCGAATGGAGAACAGATTAGTATAGGACATTGTCGTGATATGGGCCGCCCCCAAAGACATCACGTCGAGTCGCGCGGCGAATACGGAGGGGTTTCCGATGTGGAACCTCGTGGCCACCAATGCAGACGAGGTGGCGTGCTGCCATCCCTCCACGCGCTCATGAGCAGGCAAATCTGAACTGTCGAAGACCAATTGCATGAGACCTCCCGGCCACGCATTCCTTCGGGGAGAAGGGTGCCATCGCCGGACAGGCGGCGCCAGTGCACTCAATGCGCGGAGGACTGCGCTTACTGCTGATGACATGGGCGTCGTCGCCGCAGAAACTTTATTGCAGACCACAGCCGATCACGCGAAGTCCGATCCGACCACCTCCAGCCCCAGCACCGGCGTTTATCGACAGCAAGCCATTGACGCCCTCAATCAGAGGGTCGACGACACGCCGAACACGCGGAATTCGAAACAGGAGGAAGCATTGAAACGAATCACGGCCGGCATCTGCCTGATCATCGGCCTGGTCATGTCCACCGCGCTACCCGCCGCCGCGAACGTGCCCGCCAACCGCATCATCGAAATCGGACAGTACAGCGTCACGTCGGAAGCACGCTACTACGCCGCGGGCGAGACCGTCGTGCTGACGCTGGTTCCTTATGGCGACAGCAGAAACACCCTCAGCGGTGACCTGCTGTTCTGCACAACGAACAGCGGCTGCAACGAGGCCATCTGGACGGATTTCGTCAAAACGAACCACGACAATGCGCAGAAACGCTTCGAAGCCGGCCGGAAGGGCTACTTCTCGTTCCGGCTGAGGTGCACGGGCGGTGGCGAGCCGACCACCACCTGCCATGGACGCGGCACCATCGACGACGTCGGATGACGAGATCGATGGCGCGGCCCGCCGGCACGGCACTGCGGCATCGCAGCGTCTGAGACCGGCGACGGCAGCGCCGAGACCCGGCCGATCGACCCCGGCGGCGATTTCCACCCTGCCGCCGGGGTCTCAGCGGATGCCACCGTTGCTCCCCGTGTTATGCGTCCCGCTCCTGGCCGGCGTACGGCGACTGTCTGCCGCGGTGGAGCAGTAACGGGCATATGACGGCGGCCGCGACCAGGATGAGCCCGCCGGTGAGCGTGGCGGCGGCGAGGCCGTCGGTGAAGGCGTGCCGGGCGAGGGCGGCGAGGTGGGGCGCGGCTTCGGGAGGGAGCCGTTCGGAGACGCCGATGGCCGCGCCGAGGCTGGAGCCGATGACCTCGGTGGCCTCTGCCGGGACGTCAGCGGGCACTCCGTCGAGGACCCGCGACCGGTACAGGGCGGTGCCGATGGAGCCGAGGACGGCGATGCCCAGCGCGGCGCCGCTGGTCGTCGGTGAGGTCGTAGCCTTGCAGAGCCCTGCCGTGCGCGGCGTGCACTTGGGGGTGATCCACCTCCCAGATCTGGTATCCGAAGTGGTGTTGCAGGGCGTAGCGGCGTTGCTCGCCCAGCCCGCCGGTCAGTACGTGGCCCTCCTCGATCGCGAACGGCGTCCGGCTTGCATAAGATCACCGTCCAGTAGCCCCATCCGCCGGCCGGGGTCACGCCGCGCCCTGGGAGATCCTGCTGGGCCAGCGGTTGGCGATGAGCCACCGGTGACCGGCATCAAGGGCGTCCACCACATCGGTGCTGATCGGATGGTCGGCATGGCGGATCTGCCGGTACACCTCCAGCAGCAGGATCACCTGCTGCCAGTAGGGCTGAAGGGATCGCCAGGCCGGGTCGCTGAGGCCGAGCCGCTGCTCGTCTCGGCGCAGTGTGTGTTCGTAGCGGGCGATGAGGTCCAGGTCACTCCAGCGGGTCGGTGGCATCGCGATCACCGGGAAGGAGGCGCGGGGGCGGTCGGCGGCTTTCACGTGGAACGTGGGAGGGCATGCCCCGACACTGCCGCTCGCAGGGGTGTGAGCGGCAATAGGGAGCGCGCGCAAGCGGCGATAACCGTGAGGCGCTGAGTACCGTTGCGGGGCATGCAGTCGGACCGGTCCGTAGTAGTGACGAGACCCCTGTAAGTGCGTGTTTGAGAAGATCGTTCATGTCCGGCGTGGCGGCGTGACGAGACATGCCGATACCGCCAAAGTGGCTCAATGCCCCCCGCTCGCTACCCCTCCGACCTGACCGACGCCCAGTGGGAACTGATCGAGCCGCTGCTGCCCGAGCCGAACACCGGCGGACGCCCGGAAAAGCACCCGCGCCGGGAGATCGTCAACGCCATCCTGTACGTGGTCCGATCGGGATGCCCGTGGCGGTACCTGCCCACCGACCTGCCGCCCTGGCAGACCGTGTACTGGTACTTCCAGCAATGGGAGGCCGCCGGCGTCACCGAGACCCTGCTGACCGAGCTGCGCGTCAAAGCCCGCCGCGCCGACGGCCGCGCCGATGAACCGTCCGCCGGGCTCATCGACTCCCAGAGCGTCAAAGGAGCCGACACCGTGGGCCGCTCCACCCGCGGGTACGACGCCGGGAAGAAGGTCAACGGGCGCAAGCGGTTCATCGTCACCGACACCACCGGCCTGCTCATAACGGTCGCGGTGATGGCCGCGAGCCGGCAGGATCGCGACGGCGCCAAGACCGCGCTGCTGTCGGCCTACCTGACCACCCCGATCCGGCACGTGTTCGCCGACCAGGGGTTCGCCGGGCGGCTGGTCGACTGGACCCGCGACCGGCTGCGCACCACCCTGGAGATCGTGCGCAAGCCCGCGGACAAGCCCGGCTTCAACGTCATCGCCCGCCGCTGGGTGGTGGAACGGACACTGGCCTGGCTGACCGCCTGCCGCCGCCTGGCCCGCGACCACGAACGCGATCCGGCCGTCTCCGAGGCGCTGATCCGCTGGGCCGCCATCGCGGGGATGGCCCGCCGCCTCACCCGGAGCGGACCCGCACGACGCCAACCCCGCTACATCTGCCCTTGAACCCTAAACGATCTTCTCAAACACGCTCTAATGGGGAGGGAGCGAAGGGGCCGGACCGTCCGGGGTAGTTCGTTCGGGCAACCGGGGATCTCCGGGAGGGATCGAGTGGGCGAGCCAAAGTCGGAAGAGAAGCCGTTTCAGATTTCCAAGCGAGAGGTTTGGGAGGCGTACCAGAAGGTCAAGGCCAATAAGGGCGCACCGGGCGTGGATGGCGTCACGATCGAGGATTTCGAGAAGGATCTGAAGAACAACCTTTACAAGATCTGGAACAGGATGTCCTCAGGTGCCTATTTCCCGCCTCCGGTGCGGGCCGTGCCGATACCTAAAGATGGAGGAAAAGGGGTCCGCATTCTTGGTGTCCCGACGGTCGCGGACAGAATCGCGCAAACCGTGGTAGCCAGCAGATTGGAGCCGCGCACGGAAGAAATCTTCCATACCGACTCCGATGGCTATCGGGTAGGGCGATCGGCGATAGACGCGGTGGCCAAATGCCGGAAGCGCTGTTGGAAATACGACTGGGTAGTTGATTTAGACATTCAGAAGTTCTTCGACAGCGTTCCCTGGGAGTTCATCGTCAAAGCGGTAACGGCTAATACCGACCAGAGATGGGTGCTGCTGTATGTGGAGCGGTGGCTGCGAGCACCGCTCCAGCATCCGGATGGTTCTCTTGAGGAGAGGGAACAAGGGACCCCGCAGGGGTCGGCTGTTTCTCCTGTTTTGGCTAATCTGTTTCTTCACTACGCCTTCGATGTGTGGATGGCAAGGAACTTTCCGTCCGTCCCGTTCGAACGCTATGTGGACGACGCAGTGGTGCACTGCACCAGCGAGCGCCAAGCGCTCGCGGTGCGGGTCGCGATCGGTCAGCGCATGGAGGAGGTCGGGCTGAAACTCCACCCGGCCAAGACCAAAATAGTGTATTGCAAGGATGCGAACAGGCGAGGCGGCTACCGCCACGTCTCGTTCGACTTTCTGGGATACACCTTCCGTCCGCGCCAGGCGCGAAACAAGCAGGGGCGCAGCTTCACCGCGTTTCTGCCCGCCATGAGCCGGGACAAGCTGACCGCCAAAGGCCGGGAAGTCCGCCGGTGGCAGCTTCATCGGCGCGTCAACGACACTCTGGCCGACCTCGCGGAAGCGATCAACCCAATCGTGCGGGGTTGGATGAATTACTGGGGTCATTTCTACCGGTCCCAGATGTACGTTCTCCTAAGGCGCATCAACACCTACCTGATGCGGTGGGCTCGCAAGAAATATAGACGGTTACGTTCATCCAAACGCATCCAGGCGTGGTGGGAGCGGCTCGTGCAGCAGGCGCCGGGGCTCTTCGCGCACTGGCGGTGGACAACGGAAGGCGCTCTTGTGGCGGGACGGTAAGAGCCGTGTAATGGGAGACTGTTATGCACGGATCTGTGGGAGCCCGGGGGTGAGATCCCCCCGGGCCACCCGACTGTGTGTCCTGAACGTGTCCAGCGCGCGTCCCGGAAGACGGGAGCGTGTTGGCACGATGCTGTTTGAGAGATGGAGGTGGGCCCTCCGCAGTCGCCATGCAGGCGGAGGCTGCAAACCGCCGTAAGCTGCGCCGGTTAAGAGCCGGGGTGGTGAGCGTTACGGAAAAGGCGTGCCGGTGAGCGCGTCAGGTATGGATCGCGAAGGCGAGTAAACCCGAACCCTTGTTGACGTGTCGAAATGCTTAAGACGACATCAAAACCGCGGCAGGAGGCTGTGCTGCGGGATGAGTCAGGGAGATACCTGTCTACTGCCCTGGTGGTGTCCGGCATGAAAGAGGGCGCGAGCGCGATTCAGGCTCTCAAGCGGAACAAAAGAACCTGTCGTTCCGGAACTGTTGCCGCCGAAGCCTCGGCGGTGCGAAAGGGAGAACACCGAGTGGATGGCATCCGCAAGGTGGAGAGTACTGAGCCGGAGCACAGGGGCGGACCGTCTCGTAGTAGTGATGAAGCCTGTGTAATGCGGGTGGAGCGAAGGGGACGGGTCATCTATGACTGGCTGGCTGGTCAACCACGAATGTGGGAGGAACTGGCGTGAGTGTCGAAATCGAAGCCGTTCGAGATTTCTAAACGGCTGATATGGGAGGCGTATCGGAAGGTGGCCGCGAATAAAGGAGCCGCAGGGGTGAATCGGCGTCGATCAAGGGGTTCGAGCAGGATCTCAAGGGGAACCTGTATAAACTCTGGAATCAAATGTCGTCGGGAGCATACTTCCCGCCCCCGGTGAGGATGGTAGAGATCCCGAAAGGGGCTGGCGGGATGCGGGTACTTGGTGTGCCCACGGTCGCTGATCGGATAGCGCAGACAGCGGCCGCGATGGTCTTGGAACCGTTGGTGGAGCCGGTGTTCCACAATGAGCCTTTTTCGTGCGCCCAGTAGAACGGAGGTGAAGCCGTGACATAGCGGCTCATCTTGTGTTCGTAAGCTCGTCGTCGCTTGCCGGTGGAAGTCCGGTCCGGGTAGATGCCAGGAGGCCCGGT
>NZ_POUA01000345.1 GCF_003236385.1 Spongiactinospora gelatinilytica
CAGCGGCACCTCGCGCTGGCGCTGCCCGTGGTGGGCGGGGCGGGGGTCGCGGCCAAACAGGTCTCGGCCACCTTCACCGAGCTGCCGGCCGCGCCGCGCGAGGTGCCGCTGGCCCAGCACACGCGCCTGCTGGACGCCCGGGGCCGGCAGTTCGCCCAGTTCTACTTCCAAAACCGCACCACGGTGCCGCTGTCGCGGGTGGCGCCGGTGATGCGGCAGGCCATCGTGGCCATCGAGGACGCCAGGTTCTACGAGCACGGCGGGCTCGACGTCCGGGGCACGCTGCGGGCGCTGATCACCAACACCCAGGCGGGCGGCATCCGGCAGGGCGGCTCCTCCCTGACCCAGCAGCTCGTGAAGAACATCCTGGTGGAGGCCGCGGAGTCGGAGCAGGAGCGGCAGCGGGCGCGGGCGCCGAGCCTGCGCCGGAAGATCAGCGAGCTGCGGTACGCGCTGGCGCTGGAGAAGAAGTACACCAAGGACGAGATCCTGGAGCGCTACCTCAACATCACCTACTTCGGGGCGGGCGCGTTCGGAGTGGAGGCGGCGGCCCGGCGGTTCTTCTCCACCACGGCCGACCGGCTGACGCTGGGGCAGGCGGCGACGCTGGCGGGGGCGGTTCGCCGGCCGTACGAGACGGACCCGGCGCTCGGGACGACCCGCAGGCAGCGCCTGCGCGAACGCCGTGACCTGGTGCTGGACCGGATGGCCGGGCTCGGCATGATCACCACGGCGCGGGCCGCGGAGGCGCGGCGGGAAGCCCTCGGCATCAGGCTGCGCCCCGAGCCGGGCGGCTGCTCGGAAAGCTCCTCGCCCTATTTCTGCCTGTACGTGCAGAAGGAACTGCTGGCCAATCCCGCGTTCGGGCACACCAGGGCCGAACGCCAGCGCCGCCTGATGCACGGCGGGATCGTGCTGCGCACCACCTTGGACCCGCGCGTCCAGCGCGCCGCGGAGAAGGCGATCTCGGCGCAGGTGGACCCCGCCGACGCCCAGGTCGCGGCCGAGGCGATGATCGAGCCGGGCACCGGCATGATCCGCGC
Organism: Spongiactinospora gelatinilytica; assembly: GCF_003236385.1. Taxonomy (GTDB): domain Bacteria; phylum Actinomycetota; class Actinomycetes; order Streptosporangiales; family Streptosporangiaceae; genus Spongiactinospora; species Spongiactinospora gelatinilytica. The sequence goes on from NZ_POUA01000345.1 coordinate 1,044, forward strand.
GCTGGCGGCCAGCAAGCGCTACGGCCGCAATCCGCGCAACAGCAAGCACGGCGACCACACCACCTACAACCTGCCGGCGGACATCGCGCACGGCGGCGGGCAGGGGCTCCAGGCGGGTTCGACGTTCAAGGTGTTCACGCTGGCCACCGCGCTGGCCGAGGGCTGGCGGTTCGACGAGGGCTTCGACACGCCCGGGTCGTTCGTCGCCGGGTACGGCTACCGCGACTGCCACGGCAACCCGGTCAACGACCCCGGCACCGTGATCCACAACGCGAGCGGCGAGGGCGAGGGCGGCCCGCACAGCATCTCCACCGGCACCTGGATGTCGGTGAACATCTTCTACATGATGCTGGAGCAGAAGGTCGGGCTGTGCGACGTGGTGCGGACCGCCCGCAGGTTCGGCGTCAAGCGCGCCGACGGGACGCCGCTGCGCGAGGTGCCGACGTTCACGCTCGGCGTCAACGAGGTCGATCCGGTGACGGTCGCCGCTGCCTTCGCCGCCTTCGGTGCCAGGGGCAGGTACTGCCGGCCGATGGCGATCGCCGAGATCGCCGAGCCGGGCGGGCGGGCCACCCGCGTACCGCCGGACTGCTCCCAGGCCATCGAGCCCGCCGTCGCCGACGCGGTCTCCCACGTACTGCGCGGCGTCTTCCACAAGGGCACCATGCGCGGCCAGGACATCGGCCGCGACGCGGCGGGCAAGACCGGCACCAACAACGGCTACACCTCGGCGTGGTTCGCGGGGTACACCCCGGACCTGGCGGCGGCGGTCAGCGTGGGCGACATCCGGGGCTCCTACCGCTACCCGCTGCGCGGGGTGACCATCGGCGGCACCCACTACGGCAGCGTGCAGGGAGCGTCGCTGCCCGGGCCCATCTGGGTGGACTCCATGTCCCGCGCGCTGCGCGACACCTCGCCCACCCCCTTCCGCCGGCCGGACATGTCGCGCTTCGGCGGCGGGCACACCCCCGGCCTGGAGGAGACGGAGGCCGGACGCGGCGAGGGGCGACACCATCGCGGCGAGGGCCGCCGGTGGCGACGCCACTCCCGCGACGGCCACCACCGGGCCCGCGACGGCCATCACCACCGCCACCGCCGCCACGCCAGGATGATCGACCGCTGGCTGAACCTGCCCTGGGGCCGCTGACCCCGCCGCGCGGGCCGGAAGGAAGGTCAGGCGCCGAGGCAGGCGGGACCGAGAAGCTGCTTGAGGTCGCCCATCAGCGCCGGGGAAGGGGAGACCCGCAGGCGGTCGTCCAGGCGCAGCACCGTGGTCCTCGACCCGTTGTGGACCTGAAGGTGGATCTCGGTGGTGCCCGGATGGGTGGTCAGGACCTCCTTCAACCGGCCCACCAGCGGCGGTGTGCAGCGGTTGAGGGCCAGGCTGACCAACAGCGGGCCGCCGGCCTCCTGGGTCAGGTCGGGGGCGGTGACCTCCATGGCGATGATCTTGGCGACGTCCTCCCGCTTGTCCAGGCGGCCCTTGACGAAGACGATGGCGTCCTCGGCCAGGATCGTGGAGCAGAGCTGGTAGGCGGACGGGAAGATCATCACCTCGATGGAGCCCTCAAGGTCTTCCAGTTGGGTGAGCACCCATGTGTCGCCCTTCTTGGTGACCTTGCGCTGCAACCCCGACAGGATGCCGCCGACCGTGATCACCTGGCCGTCCGGCCGTTCGTCGGCCTGTAGCGCCGCGATCGAGCAGTCGGCCCCCTGGGACAGGATGTGCTCCACGCCCAGCAGCGGGTGGTCGGAGACGTACAGCCCCAGCATCTCCCGCTCGAAGGCCAGCAGCGTGCTCTTGTCCCACTCCCCCTCCGGGATCTGCACGTCGAAGGTCTGGTCCTCCACGCCCTCGACCGCGCCGAACAGGGAGTCCTGGCCGATCGCCTCGTTCTTCTTGATGTCGATGATCGCGTCCACGGACTGTTCGTGGACCATGACCAGGCCCTTGCGGACATGCCCGAAGGAGTCGAATGCGCCCGCCTTGATCAGCGACTCGATCACTCGCTTGTTGCAGACCAGCGCGGGGACCTTGCGCAGGAAGTCCTTGAAGTCGGTGAAGCGGCTCTTGTCGCGGCGCGCCGCGATGATGCCGTCCACCACGTTGCCGCCCACGTTGCGGATCGCCGACAGGCCGAACCGGACGTCGGTGCCGCGCGGGGTGAAGTCGAAGTCGGAGTCGTTGACGTCGGGCGGCAGCACCTTGATGCCCATCCGGCGGCACTCGTTGAGGTAGAGGGCGGACTTGTCCTTGTCGTCCTTGACGGACGTCAGCAGCGCCGCCATGTACTCGGCCGGGTAGTTGGCCTTGAGGTAGGCGGTCCAGTAGGAGACCAGGCCGTACGCGGCGCTGTGCGCCTTGTTGAACGCGTAGTCGGAGAAGGGCAGCAGGATGTCCCAGAGCGTCTTGATCGCCGCGCCGGAGTATCCGTTGTCCTTCATGCCCTGCTCGAAGGAGGCGAACTGCTTGTCCAGCTCGGCCTTCTTCTTCTTGCCCATCGCGCGGCGCAGGAGGTCCGCTTTGCCGAGCGAGAACCCGGCGACCTTCTGCGCGATGGCCATGACCTGCTCCTGATAGACGATCAGGCCGTAGGTGGTGCCGAGGATGTCGGCCAGGGACTCCTCGAACTCGGGGTGGATCGGCTCGATCTTCTGCTGGCCGTTCTTGCGCAGCGCGTAGTTGGTGTGGGAGTTGGCGCCCATCGGGCCCGGCCGGTAGAGCGCGCCGACCGCGGAGATGTCCTCGAAGTTGTCGGGCTTCATCAGCCGCAGCAGCGACCGCATGCCGCCGCCGTCGAGCTGGAACACTCCCAGTGTGTCGCCCCGGCCGAGCAGTTCGTAGGTCTTGGGGTCGTCGAGCGGCAGCTTCAGCAGGTCGATCCGCTCGCCGGTGTTGCCCTCGACCATCTTCAGGCAGTCGTCGATGATCGTCAGGTTGCGCAGGCCCAGGAAGTCCATCTTCAGCAGGCCGAGCGTCTCGCAGGTCGGGTAGTCGAACTGCGTGATGATCGCGCCGTCGGAGTCGCGGCGCATGATCGGGATGTGGTCGGTGATCACCTCGGCGGACATGATCACACCGGCGGCGTGCACGCCGGTCTGCCTGATCAGGCCCTCAAGGCCCCTGCCCAGGTCGATCGCGGCCTTGACATCGACGTCCTCCTCGTACAGCTTGCGCAGCTCGCCCGCCTCGTTGTAGCGCGGGTGGTCGGCGTCGAAGATGCCCGAGAGCGGGATGTCCTTGCCCATCACCGACGGCGGGAACGCCTTGGACACCTTGTCGCCGAGCGCGTACGGGTAGCCCAGGACGCGCGCGGCGTCCTTGATGGCGGCCTTCGCCTTGATGGTGCCGAACGTGACGATCATGGCGACCTTGTCGGCGCCCCACTTGTCGGTCACGTACCGGATCACGTCGCCGCGCCTGCGCTCGTCGAAGTCGATGTCGACGTCGGGCATGGAGACGCGGTCCGGGTTGAGGAACCGCTCGAAGATCAGTCCGTGCGGGAGCGGGTCGAGGTCGGTGATGCCGAGCGCGTACGCGACCAGCGAGCCGGCCGCCGAGCCACGCCCGGGGCCCACCCGGATGCCGTTGGCCTTGGCCCACATGATGAAGTCGGCGACCACGAGGAAGTAGGACGGGAAGCCCATCTGCTCGATGATCCCGATCTCGTACTCGGCCTGCTTGCGGTGCTCGTCGTCGAAGCCCTCCGGCCAGCGGCGGGCCATCCCCGCCCAGACCTCCGACCGGAAGAACTCGGCCTCGGTCATGTCCTGTGGGATCGGGTAGGTCGGCATGAGGTTCTTGAACTCGAAGAACCCCGCCGGGTCCACCCGCTCGGCGACCAGCAGCGTGTTGCGGCAGCCCTCCTGCCACAGGTCCTCGTTGGGGTGGATCGCCCGCATCTCGTCGGCGGTCTTGACGTAGTAGCCGGTGCCGTCGAACCTGAACCGGTCGGGGTCGGACAGTTGCTTGCCGGTCTGGATGCACAGCAGGGCGTCGTGGCCGGTGGCGTCGGACTCGTAGGTGTAGTGCGAGTCGTTGGTGACCAGCGGCGGGATGTCCAGCTCCCGGCTGATCCGGGTGAGCCCGTCGCGGACCCGGCGCTCGATGTCCAGCCCGTGGTCCATGACCTCCAGGAAGTAGTTCTCCTTGCCGAAGATCTCCTGGAACTTCGCGGCGGCCTTGACGGCCTCGTCGTACTGGCCGAGCCGCAGCCGCGTCTGGACCTCGCCGGACGGGCAGCCGGTGGTGGCCATGAGCCCCGCCGAGTGCTCGGCGAGCAGCTCGGCGTCCATCCGGGCCCACTTGCGGACGAAGCCCTCGGTGTAGGCCCGCGAGCTGAGCTTCATCAGGTTGTGCAGGCCCGTCTTGTTCCGGGCCCAGATGGTCATGTGGGTGTAGTAGCCGCCCGCCGAGACGTCGTCCCGTTTCTGGTGCGGCTCGCCCCACAGCACCGGCTTCTTGTTGTGCCGCAACTCCGGCGCGACGTACGCCTCGATCCCGATGATCGGCTTGATCTCGGCGGCCATGGCCTGCCTGTAGAAGTCGTAGGCGCCGTGCATGTTGCCGTGGTCGGTGATCGCGATGGCCGGCATGCCCAGCTCGCCCACCTGCTTGAACATCTGCTTCAACCGGGCTGCACCGTCGAGCATGGAGTACTCGGTGTGCACATGCAGATGGACGAACGACTCGCTCATGCGGCTCCCTCGATCACCACTCGCGAAAGGCGGCGGACAAGAGCCTACGCGTGTTCGGCAGGCGTTGCGGCCACCCGGCGCCCGTCATCCGGACACCTGCCGGGCGCCGCTCCTTCACCAGCGCGAAGGGCCCGCGACACGGCGACACTCCGACACGCCGACACTCCGGACGGGGGTCGCGGGAGGGTCACCCGCCGTCCGGCCGGGCGCGGCGCTCCTCGGCCAGATGCAGGCCGGCCTCGATCACCGCGTTCATCACCGGGGCCAGGCGGTCGGTGCCCAGGGCCGGGGCGCGGCGGGCCATGGCGGCCACCAGGCTGCGCTCGCGCTCCATGTCGCGACCGGCGAACCCGCCCACCGGCTTCAGCCGCTGCACGACGCCGGCCAGCTCCGCCCGCCGTTCCAGGAGGGTGGCGAGCGCGGCGTCCACCCGGTCGATGACGCCGCGGGCCTCGGCCACCGTGGCGGGGTCCTCGCGGCGCACCATCGCGCCCACCACGATCGCCGCCTCCCTGGCCGCCGCCACGACGTCCCGTCCGGCGTCGGGCGCGAGCATGAGGCCGTCGGCCCCCGCCGCGATCGCCGCGCCCGCCAGCGCGGCGTCCCGCCCGAGCGCGACCAGCACCGGCCTGCCGGTACGGGCCCGCGCCTCGCGCGCCATCGCAAGGTCCAGCGTGGTCCCGCCGCCCGGCATGGGCGTACGGCTGCCGCACTCGCACAGCGCCACCTGGTCGTTGCCCTCGGCCACGCAGTAGTCGGCGATGGCCAGCCACTCCTCCAGCGTCGCGGCCGGGCCCCGCTGCACGACCACCGGGATCCCGAGCCTGGCCGCCGCCCGCACGAGCCTGAAGTCCTGCATCCAGGCGGCGCCGATGACCACGCCGTCGGCCTGTTCGGCGATGTCCGGCAGATCGGCGGCGGAGAACGGCTCCACCAGGACCGGGCTCGCCCATCCGGCGCGGGCCTCGGCGATCGCCTCGCCCGCCGGGCGGCGGCCGCGGTGACCACGCAGCGTGATCCATCGGATGTCCTGTGCCGGGCCGGGCGAGCCGCCCGGCCCGGCCGCCGCGGCGGATCCGCCTATCACCACCGGCAGGACGTCCTGGCCCAGTGGCACCTGTCCGATCCGTACGGCCCGCGTCGTGCGCAGGTCCGGGGTTTCAACGCTCACGAATCGGACCTTTCCCACTGACCATGCAGGGAAATCGACGACATCTCGGCTCCTGTGCATTGGGCCGGCCGTGCGTTCCCCACGAGCCGGCGGGTGAGATGAAGAGGTAAAACAAAAGGCAGAGACGTGTCGTCCCTGCCTTGAGCCGGCTCCGGTCGATCGCTACTTCACGCTGGTGCGACCGGCCCTCCCGGAGCCGGCTCGATAAACGCGAAATGGTGATCCATGCCCATGACCTTAGGCCATCACCACCCGTCGCGCCACTTGACGGAAGATCCTTCTCACTGTGCGGACTCTGGATCGCCCGCCGCGCAGCGGCTTGCGGTCGCTCCAGATCCACCACTATGGGAGGATTTTTAGCTTCAGGGAGGGGGTCAAAGTCGGTGATGTCGGAGGGGCAGCGCAGCGAACGCGTGGTAGCAGCGCGTTACCATCTGCTCGAACCCATCGGGCGTGGCGGCATGGGCGTGGTGTGGAGCGCCCACGATGATCTGCTGGATCGGCGGGTCGCCGTCAAGGAGGTGCGCTACGCGAGCGCGCTCGGCGACGAGGTGCAGCAGCTCAACCGCCGTACCTTGCGGGAGGCCCGGGCCGCGGCCCGGCTGAGCCATCCCAACGTGGTGGTCGTCCATGACGTGATCGAGGAGGACGGCCGGCCCTGGATCGTCATGCAACTGGTCCCCTCGCGGTCTCTCGGCCAGGTGATCAAGCAGGATGGGCCGCTGCTCCCGCAGCGGGCCGCCAAGATCGGCCTGGAGGTGGTCAGCGCGCTGCGCAGCGCGCACAAGGCCGGCGTGCTGCACCGTGACGTCAAGCCGGAGAACGTGCTGCTCGCCGATGACGGCAGGGTGGTGCTCACCGACTTCGGCATCGCCACGCTGGAGGCGGAGACCCAGCTCACCATGACCGGCCTGGCGGGCACTCCGGCGTTCATCGCGCCCGAGCGGCTGCGCGGCCGTCCGGCGCGCCGCGAGTCCGACCTGTGGTCATTGGGCGCGACCCTGTACGCGGCGGTGGAGGGCCGCCCGCCGCATGATCGCGGCACGCCGCTGGCGACCATGCACTCGGTACTGACCGACCCGCCGGACTCGGCCCCGCACGCGGGGCCGCTGCTGCCGGTGATCGAGGGGCTGCTGCTGAAGGAGCCGGTGCAGCGCCTGTCCCATGACGAGGCCACGCGGATGCTCCGCCAGGTGCTGGACGGTGGCAACCCGACCCGCATCCTGCCCGCGATCCGCCCGGTCGCTGCGGGCCCCCCGCCCGGTTCGGTGGCGGCGGAACCGGCGCCAC
>NZ_POUA01000346.1 GCF_003236385.1 Spongiactinospora gelatinilytica
AGGGTGGGTGCCGGGTGCGCACGGCTTCCCGAGAACGCGGTCATCAGCGGGTTTCGGCTGCGGGCGGGTACCGAGGGGGTCGCGCTGGACGGGCAGGGCGCGGGAGTACGGCTCGCCGTACGCAAGAGCGCCGGTTCGCTATGCGTTGTCGAGGGCGGGGACGGCGACGCGCGGTGGCGGGTCGTGTGCTGTGATCACGACCTGACGGCGGAAGACCTCGCGGACGCGGCCGGGCTCGACGATCTGGTACCTCGGCTGCCTCAGGGTCTGGCGGCAGGTCACTGGCTGGTGCTGCCGGGTCCGGCTCTGGTGCCGATCCGCGGGGGCGGGCATGGCGCCGCGCGTGGTGCCGAACGGGACGGGCTGGGGCGCGCGTTGCCGGTGCGCCCGCGGCGCCCGCGGCCGTTGCCGTCGCGGCGTGCGCCGACGGCGGTGGCCGGGCGAGCAGGTTTCACGGTACTGGCTCCGGCCGCGCAGGGGGCGCAGCCGCTCGGATGGAGCATCGGGACGCCGGGTGACGGCGAAGGGGTGACCGTCTCCTACCGGGTGCCTCCGCTGTCGGTGACAGGGACACTGGCGGCCCTGCCGGCGTCGCCGCCGTACCGCACGGTGCTCGGCGGGGTACTGCTGGTGGAGAGCACGCTGGTCGGCGGTAGCGCGGTGGGCGCCTACGTCGTGCCCGGCGAGTCCGGGGTGCAGCCGTCGATGTTCGCGTTCGGCGCGCTCGGCCGGGACAAGGGGATCGGGCCACCGCCGTTCCAGGTACGCGGTATCGCGCTGGGAATGGGCTGGAACAGCCAGATCCGGCAGCCCGCGATCGAAGAGGTGGCCGATTTCCCGTTCGTGGTGGCGTTGGACGATCCTGGAGCGATCGGCGGTGCGGGCGGCGATCCGGTGCAGGTGCTGCGCAACCTGACTGCGGGTGACGCCCCCTGGGTACGGCCGTCCGAGGGCGGGGTGTGGGTCGCCGCCGGCCTGGCGTTCAGCTGCTTCGACGTGCTGTTCGGCCGCGCGCTGGCGATGGTGCAGACCGGGGCGGATCTGACGATCGCGCTGCTGGGCGTGGGGAGCGCGGAGTTGCCCCGCAAGGCGGGCAGGAAGTTCGCGAAGGCGGAGATCGCCCTGGAGGCGGTGCTGAAGCCGAACGCGGGCGAGATGCGGCTGTCGGCGGCGTTGACCCCGGCGTCGTTCGTGATCGACCCGAACTGCAAGCTGCGCGGCGGGGCGACGCTGGCGGTGTGGTACGGGCCCAGCCCGCAGGCGGGCGACTTCGTGCTGAGCCTGGGCGGGTACCACCCCAACTACCGGCCGCCGGCGCACTATCCGGTGCCCGCGCGCCTGGGCTTCGACTGGGATCTGACGGGGAGCGTGACCGTCAGCGGCAGCGCCTACTTCGCGGTCACGCCGTCGGCGGTGATGCTCGGCGGCGGCCTGGACGTGCGGTTCCATTCGGGCATGCTGCGGGCGTGGCTGACCGCGAAGGCGGACGCGCTGATTCAGTGGCGGCCGTTCGCGTTCGACATCGGCGTCAGCGTGCGCATCGGCGTGCAAGCGCGCATCAAGATCATCTTTGTCACGTTGACGATCACCATCGAGATCGGGGCGAGCCTGCGGTTGTACGGGCCGCCGACCGGCGGAGAGGCCACGGTCCACCTGTGGTTCATCGAGTTCACCATCGGTTTCGGCGCCAAGCGCGACACCGAGGACAACCTCTTGGACTGGGGGGAGTTCACGCAGATGCTGCCGCCGCCCGGCGGGCTGGTGCGTATCAACCCGGGTGCGGGATTGATCAGCGACGAGGGGCGGGTCGGTGGTACGGGCGGCGCGTGGCTGGTCTCCTCAGCGGGTTTCGCGTTCACCGTGGACTCTTCGGTGCCGATCACCGAGATGTACTTCGACAGCCTGTCCACCTTACCGGCGCAGCGCGGTGACCGGGTGGGTGTGCGGCCGATGGGTGAACGGGACCGCACCGCCATGCAGGTGGTCTCGCTGCTGTTGGAGGGAACCCCGCTGTCTCTGGCCGAGTGGGAGCCGCGGTTCCACCGCTCGGCCGTACCGCAGTCGCTGTGGGGCGCCGGGTCGCCGAGCTCGCTGCCACCGGCCGGGACACAGCTGATCCGCAACCAGCTCACCGGCGTGGAGCTGGCGTCCCCGGCGGCGGACAATGGTGCCGACACCGGGTATATCTCGGCCGAGCACCTCACGTTCGATCCGCTGGAGCCCGGCGTGCTGCCACTGGACCCGAACGCTCGTCCGATCGGGCCGATCCCGGTGCGGCTGCCCGGCGGGCAGGCGATCGACCGCATCTGCACCACCGTTGACGCCACGAACCAGCGTTCTGCCCGGGCCGCACTGGTGAGTGCTCTCGCCGCGGCCGGGGTGGACGTGGGTGCGGTGGATCGCGATCTATCCGGATACGCCCGCGCGGCTGAGTCCGCCTTCACCGCGGCACCGCTGCTCGTCCCCGTCGGCTGACCACCCCACCGGCTGACATTCCCGCTGGCACTCCAGCCGAAAGGCTTCAAAGGGTTCATGAACAGAATCAGCAGTGTCGAGCACCGGATGCGACTCTTCGATCACCGCATCCCCGCCATGTCCGCGGGCAGGCATGAGATCCGCGTCGAGCAGAGCCTGGATGCCACCGGGGCGAGCCTGCCCACGCACCGGCAGTTGTTCGACGTGCGGGAGCTGCGGTTCGAGATCGCGGCCACGAGCGTGCAGGCGTGCTATCCGCTGCCGGGGGCCGGCGGCTCCTACGGCCAGGTGCTGCCGCACATCACGCTGGACACGGCGGCGCTGCCGTGGTTGCGGCGCCTGCCGGGGACGAGCCGAGCGACGCCGTGGATGGCTCTGCTGGTCTTCCGGGAGGACGAACTGCCCGGCGACCCCCAGGCGCTGGGCGTGGTCGACGTGCAGACCGTGCGGCAACTGATGAACGGCGCCCTTCCCGGGCAAGCGCCGCATATCCTGCCAGAGTTCATCTTCGACGACGAATGGGAGAGGGCCTGCACGACCATCCGCGTGCCCGGTGAGCTGTTCGCCGCGATCGCGCCGACGGCGAAGGACATGGCCGCGCTGGCGCACCTCCGCGAAGGCGGGCCGCCGGACGCCACGCACGTTCGCTCGGACGATGAACCCGAGCCGGATGTGGAAGAGCTGAGCGCGGTCGTGGTCGCCAATCGCTTCCCCTCCGTGGACGGCGGCATGCACGTGGTGCACCTGCTGTCCTTCGACGGATTCGAGCGCTACCTGGACGGGGCGAGCGCTCCGCCGTCCGCGGGGCTGCGAATGGTCTCGCTGTGGTCGTGGACGTTCGAGTCCGTCTATGACACCGGCATCGGCTTCGGCGACCTGGCGCACAACCTCGCCACGGGCCCCGACGCACGCCCCGACCTGCTGCTGCGCCGACGAGTACCGGATGCGACCGGGACGGAGCCGGCGCGGCGCGAGGTCGCCGAACGACTGCGGGCAGGCTCGGCGGCGCTGCCGCACGTGCTGGACTCCGGCGAGCGGTCGGTGGCGTTCTACCGCGGGCCGCTGACCGCGCAGTGCGCGCAGCGGCTGCCTCCCCCCGCGCAGGAGCGCACCCGGTTGGAGTCCGCCGGTGAGGCGCTGATCTACCTGGAGGAGCACGGCGTGTTCGATACCGGGTACGCTGCCGCGTTCAGCCTGGGGCGGCAGTTGTGCCTGGGCGACGCGGAGTTCCGCACCGCGCTGATGGAGTTCCGCAAGGCGGCCCGCAGCGCGGTGCGGCGCGTCGTCGGCCAGGCGGCGCTCGGGCGGACGGTGACGGCCGGGGAGGTGTCCGGGCGGGCCGCGCACGAGGCGTTCGACCGGCTGCTGACCGCCGAATCCGGGCATCGGATCGGCCGGATTCTGTCCACGGCGGGAGCGGCGGCCGCCGCCGGGCGGCGCACCCGCCGGGCAGGCACCCGATCGGGCGGCACGGAGGGGCTTGTGGACGCGGCACGGCTACGCGCGGGCGTGGCCCAAATTCACACGCGGGCGGTACTGCGCGAGGTCCTCGCGCCGGAGCTCGAACCGGTCGCGGCGTGGCTGGGACGGCTGCCGATGCTGGAGATGGTCCCGTTCGAGCACCTGGTGCCGGACGAGGAAATGCTGCCGGTCGAGTCGCTGCGGTTCGCCTACACCGACCCCGGGTGGGTGCGCGCCGCCGTGGACGGCGCGCTCAGTGTGGGGGTCGGTCATGCCCTGGACTCCGACCTGAACGCGCTCACCACGCAGGTCGCCGAGCCGCCGCCGGGTGTGCTGCTGCTACGGTCCGACCTGGTGCCGAACTGGCCGAAGATCATCATGACGGCGTTCCGCGGGGACGACGTCGTCGAGCCGGTACGGCGCGCGGTGTACGGGCACGACGTGCTGCTGATGCTCTACCCCCAGGTGATCGACGCCTTCACGATGGCCGAGCCGCCTCAGGGCCTGCATTTCGGGTTCAGCGACATCGGCACCATCGAGCGGCGGAAGATCTCCCGCCCGGATGTCGGCCGGCCGCTGGGCGAGTTCCCCGAGGACCCGGCTGATGACCGGTTCGCGCGGTTTCTGCGGCCAGGCGGCCACGACGTGCTCAACGTGGACGGCACGGGTGATGCGCTGCTGCCCGCCCTCTCGCGCACCCACGACGTCGAGCGGCTCACCTCCGCGCAGTTCGCCCTCCAGATGATCAAGGCCCCTCAGTTTCAGGAGTTCACCCGTCCATGAACACGACCGGACGTGCAACGACGCCGGGGCCGGCGATGACCGAGCCCAACACTCTGGTGGTCCCGGTCGAGGTCGCCGCGCTGGCGGTCAACGACCAAACCCGCATAACCGACGGCAGCTTCATCTGGCAGCGCTGGCAGGCCGACTTCCGCGCCTTGGCCGAAGACGACCTGCCGCCCGAACCGGTGCCGTTCACCTTCGAGGACTGGAGCGATGACCCCGGCCGGTGCGGGGTGTACGTCCAGTGGCAGTTGCCCTCGGCGCTGACCCGCGGCCGGCACGACGAGGCCGAGGGCATCGGCGACTTCCCGCTGGTGCCCAACCGGTGGCTGGTCGTGCGCCGTTTCGGTCTCCGCAGACCACGCACCTGGCTGGTACACAGCGACCACGTCGGCAGTCGTGACGACGGGCCCGACGTCACTCCCGGCACCGTGTCCTGTCTTGACCCGGGCTCGGGACAGGAGCCGAAGGCGACCTTCCTCGGCCGTGCCGTCGAACTGACCGAGGACAGCCCCTGGAGGGAACCGGCCGACGCCCGTGAGCCGTTCCTGACCGCGATCGGGTCGGGGCTGCTGACCTTCGCGGCCTTCCAGCCGTACAACCACAACGTGTTCTCGCTGCACGACCCGCTCGACGACATCACCGGGGACGCGAGGCTGTCTTATCACGTGTGCGGCTGGTACTCCCATCCCGATGCCGACATCGCCGCCAGAACCGGCGGAGAGAGTTTGCGGGAGTGGCTGGACCGGCTGCAGTGGAGCGCACCGACCGCCACCAGCGAAGTGGCGCGCACCCTGTACACCGGCAGCGTGCTCAACCTGGTGTGGCAGCCGCGCGGGCCCGTGCCCGAGTCGGACTGCCCGGGGCCGGACGACATCGCGGTGTGCGTGGCCAACAGCTCCGCCGAGGCGGTCGCCGCCCTGCCCGACGGCGCCGAAGGCGTCCTTTCCGCAGAGGACTCCCGGCTGTTTCGCGCTTTCACGCTGGACCGCCTCGACGCATTGGACCGCGCCGACGGCGCCGGCGACCGGCTGATCGCGCAGGCCGCCCACGACACGGGGTTCGGTACCTCCCCTGGCGGCTTCGCCTGGCGTGCCGTGGACAACGACGACGCCGAGACCCGCGGCCGCACGTCAGCGCGGGAGCGCGCCCGTGAGCAGCAGGTCGTCGCCGAGCTCAATCGCCTCCAGGCCGAGCACGACGCCGACGTACGCGCCCTGACGGGGGCGCGCGACCGCCTGTTCGACCTGTGGTCGCTGTCGCAGGCGCCGCGCCGCCACCCGGACTTCGACGCCGCCATCGACGACGAGCTCGACCCGGCCCTCTCCTCCGGCGCGGCCGGCCGCGTCGCCGAACTCACCCGCCGCATCCAGGCGGCGCGCGCCGTTCTGCCGTGGAGCGAGACGCCCGGGGGACTGGCGACCAAGGCGGCCATCTACGCCGCCCATGCCGGACTACGTTCCACATGCGTCCTCGAACGCGTCCCGGCGCCCCCCTTCCACCACGCCACCGATCCGGTGGTGGTGCTGCACGGCGCGCACCTCAACGCGCCGCTCACCCGCGGATCGGCGCTGCCGTGCCGTCCCGCCGACCGGCTGGTCACGGCCGTGCGATTGATCACCGAAGCCGACGTGCGCGCCGAAGTGCAAGCCGTGCCCACCAGCGGCCTGCCTGCACCGCTGCCCGCGGCGCTGACCGAGTTCTTCATCCTCGCCCGCGCTCGCGAAAGCGGCCCCATCAGCGCGGGGGAGGCCATCGGAGCTCTGCCCGAATACGGCACCGACCTCTGGCGGCAGCCCTGGCAGCCGCTGTATCTGATGTGGAAGGCCGCTTATACGCCGCTGGCCTACACCGAAGACGGCCGGCGCCGCTGGCGGTTCGACGGCACCCGCTACATCTGGAACGGCGACGGCGATGTTCCCGATTCGGTCGAGGTCATGGGTCGGCAGGTCCTCACCCCCAGCGTGGGGCACACACTGGCCGGACAGATCGACGCCCACGCCGCGCACCGCACCGATCTTTCCGACGACCTGGTGTACGGGGTGCGCGAGGCCCTCCGCCGCGAGGACCTGCTGGCGCAGTCTCTGGACGGGTTCGGCGCGATGCTGCGCCAACGCGACCCTCGGGCCCGGCGCCGTCCCCCGGTCGGCATCGAAGCCCTCATCGGCCCTACGGACATCCCGGCGCCCGTCCCCGGCATCCCGCCGAAGTACCCCGGGCAGGCGTGGCAGGACTCGCGCTACCACGAACTGCGCGCCGGGCAGTTGGCCTTCTCCCGACTGTCGGTGGTCGACCGGTTCGGCCGCGCGGTCAATCTCATCGAGGACGAGCGCCACTTCCTCCCGGTGCTGCCGGACACGATGATCCCCGAGACCCCCGTCGACGACATCGCCTCCGATCGGCTGATCGAGTTCGGCCCGCGCCTGCTGCAGCCGGCCCGGCTGCGGTTCGACTTCCTGGCCAGTGACCGCGACGAGGACATCGCGGTCACCCCCGGCGCCAACCCGGTTTGCGCCTGGCTGCTCAACAACCGCTTCGACCGTACCCTGGCCTGCTTCGACCCCGCTGGCCGCGCCCTGGGCGAACTTCGGGACGTCCTCGCTCCCAACGATAGCCGCGCCGTCGCCTGGGTTCCCCTGCCCGGCTCGCATATACGCGAACTTGAGCAACTGCGCGACATTCTGCCCCACACCTACGCGTTCCTCGACGCCATCCGCAGCCGCGGTCCGGACGTGCTGGCATCGGTACGCGCCACCGTGGACGCGGCACTGACGATGATCGACCCGGACGGCCCCGCCGACGCCGGCCTGGGTTTCCTGCTCGGCCGTCCCTCCGCCCTGGTCCGCACCCGCCTGGACCTGGAACTGCTCGGTCCGGTGCGCACCACCGTGGCCTGGACCCAGGGCGCCGACCCCCCGCCCCCCCACGTGCCCTCCTACGAGTGGTTCGTCCGCCTGGGCGAGCCCGCCCGCACCGACGACGGCCTGATCGGCGTCGTCTTCAACGACGACTACACCCACCTGCACACCGCGATCAATCCGATCGGTGAGCACGGCGGCTACCTGCGGCCCATCCCCATCGACGGCGAACCGTCCATCGCCGTCTCCGTCGCAGGGGCCCCGGTCACCGCCACCCTGCTCGTCGACCCGCGCGTGCCCATCCATGCCACCACCGACATCCTGCCCACCGGAATCGTCCACATTCCCCAGGAGTTCACCGCCACCGCACTGTCGCGCATGGCCGTCGGCTTCCGCGCCGGGCCGCTGCTGGCCGCCGAAGCCCAGGGCAGCGCGGTCACGCCCGCTCCGGCCACCGCGACCGGCACCTGGATCTGGTCCGAACCCGCCCCCGACGGCTGGCGCAGCATGCCCATGAC
>NZ_POUA01000347.1 GCF_003236385.1 Spongiactinospora gelatinilytica
CGGTGGGCGTGGGCGGGGGTGCCCTCACCGCGACGGCCACTCCGGCCGCCGCCGACCCCGCGCACGGCCAGGGCCACGGGCACTTCCCGGGCCACGGTTCGCTGCGCTTCACCCCGGTCGCGCCGAACACCGACGACAAGCTCACCGTGCCCGAGGGGTACGAGTCGGCCGCCGTGGTCCGCTGGGGCGATCCGGTGCTCCCGGACGCGCCCGAGTTCGACTTCGACAACCAGACCGCCGAGGCACAGGCCAAGCAGTTCGGCTACAACTGCGATTTCGTGGCGTTCTTCCCGCTGGGCGCAGACCGCGCGCTGCTGTGGGTCAACCACGAGTACAGCGACGAGGCCCTGATGTTCCGCGACTACACCGACGGAACCGCGGCCACCGAGGAGCAGATCAAGATCGCCCTCGCCGCGCACGGCGGCTCGGTGATCGAACTGGAGCGGGCCGGCCGGTCCGGCCGGTGGAAGCTGGTCACCCGCGGCCGGCGCCGCTACAACCGCCGGATCACCGCGCAGACCCCGATGCGGTTCAGCGGCCCCGCGGCGGGCAGCGCGCTGCTGAAGACCGCCGCCGACCCGCGCGGGCTGCGCCCGATCGGCATGCTCAACAACTGCGCGGGCGGCACCACCCCCTGGGGCACGGTCCTGACCGCCGAGGAGAACTTCAACCAGTACTTCGTCGGTGGCAACGGCGTGCCGGAGGCGCAGAAGCAGTACCTGACCCGGTACGGCGTCAGCACGACCACCGCCATCCCGAGCGGCAGCCGCCGCTTCGACCGGGTGGAGGAGCGGTTCGACCTCGCCAAGCACCCCAATGAGATCAACCGTTTCGGGTGGATCGTGGAGATCGACCCGACCGACCCGGACGCCACGCCGATCAAGCGGACCGCGCTCGGCCGGTTCGCCCACGAGGCCGCCACCACCAGCCTGTCCAGGGACGGCCGGCTGGTCGCCTACATGGGCGACGACTCCCGCTTCGAGTACGTCTACAAGTTCGTCTCCAAGGACCGCTACATCCCCGGCTTCGACCGCCACAACCGCGGCCTGCTGGACGAGGGCACGCTGTACGTTGCCAAGTTCACCGGCGACAGCCCCAAGGACGAGATCGACGGCTCGGGCAAGGCGCCCAAGGACGGCCGCTTCGACGGGTCGGGCGAGTGGATTCCGCTGGTCAGCGGCGACAAGTCGTACGTGCAGGGGATGAGCGCCGAAGAGGTCCTCGTCTACACCAGGGTCGCCGCCGACAAGGTCGGGGCCACCAAGATGGACCGTCCCGAGGACGTCGAGCGCAACCCGGTGACCGGCGCGATCTACGTCGCGCTGACCAACAACTCCAACCGCACCCCGGCGCAGGCCGACGAGGCCAACCCGCGGGCCGCCAACAAGCACGGCCACGTGCTGGAGCTCACCGAGCGGCGCAACGACGCGGTCGCGCGGACGTTCGCCTGGTCGCTCGCCCTGGTCTGCGGCGACCCCAACGACCCGGCCACCTACTTCGCCGGGTTCGACAAGTCCAAGGTCTCGCCGATCTCCTGCCCGGACAACGTCGCCTTCGACCGCGAGGGCAACCTGTGGATCTCCACGGACGGCAACGCGCTCGGCAAGAACGACGGCCTGTTCGTGATGCCGGTGTCCGGCCGGGACCGCGGCCATCTGCGGCAGTTCCTGACCGTCCCGGTGGGCGCGGAGACCTGCGGCCCGCTGATCACCCGGGACGACAAGAGCGTGTTCGTCGCGGTCCAGCACCCCGGCGAGACCGACGGCGCGAGCCCGGCCGACCCGTCGAGCCACTGGCCCGACGGCGGTGACAGCCAGCCCCGCCCGTCGGTGGCCGTGGTCTGGCACGCGCGCGGCAGGAACATCGGTTCCTGACCCACGGAGTCCTGGAGGGCACGGCCGGCGCGGGCCGTACCCTCCGGGGCTGCGGGAGTTCAGTCCGAGAGCTTGGCGCGGAGCTGGGTGAGCACGGCGCGCAGGATGCGCGAGACGTGCATCTGCGAGATCCCGAACTCCGCGGCGATCTCGGCCTGGGTCATGTTCCCGTAGAAGCGCATCAGCAAGATCGTGCGCTCCCGCTCCGGCAGCGCGTCGATGAGCGGCTTGACGGCGTGCTTGTCGACCAGGGTGTCCAGGGAGCGGTCCTGGTCGGGCAGGAAGTCGCCGAGGTCGGCGGCGTCCTCGGCGCCGGTGACCGGCGCGTCCAGCGACAGCGCGCTGTAGGCCCCGGACGCCTCCAGAGCCAGCAGGACCTCCTCCTCCGATATCCGCATCCGCTCGGCCAGCTCGGCGACGGTCGGGGAGTGGCCGAGCGTCTGGGTCAGCTCCGCGGTGATCTTGTTGATCTCCAGCCGCCGCTCCTGGTAGACCCGGGGCACCTTGATCGCCCACGTGCGGTCCCTGAAGTGGCGCTTCACCTCGCCCATCATGGTGATCATGGCGTAGCCGCGGAACTCGTGTCCCAGCTCGGGGTCGAACCCGTTCACCGCCTTCATCAGCCCCACGTAGGCGGCCTGCCGCAGGTCCTCCATGGGCTCGCCGCGGTACCGGTAGCGCCGGGTCACCTCGGTGACCAGGCCCTCGTGCAACTGCACCACACGCTCGCGGATCCTGACCCGGTACAGCTCGGAAGCCTCCGGGCGGACCATCTCGGCCAGCAGTTCGTCGGCGGTCATCTGCTCGAACGCGACATCCAGGACGGTCATTTCGCTGCTCCATCGGGGGTTCACAGCGTGCCCGTCCATGCCGGAAACCAAAAGCCCAGACAGGACACGCCTCATCAACCTGAGACGAAGCCCCTCTGCTGGACTTCGAGATCAACCATGCCCGGCGATCCGCGCTTCGCACCTCACTTTTGTCACAAAATGGTAACGAGGTGGCTGTTCGGGTCGGGCGCTCAGCGTTCCAGGCCGGTGACCAGGGACTCCAGGTCGCGCATCAGAGATTCGGTGCGCTCGGCCCCGAACGCGGCCAGGATCGCGCGATGGTGCTCGGCCAGGCCGCCCTCCAGGCGGTGCAGCAGCGACCGGCCGCGATCGGCCAGGAAGACCGCGACGCGGCGGCGGTCGGAAGGGTCGTGGCCGCGATAGACCAGGGCGCGATCGACCAGCCGATCGACGGCCTTGGTCAGGGTGGGGTGCGGCATCAGGGCGGCCTCGGCCAGGTCGCCCATGGAGTGGCCGCGGCCGTCGGCCAAGGCCTGGAGGATGCGCCACTGCTCGACGGAGAGCTGTTCGGTGGCGAGCACGGCCGCGAGACCCCGGTTGACGCTGCGCTCGGCTTTGCTGAGGAGGTAGGCGAGCGAGTGACCCAGCCCCGCCGTGAAGGTCGTGGAAGGAGGCTTCGCCGTGGGCTCGGTCAGCACCACCGGCTCCTTTCGTTCGCGCGTACGCTAGAGGATACTCTGACGCGTGGTCATCGACCCACTTGAAGCCCACCTGGTCAGGGCCGATGCTTTCCGGATCGCGCTGGTCGCGCCGGTCTCCGGGGTGCTGGGGATGCTCGGCCCCTGCGTGATCAACTGCGCCTCGCTGGGCGCGGCCGAGGTCAACGACCGGGGCGGGGTGCTCGGCCGGCACGTCGAGCTGGTGCTGGTGGACGGCGGGCGCCCGCCCGCCGAGGTCGCCCGCGAGGTCGCCGGGCTGGCCCGGGCCGGCGCGGTGCAGGCCGTGGTGGGCACGCACGCCAGTGACGTGCGCGTCGCGGTGGAGCGCGCGCTCGGCGGCGCCGCCCCGTACATCTACACGCCCCCCTACGAGGGCGGTTCGCGCACGCCCGGCGTCTACTTCCTGGGCGAGCCCGCCTCCCGCCAGGTCGGGCCGGGCATCGACTGGCTGGTCGAGCACCGGCGGGCGCGGCGCTGGTACCTGCTGGGCAACGACTACGTCTGGCCGCGCCTGGTCCACGTGTCGGCGCGCGGGCGGCTGCTGGCCCGTTCGGCGCGGGTGGTCGGTGAGCGGCTGATCCCGTGCGGGTTCGGCGACCTGGCGATGGGCCGGGTGATCGAGTCCCTGGCGGCGCTGCGCCCCGACGCGGTGCTGCTCAACCTGATCGGCAGCGACCTGGTGGCCTTCAACCGCGCCTTCACCGCCGCCGGGCTGCGCTGCGCCCGGCTGTGCGGGGCCCTGGAGGAGCACGGCCTGCTGGCGGTGGACGGCGACTCCACCGGCGAGCTGTACGCCACGATGGGCTACTTCGGCACCGTCCCGACCGAGGCCAACCTCGACCTCAGCGTGCGTTACGTCCGCCGCTACGGCACCACCGCCCCGATGATGAGCGCGCACGGGCACGGCAGCTACGAGGGCGTGCTGATGATCGCGGCGCTGGTGGCGCGGGCGGGCGCCGCCGCTGTACCGGCGATCGAGGCCGTGGCCGACGGCACCACGGTCAGCACCGGCCGGGGGCGGCTCACGCTGGCCGACCGGCACGTACGGCAGCGCGTCTACGTGGGACGGGCCGACGGGCTGGAGTTCGATGTCCTGACCTCGTCCTGAGCGGCGTCGCGGGCGTGACGCGAACAGGTAAAGCTTCCATGTGAAATCTTTCCGCCTGCAAGAATGCGGCATATCGTACGGCTCGACCCCCAGAGCGAGAAAGAGCCATAGATATGTCACGTTCGTCCGACGTCTCGGATCAAACCTCCCCACCCGCACCGGACGGGATCGAGCGCTTCGGCTACAAGCAGGAGCTCAAGCGCTCCCTCGGCTTCGCCGACCTGCTGATCTACGGCCTCATCTTCATGGTGCCGATCGCGCCCTTCGGCATCTTCGGCAGCGTGTTCAACGCCTCCGGGGGAATGGTCGCCCTGGCCTACGCGATCGGCATGGTCGCGATGGCCTTCACCGCCCTGTCCTACGCGCAGATGGCCCGCGCCTTCCCGATGGCCGGCTCGGTCTACACGTACGCGGGCCGCGGCATCGGCGCGCCGGTCGGCTTCCTGGCCGGCTGGGCGATCCTGCTCGACTACGTACTCGTCCCCTCGCTGCTCTACCTGGTGGCGAGCACGGCCATGGCGTCGATCGTGCCCGCGGTGCCGATATGGGCCTGGCTGATCGGGTTCGTGCTGCTCAACACGGTGGTCAACTACTTCGGCATCCAGATGACCGCCAAGACCAACCGGATCATGCTGGTCGCCGAGCTGATCGTGCTGGCGATCTTCCTGGTCATCGGCGTCGGCGCGCTCATCCAGGGCAAGGGCGGCGGCGACCCGCTGAGCCCGCTGTTCGACGCGGGCACCTTCTCCTGGCCGCTGATCTTCGGCGCCACCTCGGTCGCGGTGCTGTCCTTCCTCGGCTTCGACGGCATCTCGATGCTCGCCGAGGAGAGCCGCGAGGACGGCAGGCGGCTCGGCCGTTCCATGGTGTACGCGCTCGGGCTGGCCGGACTGCTGTTCATCACGCAGACCTGGGTCGCCGCGCTGCTCACCCCGGACCGCGACAGGCTGCTGGCCGAGGGCGACGCCGCCGGGTCGGCCTTCTACGACACCGCCGCCTTCGCGGGCGGCCCCTGGCTGGGCGTGCTGACCGCCGTGGCCACCGCGGTGGCCTGGGGCTTCGCCAACTCCCTGGTCGCCCAGGCGGCGACCTCGCGACTGCTGTTCGCGATGGGCCGGGACGGCCAGCTCCCGCGCGTGCTGGGCCGCGTCCACCCCACCCGCAGGGTGCCGGTCAACGCCATCTTCCTGGTGGCCGGCATCTCGCTGGCGCTCGGCCTGTTCATGAGCACGCTGAAGGACGGCATCACGCCGCTCAGCACGCTGGTGAACTTCGGCGCGATGTGCGCCTTCCTGGTGCTGCACGTCTCGGTGGTGGTCCACTATCTGATCAGGAAGCGCAGCCGCAACTGGTGGGCGCACCTGGTGGCGCCGGCCATCGGGTTCGTCATTCTCGTGTTCGTCGTGGTCAACGCGCAGGTCGCCGCGCAGCGGCTGGGCTTCGCGTGGTTCGGTATCGGGGTGATCGTCCTGATCGGCTCCTACCTGCTGGGCCGCAAGCCCACGCTGGCGACCGAGCAGGACGCCAAGGAGACCGAGCAGGACGCCAGAGAGGTCTGACAAATGAACGTCGTGTCCTACCGGCCCGGTCCCGAGGACCTGGCCTACACCTTCGGCGGACGCCCGGCCGCGGCTCGCATCACGCCCGGCACGATCCTTGAGCTCTACGTCGAGGACTGCTTCGGCGGCCGGGTCCGCGGCCCGGCCGACCTGCCCTCGCAGGTGTGCGAGTTCCCCTACCTCAACCCGGTGACCGGCCCGTTCCACGTCGAGGGCGCCGAGCCCGGCGACACGCTGGCGCTGCACTTCGTGTCCATCGAACCCGCCCGCGACTGGGGCGTGTCCACCACGTTCCCGCACTTCGGCGCGCTCACCGCGACCCACACCACGGCGATGCTGCACGCTCCCCTGGAGGAGCGGGTGTGGGTCTACGAGATCGACGCCGACAAGCGGACCGTCCGGTACCGGGCCACCCGCGGCGACTTCAGCGTCGAACTCCCGCTGGACCCCATGCACGGCACCGTCGGGGTGGCCCCCGCCGCCTTCGAGGCGCGGATGACGATCACCCCGGACGCCCACGGCGGCAACATGGACACCCCCGAACTACGTGCCGGCGTCACCCTCTACCTGGGCGTCAACGTCGAGGGCGGGCTGTTCGGGGTCGGCGACGGGCACGCCCGCCAGGGCCACGGCGAGGTGTGCGGCACCGGCGTGGAGGCCGCGATGAACACGGTCGTCGCGGTCGAGCTGATCAAGGGCGTGGCCACTCCGTGGCCCCGGCTGGAGGACGACGAGCACCTGATGTCCACCGGTTCGGCCCGCCCGCTGGAGGACGCCTACCGGATCAGCCAGCACGACCTGGTGACCTGGAGCGCCGCCCTGACCGGCCTGGACGAGCTGGACGCCTACCAGCTCGTCAGCCAGGCCGCCCAGGCCCCGGTGGGCAACGTCTGCGACGCGAACTACACGATGGTCGCCAAGCTGCCCAAGGCGTACCTGGGCGGGGCCGCCGTCTACGACTCCGCCCACCGCAGGCTGCGCGAACTCGGCGAACGGTACCTCTCCTCACGCTGAGCCGACGCCCGCGGGCTCCTTCGGCCCTTCCTCATCCGCCGCCTCCTGGCTGGGGGAGGGCCGGCGGCGCAGCGCGTACAGGCTGATCGGCACGCCCGCCAGCACGATGACCGCCGACATGGCCAGCGTGAAGCGGTAGCAGGGCCATCGGCACGAACGCCGCCCCGGCCCTGGGCGTGCTCGGCCTGCTGAAAAACGAGGGGTTCACGCTGACCGAGGGCTACTACATCGCCGGCTACCTGCTCAACGGCTGCATGGGGCTGGTCGCCGGCGACCCGTCCTGCCGGCCGAACATGGCGAGCGTGAGGCGGCCGAACAGCGCAGGCAGCACCGGGCCGCGCTGACGGCGCTGCCGCCTGACGGGTTTTCCAGCATCACGGAGTGGGCCCGGACCGCGCCGGATCCGCCCGACGTCGAGCACTACTACGCCATCGGCCTGGACCTGCTGGTCGCCGGGGTGGAGGGCCTGGCGGCCAGACGTTCCTAGGGGCGTTCCCAGGAGCGGGGCGCGCCCAGCAGCACGGACAGGCGGTGCAGCCCCCTGGTCGTGCGTGCCTTGACCGTGCCGAGCGGCACCCGCAGCCGTTCGGCGATCTCGCGCTGGGTGAACTCCCCGTAGTACGCCAGCTCGATGGCCTGGCGCTGCGCGACGGGCAGCCGGGCCATCGCCGCGTGGATCTCCTCCCGCACGGCCAGCTCCTCACCGGCGACCCGGCCGTCGCACCCCGTGGCGTCCGGCACCGCCGACAGCGGCAGGGTCGCCGGACGGCGGGCGCGCAGGTGGTCCACGGCCCGCTTGTGCGCGATGCCCAGCAGCCAGGCGGGCAGGCTGCGGTCCGGATCGAACCGGAGGCGCGACCGCCATGCCTCGGCGAAGACGATCTGTACCACGTCGTCCACTTCCTGCTCGGGGACGAACCTCCGCAGATACCCCCGGACCAGTACGGCATGCGCGCGGTAACACTCGCCGAGGGCGTCGGCCTCACCCGCGGCCAGCCGCGCGTTGAGTGTGTCGTCCATGCG
>NZ_POUA01000348.1 GCF_003236385.1 Spongiactinospora gelatinilytica
GCCGGCGGGCGGGCGGGCTCTTCCGGCGCGTGCTCCTCCGGCGCGGGGGCTTCGAGATCGAGGACGTCGAAGACGTCGGTCGACTCGGCCGCGCTCTCCTCGTCGCCCGCCGGCAGCGGCATGAGGTACACCGGCTCGGCGGGACGGTCCTGCCGGGGCGGCGGGACGAACAGGCCGCCCGGCGGCTCCTCCTCGGCCTCTTCCGGCGGCGCCGCCGGGGCCTCTTCGAGGTCGGCCGGGACGGGTGCGGACAGCAGCGGCACCGGCATCGGGGACGGCGAGTGGAGCTTGGGCATCGGTTCGGTGCTCGCCTCGTGCGGCGAGACCCGGTCGGCGGCGGGCGGGGTGATCTCCACCTCGTACAGGCCCGCGTTGGTGCGCTCGTCGGTCGGCCCGAGCGGCATCGGCCAGGCGGGCGCGGTCGGCCACAGCGCCTTGTACGGCCCGAGCCTGCCCAGCCGGGAGACCGGCCCGGAGGCGAGCGGCGGCTCGCCCAGCGCGGCCATGATGCGGGCCCGCAGCAGCGCGGGCGGCGGACGCCAGGGCAGCCGGGCCAGTACGTCCCTCGTCGGGGCGACCGCCAGCGCGCCGTAGACCTCGCCGAGCCGCCCGGGGACGCGCTCGCCGACGGCCGCCAGCGCGAGCCCGAGGGCCTGGGTGAACCGCTGGTCGGCGCCGGCGGCCAGGTCGGCCGCGGTGTCGGCGGCCACGTCGAGTACCCAGGCCAGCTCGTCGATGGTCAGCCCGCACACCACGGCCAGCAGCAGCACCTCGCGCTGGTGCGGGCGCAGCTCGCGGACCACCCG
Source organism: Spongiactinospora gelatinilytica (assembly GCF_003236385.1). Taxonomy (GTDB): domain Bacteria; phylum Actinomycetota; class Actinomycetes; order Streptosporangiales; family Streptosporangiaceae; genus Spongiactinospora; species Spongiactinospora gelatinilytica. The sequence continues at coordinate 807 of NZ_POUA01000348.1, forward strand.
CTCGACCAGCGCGGTGGCGGGGTCGGCGACCGGATCGACGCGCGCGTCGGCGTAGACGACGTCACGCCGGTAGATCTCCCGGCGGGCGAGGGCGTAGAGGGCGGCGCGGGGCGGCTCGACCGCGGGAACGCCGGACATCACGGACATCAGGGCCTCGGCTGCGGCCCCGGCGTCACCGAGCTGGTCGTGGCAGTAGGCGAACAGCCCGACGGCGTGACGGTCGTATAGCTCGGCGACCAGCTCGCTGCGCGAGCGCCGGTCGGTGAGCGGGTGGGTCACGGGCCGGTCCTTCAAATTCTGTCGGGGTGTCCTGGTAATCATGTCAACTCATGGGGGCCGCCGCATCGGAGGATACGCATTTGATAGAAATCACCATGCTCACACCGTGCATTTCGGTGTACTCCGGGTAAACCGAGAGGTCATCCGGGGGGACACGGGCAGGACACAAGGAGGACACGGGCGTGGAGCGGGGCGGCGACACGCGGTCATCACCGCCGTACGCTGTCGGAGGAGATCGCCGGACGGTCGCGGCGGCGCACGCGGGAGGTGCGGGGGAAGCGGTCACGGCGTCAGCACATCCAATACCGCCGGAGAACACGAGGACACGTGTGATCACATTTGACGGTGTCACAAAACGATACGCCGACGGGACCGTGGCCGTGGACGACCTCCACCTGGAGGCGCCCACCGGCGAGATCACCGTGTTCGTGGGCCCGTCCGGATGCGGCAAGACCACGTCGCTGCGGATGATCAACCGGATGATCGACGCGACCCACGGCACGATCTCGCTCGACGGTGTCGACGTCCGCACCATCGACCCGCCCACCCTGCGGCGCGGCATCGGTTATGTCATCCAGCAGGCCGGCCTGTTCCCGCACCGCACCATCGTGGACAACATCGCCACGGTCCCCCACCTGCTCGGCTGGTCCCGCAAGAAGGCCCGCGCGCACGCACTGGAACTCCTCGACCGGGTCGGGCTGGCCCCCGAGCTGGCCGGTCGCTACCCGTTCCAGCTCTCCGGCGGCCAGCAGCAGCGGGTGGGCGTGGCCCGCGCGCTCGCCGCCGACCCGCCGGTGCTGCTGATGGACGAGCCGTTCAGCGCGGTCGACCCGGTGGTGCGGACCAGCCTGCAAGACGAGCTGCTGCGGCTCCAGGCCGAGCTCAACAAGACCATCGTGTTCGTCACGCACGACATCGACGAGGCCATCAAGCTCGGCGACCGGGTCGCGGTGCTGCGGGTCGGCGGGCGGCTCGCCCAGGTGGCCGCCCCGGCGGCGCTGCTGTCGGCCCCGGCCGACGAGTTCGTGGCCGAGTTCCTGGGGCGTGACCGGGGCATCCGCCGGCTGTCGTTCGTGTCCGACGCGAGCCTGCGGCTGCGCCCCGACCTCACCGTCCCGGCCTCCTCGCCGGTCTCGGAGGCGGCGGGGCGGGCGGCGTCCGCGCAGAGCCCGTGGCTCGCCGTGGTGGACGCCGGTGACCGGCCGCTGGGCTGGGTCAACCCGGCGGAGCTGCCGCGCGATGGCACGCTGGAGGGCGTACGCCTGCTGCCGTACGGCACGTTCGTGCACGGGCGCGACTCACTGCGCACCGCGCTGGACGCGGCACTGCTCTCGCCGTCCGGCTGCGCCATCGCGGTCGCCGAGGACGGCGGCGCGGTGGTGGGCGTGGCCACCCGCGAGTCCCTGGACGAGGCCCTGGCGCTGGCCGCCTCGGACGTCGGGAACGGTGATCCGGCGAATGGGTGAAGAGCCAAGCATTTGGGAGTACTTCACCAGAAACTGGAGCACCGGGCAGCCAGGGAGCATCGACACCCTGCTCGGTGACCACATCGTCATGTCGCTGCTGCCGATCGTCGCGGCCCTGGCGTTCGCGATCCCGATCGGCCTGGCCTGCGTGCGCTGGCGGCTGCTCTACCAGCCGACCGCGGGCCTGGTGAACATCATCTACGCGCTGCCGTCGCTGGCGCTGTTCGGCGTCTTCCTCGCGGTCACCGGCCTGTCACAGGCCACGGTGATCATCCCGCTGACCTTCTACGCGGTCGCGGTGCTCGTTCCCGCCGTGGTGGACGGCCTGCGCTCGGTGCCCGAGCACGTCAGGCAGTCGGCGGTGGCCATGGGCTTCACGCCGCTGCGCCGCCTGACCAGGGTGGAACTCCCGCTCGCCGCGCCGGTGGTGCTCGCCGGGCTGCGGGTGGCCGCGGTGTCCAGCATCAGCCTGGTCAGCGTGGGCGCGCTGGTCGGCATGGGCGGGCTCGGCTACCTGTTCATCCGGGCCTGGCAGATCGACTACTTCGCGCCGGCGATCGTCGGGATCGTGGGGATCGTGCTGCTCGCCCTGATCGTGGACGGAATCCTGGTCGTCTCCCAGCGGTTGCTGACTCCATGGGTGCGGGCGAGGAGGAGCGGGTGAACTGGCTGATCGAGTTCTTCGGCGACCCCGCCAACTGGTCCGGGCCCGATGGCATCCCGCTCCGGCTGCTGGAGCACCTGCTGTTCTCCGTCGCCGCGCTGGCGCTGGCCGCGCTGGTCGCGATCCCGCTCGGGCTGTGGATCGGGCACACCGGGCGCGGCTCGCTGTTCATCGTGGTCGCGGCCAACCTGGCGCGGGCGTTGCCGACGCTCGGGCTGGTGGTGCTGATCGTGATGCTGCTGGGCACGGCGTCGGTGTGGCCGGTGCTGATCCCGCTGGTCGCGCTGGCCGTACCGGCCATCCTGGTGAACACCTTCGAGGGCATCAGGGGCGTGGACCCCGAGCTGCGCGACGCGGCGTACGGGATGGGGCTGTCCGGGCGGCAGGTGCTCGGGCGGGTGCTGGTGCCTGTGGCGCTGCCGCTGATCCTGCTCGGCCTGCGGCTGGCCGCGATCCAGATCGTGGCGACCGCCGCCGTGGCCGCCTACACCGGCCTCGGCGGGCTCGGCCGCTACATCATCGACGGCCTGGCCATCCGGGACTACCCGACCGTGCTGGGCGGTTCGGTGCTCATCGTGTTGTTCGCGCTGGCCGCGCAGTTCCTGTTCGTGATGGCGGAGCGGGTCGCGGTGTCCCCGGGGGTGAGCCGGCGCGTCAAGGTCCGATAATGTCTGCAAAACCTCCCGCTGGGAAAGGAAACAGTACGATGCGACGCGTATTCGGCTCCGTGGCGGTGTTCCTCACGGCCATGCTCGCCGTGTCCGCCTGCGGCGGTGAGGATCCGCTGGCCGGCGGCGGGACGACGACGGCCACCACCAGCGGCTCGCCGGGCGGGGGCAAGGCGATCGTCGGCTCCTTCAACTTCCCGGAGAGCGTGCTGCTCGGCTCGATCTACGCCCAGGCGCTCACCGCCAAGGGCGTCAAGGTCGAGGAGAAGGCCAACATCGGCAGCCGCGAGGTCGTCTACAACCAGATCAAGGGCGGCGGCCTGACCGTGCTGCCCGAGTACAACGGCGCACTGCTCGCCTACCTCGACTCCAAGGCCACCGCCGCCACGACCGAAGAGGTCAACAGCGCGCTGGCCGCCAAGCTGCCGCCGGAGCTGACGCTGCTGGAGTCCTCGCCGGCCGAGGACAAGGACTCCCTGACGGTCACTAAGGAGACCGCCCAGAAGCACTCGCTGACCAGCATCGCCGACCTGGCCAAGGTCGCCAAGGACATGGCGGTGGGCGGGCCGCCCGAGTTCAAGGAGCGCAGGCAGAAGCAGTTCAAGGACGTCTACGGCCTGGAGTTCAAGGAGTGGAAGCCCACCGGGGCGGCCACGGCCGACGCCATCAAGGAGGGCACCGTCCAGGCGGGCAACGTCTTCACCACCGACCCCAAGATCATCATCAACCAGATGGTGGCGCTGGAGGACCCCAAGAACGTCTTCGGCGCCCAGAACGTCACCCCGCTGGTGAACAAGTCCGCCCAGTCCGACGCCATCACCAGCACCCTCAACGCGGTCTCGGCCAAGCTGACCACCGAGGGACTGACCCAGATGATGCAGAAGATCTCCGTCAACAAGGACGAGGAGGCCGTCGTGGCCGCGGAATGGCTCAAGCAGAACGGCCTGCTCTGACCTCCTCCACCGGGTGCCCAGATCCCGTCGGCCGCGTTCTGGTGTGTGATGGAGTGAAATGGCCGAGATGGTGGCGCTGCCGGGGCTGGCGCTTTCGGCAAGCCGGTCGCGTTCGGGAGCGTGGTGGGGTCGGGTGACGGATGTCGCGGTTCGTTGAGGCGATGGCCCAGTTGGCTGCCGGGGTCGGTGTCGTCACGGTCCGGGATGACCGGGACGACATCGGCGTCACCGTCTCGGCGCTGATGTCGGTGTCGCTGGAGCCGCCGCTGGTGCTGGTCAGCCTGGCCAACGGCGGTTACGTCTGCGAGGTCATGCTGCGCAGGGACCTCTGGGCGGTGAGCCTGCTTTCGGCCGGGCAGTCGGCCATGGCCAGCAGGTTCGCCACCCCGGGCCGCCCCAGCGCCCGCCTGCTGGTCGCCGGCACCCCGCACCACCGCGGCGACCACACCGACGCCCTCGTCATAGCAGGCGGCGTGGCCGCCCTGGAGGCCGAGACCACCACGGTGGTCCCGGCCGGAGACCACACCCTGTTCATCGCCAAAGTGCTGACCGTGGACTACCTCGACCCCTCCGCCACCGCCCTCATCCGCCTCCGCGGCCGCTACCGCCCGGTCCCCACCTAACCGCGTCCTGCCCCGCAAGGCGGGCCCCCGCCCAGCGGTCAACAGACCGCCCAGCACGGCGCACCCGCACCGGCCGAGCCCGCGTCCTCATCGGTTTCACCGCCTGCCTCGGGGCGCCGGCTAGCCGTTCTGTGCTGTGAGGGGGGTACGCGGTCGGCGGGTGACAGGCAGGTCAACACGGCGCGCCCATGTCCTCACCGGCTCCACCGCCCGCTCCTGGGTTGTGGGCGGTCGGTGGGTGCTGGGTGATCGACTATGCGCGCGGTAGTTGTGGCCGCGCATACGCAGTGGGTGTCGGCGCCCGCTCCTTAATGCCTTGGGCTGGTGCTCGTCGATCAGGCACCTGATCGGTGGCTGTGGGGGGCTAGCTGATCGTCCAGGTGCCCGGTAGTTGCAAGGGGCCGTAGGCGGGGAGGCCGAGGGTGGTGGCGAGGCCGGCGAGGGGGCCCCAGGCTTCCAGGCGGACGCGGGCGAGGGCCGCTGAGCGGTCTTCGCTGGACTCCGGGGGACGCAGGCGCTCCAGCGGGTTGAGCCGCGGGTAGACCCGGACCGTCGCGTCTTGTGGGAGCCGGGCCTTCTTTCTGGCCAGGGCGAGCGCGTCGGTGAGGCCGCCCAGCTCGTCGACCAGGCCGCCGCCGTGGGCGTCGGCGCCCGTCCAGACGCGGCCCTTGGCCAGCTCGTGGGCCCGGTCGCGGTCGAGCCCGCGGCCCTCGGCGACCTTGGTCACGAAGTCGTCGTAGATGCGGTCGAGCCAGGCGTTGACCCGCTCCCACTGGGATTCGGAGAACGCCTCAGCGGTGGAGAACATCCCCGCGTTGGCCCCCTCGCGTACCGTCTCGACCCCCACGCCCAGCCGGTCGAGCAGCCCGCCGACGACCGGCTTGCCGCCGAGGACCCCGATGGAGCCGGTCAGCGTGCCCGGCTGCGCCACGATCACGTCGGCCGCCATCGACACGAAGTAGCCCCCCGAGGCCGCCACGTCGCCCATCGAGACGATCACCGGCTTGCCCGTCTCGCGGGTCAGCACGACCTCCCGCCACACCGCGTCGGAGGCGACGTAAGAACCGCCCGGACTGTCGACCCGGAAGACGACGGCCTTGACGTGCTCGTCGCGCCGGGCCGCGCGCAGCGCCGCGCAGATAGTGTCGGACCCCATCGAACCGCCCCCGCCGAACGGCCCGCGCCCGCTGCGCCCCAGCCGGATCGGGCCGCTGCCGTGCACCAGCGCCACCACCGGCTCGCCCGGCCTCGGCAGCCGCTTGGCCAGCGCGCCCCTGGCGTAGCGGGAGACGAACTGCAGGTGCGCTCCCTCGCCCGCGGCGGCGAGCACCTCGTCGTAGACCTCGTCGCGGTAGGCCAGCCGGTCGACCAGGCCGTGCTCCACCGCCTCCGCGCCGATGAACGGCCCCTGGTCGATCAGCCCGCGCACCGTCGCCACGTCGAGCCTGCGGCTCGCCGCGACGGCCGAGACGATCTGCTCGGTCACCGACCCGGCGATGCGGGTCAGCGACTCGCGGTGCGGCTCGGTCATCCGCTCCTGGGTGAACATGTCGGCGGCGGTCTTGTACTCGTGCCGCTGGCCGAGCTGGTACTCGACCCCGACCTTACCGAGCGCGCCGCGCAGGAACCGCTGTTCCATGGCGATGCCGGTCAGCCCGAGGTCGCCGGACGGCTGCAGGTAGACCCGCTCGGCGGCGGTGGCCAGGTAGTAGGGCACCGTGCCCGCGCCGAACTCGCCGAAGCTCTCGGCGAAGGCGACCGTCAGCTTGCCCGAGGACCGGAAGCGCGTGATGGCCGCGCGCAGCTCTTGGACCGTGCCGAGCCCGAGCGGCCGGCCGCCGACCTTGACGACCAGCGCCTTGACCCTGGAGTCGGCCGCCGCGCGCCTCAGGCCGGACAGCAGGTCGGTGAGGCGGGCCCGGCGCATGGAGAGCACGGCGCTCAGCGGATCGGCCGGTGGGCCCTCGGTGACCCCCTCGGTGAGGTCCAGCTCCAGAATTAGCGGCGCGGTGCGACGCTGCCGGAGCCGGTCGACGGTTTCGATGATCGCCTTGCTCGCGTCCATGAGCCCCACCCTAAGCGACTACGTGCGGTCGAGCGCTCGCCGAGCGCCCGCCCTGTGGATGAACGAATGGCCTGTGGATAAACCCGGCGGCCACGACCGATGCCTACCTGTTCACATGTTTCCTGAGCGTCGATATGGACCTTTTGAGCTGGGCGGAGGTGGCCTTCCCGCTCAGCCGGCGGCGTTCGGCCGTGGTCAGCGCCGACTTCAGCGTGGTGGCGCCGGTGATCTTCGCCGTGGTGTTGCGCGCGCCGTGCGCCCAGTTGAGCCATGCGGCCAGCAGTTCGCGGTCCAGCGCGGCCCCGCCCGCCTTGGCCGTGGTAAACCGCAGCACCTTACCCGCGGAGGACCGCGTGGCCATCTTGGCGACCTCCGGGAAGACCTTGCTGGCCCGCTTCACCAGGCTCAGGTAGCAGGCGAGCGTCGCGTCCGTCACCTTCCCGTCGCCCTTGCGGGTCTCGGCGGCCCAGGCGGCGGCGGTCAGGGCGGTCCTGGCCTTGCCGCGCGTGCACACCGCGGGTGCGGGGTGGGGC
>NZ_POUA01000349.1 GCF_003236385.1 Spongiactinospora gelatinilytica
GTCCAGGGGCTGGGGCGGGGCGTTGAACACGGCCTCGTCGAGACGGCCCTCGGAGCGGGAGACCAGTACCGGCACCACCATCTGTCCCGCGACGTTGGTCGCGGTGCGCATCATGTCGAGGATCGGGTCGATCGCCAGCAGCAGGCCGACACCCTCCAGGGGCAGGCCCACCGTGCTCAGAGTCAGCGTGAGCATCACGATCGCGCCGGTCAGGCCGGCGGTCGCGGCCGAGCCGATCACCGAGACGAACGCGATCAGCAGGTAGTGGCCGGCGTTGAGCGGAACGTTGTACACCTGGGCCACGAAGATCGCCGCCAGCGCCGGGTAGATCGCGGCGCAGCCGTCCATCTTGGTGGTCGCGCCGAACGGCACCGCGAAGGCGGCGTAGTCGCGGTCCACGCCCAGGCGGTCGGTGGTGACCCGCTGGGTGAGCGGCATGGTGCCGACCGAGGAACGTGAGGCGAAGGCCAGTTCCAGCGCGGGCCAGGCGTTGCGGTAGAAGGTGAGCGGGTTGACCTTGCCGACGAAGGACAGCAGCAGCGGGTAGCTGACCACGAGTACCAGCAGGCAGCCGATGTAGACGCCCGCGCTGAACTTGGCGAGCGGGGCGAGCAGGTCCCAGCCGTAGGTGGCCACCGACTTGCCGATCAGACCGGCGGTGCCGATCGGGGCCAGCCTGATGACCCACCAGAGGGCCTTTTGCACCAGTTCGAGTACGGAGCGGCTGAAGCCGATGAACGGCTCGGCCTTCTCACCGATCGCCAGCGCGGCCGCACCGAGGACGACTCCCAGGAAGACGATCTGGAGGACGTTGAGCTCGGTGAACGCGGTGACGACGTTGGTGGGGATGATGCCGGTCAGGAAGTCCAGCCAGGTCCCGGCGTCCTCCTGGTCGATGGCCTCGGCTCCGGCGGTGGAGATGTTGATGCCCTGGCCGGGGTTGATGATCAGCCCGAGGGCCAGGCCGAAGGCCACCGCGATCAGCGAGGTGATCAGGAACCACATCAGCGTCTTGCTCGCGAGCCTGGCGGCCCCGCTGACGTTGCGCAGATTCGCCATGCTGACCACGACCGCGGTGAAGACCAGCGGCGGAACGGCGAGCTTGAGAAGTTGGATGAAGATCGAACCGGCTTCGGTCAGGGTGGCGGTGAGCCAGTCGACATCACCGGCACGCGCCACGAACCCGAGCGCGACGCCTACCACCAGACCGAGCAGCAACTGGAGTGAGAAAGAGATTTTCTTCATGAACGCGACTCCGGCGGGAGAGCATGCTCACACTGGGGTGGGCATGCGGGAGGGAGGGTAAGGGAGTGGGATTGCGTTCAACGACAGAGCTGACTGCTCAGACGGCAGAGATCGACGTGCAGACGATGCACGAGCCGTACGACCACCGGGAAGTACCTCACGAGGCGATCAAACCTCCCCAACAGATAGGACATTCCGGTATCTTCTGTGATCCTTATCACGTTGCCCGGCGAGAGAAAACCCTTACAGGGTGTTTCCCCATTTAACGGACATACAGACCGCCCTGCCCCTCGGGTTCTCCCTCTTGCCCGGGATGCGGGCTCCGCCCGTCGAACGGGCGGAAGACGCTTGCGGAGGCCCATGTAAGGGGCTGATGTCCCTATGAAGGATCAGCGACGGCGTCCATCGGGCTGCGTGGTTCTGAAGATCCTTGTGATGATGCCGGGTGAGATCACCGCCCGCGGGAGCCCATCGCGGATCGCGAGGCCGAAGGCCGATGTGCCCGTCCGGGGATTCCGGAACGTTGTCGCGATCGGCTCCCATGGACCCCGGACATCCTGGTCAAGGGCGGGACTAAGGAGCCTCGCCGACCACCCCCGAACCACATTCCGGTCGCTGGATCAAGGGTTTCGGGCATGCCGGTGACCGAATCTCCGCCGTGCATCCCTTTCCTCGCCGTGGCCTGGGATGGGGCCGTGCCTGCTGTGACGGACAACCGCCCCCGCGGCAGTTGAGGATCAGGTAGCTCTCAGCTAACTCTTAGTAGAGATGCCCTGCCCTTCCGTTTTACATCTCATATCCTCTCTGAGTGGAAAGGCTACGTTTACCCGCACCGACCACACGCCGGCTACTGATCATTTCCGCCCTGACCGGCGGCGTTGTGATCGTGGGCCTGGTATTACCGTCGGCCTCCGGGGTCGTGGAGTGGACCGACGCGGTCCAGCTCGCCCTGACCACTGCCGCGCTCGCCGGGCTCGCCGTAGCCGTGCTCGTCGTACGACGGACCGACGGCAAGGCGCTCCGCATCGACCAGCGCGTGAAGCGGAACGAGGCGGCCCTGGCGCAGCTTCGTGACAGCGTCCGCGCGCTCGCCGTACAGCTCGAGGAGACCTCGGCCGGGCAGCGGGCCGGGGTGGACACGGTCGTGGCCGCCATCGGCGAGGACCGCGCGGAGCTGGCCGGGCAGACCGAACTGCTGAAGCGGCAGGCCAAGGCCCTCCACGCGCAGCGGAGCACGGTCGATGCCGGGCTGGCCGAGGTGAAGCGGTCGATCGAGGGAGTGGACCGGGCGGTCCGTGACCAGGTCGTCGGGGCGTTGCGCGCGCGTACCGAGTACAACCAGGTCGAGTCCATGATCGACCTGCGCGCGATGCTCCAGCCGCGGGCCCCGATGCCCCGGCTGCGCGGGTGGGCGGCCTCTCCCGACGTGATCCGGCTGCTGGTGGAACGGATCGCGGCCGACCGGCCCAAGCTGGTCATCGAGTGCGGCAGCGGCTCGTCCTCGATCTGGCTGGGGTACGCGATCGAGCGGTTCGGCGGCGGCCGGATCGTCGCGCTGGAACACGAGGAGCGGTTCGCGCGCGCGTCCCAAGACCTGGTGGCGGCACACGGTCTCGACTCGATCGTCGAGGTACGGCACGCGCCGCTGACCGACTGGCAGGGGCAGCCGTGGTACGACACCACCGCGCTGGACGACCTCAGCGACGCCGGTCTGGTCTTCGTGGACGGCCCGCCGGAGCAGACCGGCCCGGAGGCCCGGTACCCGGCGGTGCCGCTGCTGCTGCCGCACTGCGCGCCGGACGCCTGGCTCGTGCTCGACGACACCGTACGCGCCGACGAGCAGCGGATCGCCGAACGCTGGCTGCGTGAATACCCCGAGCTCACGGCCACGTCCTATGCCGCGGAGAAAGGCGCGATGCTGTTCCGGCGGAGTACATCGTGATCCCGGGCGGGATCGTCGGGGCGGGGACCAAGGTCGTCGCCGTGGTTTCGGGTGTCCATGACGCCGGTGACGTCCTGGCCGAATTGCTGCCCAAGGCGGCGATCTCGTGGGCCGACGCGGACGACCTCGCGGACTCCCCCTGGACGATCCGCGCGCCCGAAGCCGTCATCGTGCTCGCCCGCACCCCCACCGACCTGCGGCGGATCGTCTCGCTGCGGGACCTGCTGCCCGCCGTCAAGCGTGTCGTGGTGGCCATCACCGCGACGCCGTCGTGGTACGACGCACCGCACGTCGCGCTGGCGCGCGGGGTCGGCCAGCGCCTGGTGCGCGAGGTCCACATCACCCGGTACGGCACGTCCGGCTGGCTGGTCGCCACCCGGCTCGGCAAGGAGACGCCCGCCGGTGACATCGTGACCGCGGTGGCGGCCGGAGGGACGGGGTTCCACCTGGCGGCGTATCCGCTGCCGGCCGCCGGTCTCGGCGAACCGGGTCTGGCCGACTGGCGGCCCGGCGATCCGGACGTCGCCGTCGGGGGGCGTCCGGAACCGTCCGGCATACCCTCCAGTGACCTCGCCGTTCGCGCCCCGGAGGCCGCCTGGCCGGACGATCGCGTACCGGCCGCCGGGCGTGCCTCGTGGCGGGACACCGCCTGGACCAAGGCCGGCGCTCCCGACGGCTACCCGGTACTGCGCGCCGCGTCCGCGGTCACCCCTGACCACCTGCCGCCGGTGGACGAGCGGTCGGTCAACCCGCGCGGTTTCCTGCGCGAGCCGCCCCAGGACATCGCGGACCTGACCGGCCACGCCGGCGTGTGGGGCGTGACCAGCGAAGGCCGCGAACTTGTCCGCTTTCACGAATCCGGGCTGGTCGCCGACGCCGACGTGGACCGCCTGCGTCCGCTGCGCGGCCTGCGGCTGAACTGGCGCCCCGCGCACACCGGCCCGGTCGCCGCGGCCCGCGTGGTCGCCGGGCTGGCGGCGGCGGGGGTGCCGCTGGTGTCCACCGGCCCGGCCCCCATCTGGGCGGAACCGCTGCTCGGCGGCGAACTCCTGTCCCATCTGGCCACGCCCGGCGACATCGCCGACGACCTGCGCAGGGAGGAGCACAGCGTACGGCTGCGCCGCCACGCGCTGCGCGCGCACGGCACCACCGCCCGCTGGCACGCCCTCGCCGCGGCGGCCGGCAAGCCGATTCCGCCCGATCCGCCGATCTCCGTGGTGCTCTGCACCCGCAGGCCCGATTTCGTGGGTTTCGCGCTCGGCCAGATCGCCGCACAGCGCGGCGTGGACGTCGAGGTCGTACTAGGGCTGCACGGGGTGCCGGAGGAGGCGGTGGCCGGCGCGGTGGCCGATTTCCCGCTTCCGCTGACCATCGTCACGGCGGACGCGGCCAAGCCGTTCGGGGAGATCCTGAACCGCGCGGTGGACCGGACCTCCGGCGCATACCTCACCAAATGGGACGACGACGACTGGTACGGGCCCGACCACCTGGCCGACCTGGTGCTCGCCCGCCGCTACAGCGGCGCCGACCTGGTCGGGGTGGCCTCGGAGTTCTTCTACCTGGAGCAGATCGACGTGACCATCCGGCGGCGGTGGAGCAGCGAGGTGATGGCCGACCACGTGGCGGGCGGCACCTTTTTGATCTCCCGCGAGACGCTGCGCGCGCTGGGCGGCTTCAGGCCGGTCCCCCGTTCGGTGGACATCGAACTCTTCTCGGCCCTCCTGCGCGCGGGGGGCTGCATCTATCGCACCCACGGCCTGGGGTTCATGGCCCGCAGGTCGGCCCGGCGACGCCACACCTGGCAGGAGCCGATCGGCTATTTCCTGCACAGAGCCAAGGAGCAGTGGCGCGGCTTCCGCCCGAGCGAACTCATGGAGCAGGCGTGAACTCCCCTCGTATCCGCCACAACGACTATTCCATCCTGTCGCCGCCCGAGATCGGCGACCGGCAGCCGTACCTGCCGGTCAGCGTCGTCATCGCGGCCTACCGCCACCAGGACAAACTGGACCTCACGCTGGCCGCGCTCGCGGCCCAGAGCTACCCCGCCCACCTGCTCGAAGTGATCGTCGTGGACGACGGCACGGACCCGCCGCTCACCCTCGGCCAGATCAGGCCGGAGAACACCCGCCTGCTGCGCACCACGCCGGACTCCCGGGGCCGCTCCAACGCCCGCAACGCGGCGCTGGAGGTCGCCGAGGGCCATGTGATCCACTGGCTGGACGCCGACATGGTCACCCATCACGACGAGGTCGAGGCGCACATGCGCTGGCACCACCTCGCGGACTACCTGGTGGTCATGGGTTATGTCCGGTATGTGGACGAGGAGTGGCCCGGCCCGGCCGAAGTACACGCCGCAGTGTCCGCGGGGGCCGGCGAGAAGCTGTTCGACCTGGACGCGAGCGAACCCCACCAGTGGATCGTCGACCTGGCCGAAAGCACGGACGGCATGCGCACGGCCAAGAACATGGCCTACCGCGTCCACATCACGAACGCCGCCTCGGTCAACGCCCGCCTGCTGCGCGCGGCCGGGCCGCTCGCGACCGAACTCGTGCTCGGCGAGGACACCGAACTCGGCTACCGGCTCGCCCAGCACGGCGCCGCGTTCGTCCTGGAGCCGGCCGCGCGGAGCTGGCACCTGGGCCGGTCCATGATGATGCGCGACCGCGAGCAGGTCACCCGGTACAACGCGGTGTTCGTGCCCGATCTCGTCCCGCACATGCGCTGGCAGCGCACGCACCCGCGGCGGCAGTACATGGTGCCGTACCTGGACGTGGCGGTCGAGGCGGCGGGGGCGACGTACGAGGACATCCGGGCGACGGTGGACGGCGTGCTGGCCAGTGACCTGCCCGACGTACGGGTCACGCTGGCCGGGCCGTGGGGGGCGCTCGCCGAGGACCGGCGCGCGCCGCAGCACAGTCCCAACCTGGACCTGCTGCTCATCCACGGGCTTTATCGCAACGAGCCACGGGTCCGGTTCGTGGATCGGACGCCGAGGTCGGCCGCGCCCGTGCCGTACCGGCTGCTGTGCCCGCCGGGGTGGGTGCCCCGCCCGAACGTACTGCGCCGCCTGCTCGCGCACGCGGCCGAGCACGGGTACGGGCTGGTCAGCATCGCGCTGGACGAGACGGACGTCGTGGTGACGGCCCGCTTGGAGCACACCGGCGCGTTCGCCCGCGCCCGGCTGCTCGCGGGCCCCGGCGAGGCCCTGGACGACGTGGTCGAGGAGGTCGCGGGCACGTACTGGCTGGACGGCGCGACCTGGGGCTTCCAGCCCGCCACGGACGCCAAGGAGCCCAAGCCGGACACCTCTGGCGCCGGACCCGGCCGCGCCGAGGCTGGCCGTCTGAAGACCGAGAACGAACGTCTCGCGCTGCGCGTCGCCCAGCTCACCGAGGAACTGGACCGGCTGCGCGCGGAACGTGCGTCCTCCTCCCATGTACGGCGGCGCCGCCTATTTCGCTGAAAGCGAACGCCTCTCACGTAAAGTATCGATCATGTGGCTTTCAGTGACATGCCGTCCAAGATTCATGACACGCTCAACGGCCTGTTCCGGGAGCGGCCCGAGTTCGCCGTGGAACTCCTCCGCGACCAGCTCGGCGTCAAGCTCCCCGGCGAATATCCGGCCCTGCTCGCCCTCGGCGAGTTCAACGACCGCCCGTCCCGCGACTTCCGCGCCGACAGGTCATCACCCTCGGCCACCGCGGCGAACAGCCCCAGCACGGCGTCGTCATCGAGATCCAGCTCCACCGCGAGCCGGGCAAACCAGAGGCCCTGGCCCGCTACGCCGCCGCCCTGTGGCTCCAGCTCGACCGCCCCATCACGGTCGCCGTCGTCTGCCCCACCCGCTCCCTCGCCACCTGGGCCGCCAAACCCGTGTCACCTCCCTCCGCGACTACACCCTCACCCCGGTGGCCATCGGCCCCAGGGAGATTCCCGCCATCACCGACCCGTCCCAGGTCCGCGATCACGGCGAACTCGCCCTTCTCTCCTTCGCCGCCCGCGCCGACCGCCCAGAGGTCGTCAGGGCGCTCATGGACGGCTGCAAAAACCCTGATGATCGTCACGCTACGCGATACCATGAACACGCATGTGGTATGGCCCCACTGGCCGCCCGGAAACTCATGGAGTAGATCATGAGCTCCACGACATGGCCCGTGAACAGCCCCTTCGCCCGCGAGCACTACGGCAAGGGCAGGGAAGAGGGCAGGCTGGAGGGGAAGGCATCGGTACTGCTGAGCATCCTCACAGAACGTGGGATTCCGCTCAGCAATGCCGACCGCGAACGCATCACCACCTGCACCGACCCCACACTGATGGACATATGGGCACGGCGATGCCTCACCATCTCCTCCACCGAAGAACTCTTCGCCGAGAGACCCGGTGCCTAGCGGGCCGTCAGCCAGCTGAGGAAGTCGGCTAGGACCTTGGGGTCGATGGCGTAGCGGCCGCAGGGGGCATGGCAGATCTTGTGGAAGACGAAGGTGCCGCCCTTTGTGGCGTGGTGGCGCAGGGTGGCCGGGGTGGTGGTGTCGAGGACGGTGAGGGCGGCGCGGGGGCGAGTGTGGCGGAAGCCGCATTCGCGGGCGAGGCGTTCGGTGGCCGGGTCGGTGGCGTCGTACGGGTAGGCGACCGAGCGGATGTCGGTGCCGGTCAGGGCCGTCAGGGCGGCGCGGTCGTCGCAGAGCTGGCGGCGGCGGGCGTCCAGGGGGAGTTCGGTGAGGCGGGCGTGGGTGCGAGTGTGCCCGCCGATCTCGTGCCCGGCCGCGGCGAGCCGCCGTACCCGATCCTCGGTCACTGTCGCTTATACACATCT
>NZ_POUA01000034.1 GCF_003236385.1 Spongiactinospora gelatinilytica
GGGGTGTGGCGGGCGGGATACCTCGTGGAGTCCAGAGCCGGGTGACGATCAGATGTTGCGGGCCTGACCGCTGCCCTGAGCTCAGAGGTGGCCTGAGCTATCTGATCATCGAGCATCAGCGCGGAGAGCTGTGGTGGTCGGGTCTGTGTGAGTGCGAGCCCAGGGGTTCGTTCGTTGACCGTCTCCCACTCCGATCGCCTCGATGAGATCTTCGTCGGTCGGGCGGGGGCGATCGTGAATCGTGAACGTTTGCGTGGGGCCGGCGCGTTACTGCCCTGGAGGGTTGTCCAGGGCGCGGCGCAGCGTCCACCGGGAGACGCCGAGTCCCTTGGCGACTGATGTCTGGGCCTTGCCGGCGGCCAGAAGGATGCGCGCGTCGTCGATCTGCTCAGGGGTGAGGGAGCGGGGGCGGCCACCGACGCGGCCGCGGGCGCGTGCGGCGTCGAGGCCTTCGCGGGTGCCTTTGATGATCTGCTGGCGCTGGAACTTGGCGATGGCGGCGAACACGGTGAAGATGAGCTCGCCGAACATGTCGTCGCTGGTGTCGAGCACGATGCCGTCGAGGGTGCGGAAGTGCCGGCCACGTGCGTGCAGGTCGTCTTCGACGATGGCGAGCAGTTCGCGGGTGTCGCGGCCGAGGCGGGTCAGGTCGAGGACGACGAGGGTGTCGCCGCGGCGCATGTGCCCGAGGGCCGCGCCCAGGCCGGGCCGGGCGGTGCCCTTCTTGCCGGAGGCCTTGTCGAGGAAGATCTTGGCGCATCCGGCGGCGGTAAGTGCGTCGATCTGCCGGGCGAGTTCTTGGGCGTCGGTGGAGACGCGGGCCAGGCCGATGAGATCTTCGTGGGCGCCTGGGTCGTCGTTGTCGATGACGATCTCGTTCACCGGGCCTCCGTGCGGGGGATGGCTGAACCACGTGTAGCAATAAGGATAGTAGTCCGTGTTCTGCTACATCACGGTTTTGCCCCATAGTTTTGCTACCGAAATCAGGGCGGGCATCCGGCCGGGATGATCACCTTCGGCGGTGGGGCGAAAACGATCGTTTATGCTCCGCAGCGGGGTGATCACAGGGTCGTGGACATATCTCAACGAGATTTCTCGCTAAGGACCAAAGTGGCCGGGCCCGGCAGGCCGACGGCGGCCAGGTGCGGTGGCCACTCGGGGCCGCGGCCGACGCAGCGGGCGATCCAGGCGGCCTCGCGCAGCCGGGTGTCGGCGTGGGCGCCGCCCAGGGGGTCGCTCAAGAGCGGGTTTCTGGTGGAGAGCCGCACGCGCAGCCTGTGCCTGTGGAAGGGGGCGGCCGGCTACTACGACGTGGTGGTGGACGGTGAGGCGAACCCGGACGCGGCGTTCGTCTACCGGCGGCCGAGCTTGCTGGCTCGGAAGATCAAAAATCACGTGGCATTCTGGCGGGGCGTCCGGCCCGCGTTCCGCGTAAGTCAGGGTCCCTAGAGGCTAGCCCAGCCTGAATATGCTGGTCGGCGGCCCGGGCCCACAGGTGGCCTTCCGGCTGTGGTCAGAGTTCGTTCGATGCGGTCAAGCCGCGAGCCAGGGTTTTGATCGTCGTTTCGAGAACATCGTCATAGGTGTCGCCGTACAGGTGCCGGTTCATGACGATCAGTCCGATCGTCCGGATCACCCCCAAGATGATTTCGGGGCGGACGCTGCTGTCGATGACGCCGTCGGCCTGGCCCTTGGCGATGTAGTCCAGCAGGGGGTCGATCACGTACGGCGTGACGCGGGCGACCTCCTCGACGCCGATCCTTCTGGTGACCGCCCGCAGTTCCTCGGGGTGGGTGAACAAGCGCCGGTAGAACGGGTCGGTGGTCAAAACCACCGTCCAGGTGCCCATCACCTCCGCCAGTGATTCCGCACTGACGGGACGCCGGAACACCTTGCCGTGCCGCTGTGCGATCAGCGGTGCCCGGCGGATCATGACCTCCTTGTAGAGAGTCTCCTTGGAGTCGAAGAAGGCGTAGAAGCTCGCCTTCGAGATCCCGGCCGGCGCCGTCAACTCCTCCAGTGAGGTCTTCTTCAGCCCCTGCGAGGCGTACAGCCGCTCGGCGGTGTCCAGCAGGTCGGCGATGATGCGCACCCGCTCCTCCTCGGTGAACGCAACAGCCACGACAACCACCCAAGCCCGCATCGGATACCTGGTCCCAAGGCTACAAGTGGCGGCACCGCGGCCGGTATTGCCGAGTGGGCACGGGCGACGTAAGCTATAACTGAATATCCAGTCCGGTCATAGCTTTGGTTGGGGTTGATAAGGCGTCATGCCAAAAGGGGCGAAGGGCTTCCAGATGAGTGATGAGATGTGGGAGCGGCACGCCAATCCCTGGAGTGTGTGGACCCGCTTCGCGGCGATCCCGCTGATGTTCGCGGCGATCTGGAGCAGGGTGTGGCTCGGCTGGTGGTGCCTGGCCCCGATCGCCGCAGTGTTGGTGTGGTTGTGGCTGAACCCGTTCGTCTTCCGGCCTGTGCACACGCCCGTCGCCTGGTCCTCCAAGGGCATTTACGGCGAGAAGATGTGGTTTAAGGACAAGTGGCCGGTCTCCGCCGATCACCGCCGGGTCCAGCGCCTGATGATGGTGGTCGGGGGGCCGATCACATTGTCACTGATCGCCTACGGGCTGACCGCGCTTGAGCTCTGGCCGACCGTCTTCGGCGCCACGGTGCTGACGATGGGCCAGCTATGGCGGATCGATCGCTTCGCTCAACTGTATGAGGAGCAAAAACGGCTGGGCGCTGTGCAGTAAGCGATCCGCTGCTGTCGAAATGGCACTGACGCTGGCGCAACGCCTACGTGCCGCCATCTCGACGTACTGGCGCCCCGATGCCGCGAACACGCCCGCCTCCGAAGGGAGAAAGGCATCTGCTGCGGCGGACGACCCCTCGCACCCCGCAGCCTGAAACGCTCATCCAACCCGGTGAGCGTTCCGGCACAGCGCTAGGCAAGGTTCGGCGCTTCCGAATTCTCGGTATTTAAGCAAGAAGGAGCTCGGTGAGCATTACCAGCGCATTGATGGCCCGGCAGGCGAAACTCCCGACCGCGGAGACTCGCAACGTCTCCGTGGAGCGGGATCTACGCATCCCGATGCCCGACGGCGTCGTTCTGCTGGCCGACCACTACGCTCCCCAAGGACTAGGCGACCGGCCGACGATCCTGGTCCGATCGGTCTATACCGATCGGACCAAGGGCGGCGTCGTCGGCCGGGTGATCGCCGAGCGCGGCTTCCACGTGCTGATCGTCAGCGGCCGCGGGGTCTGTGGTTCCGGCGGCCGGCTCACCCCGTTCGTCTGCGAGCACGACGACGGGCTCGCTGTGCTGGCTTGGCTGAAGAAGCAGGACTGGTTCACCGGGCAGCTGGGCACCACCGGCAGCAGCTACCTGGGCTTCACCCAGTGGGCCATCGCCGCCGAGGCTGGGCCGATTCTCCAAGCGATGACCACCCAGGCCACCAGCTCCGACTTCCGCAGCATGCTGTATCCCGGTGACGCGCTGAGCCTGGAAATCTTCCTGGGCTGGCTCAGCATGGTCCACAACCAGGAAAAACCCATGACCGCCTTCCTGGCCGCCATCCTGCACGGCGCGAACAAACGCGCCGCCGCCGCTCGCCACCTTCCCCTCGCCGATGCCGACACGGTGGCCACCGGCGCCCCCGCACCGTACTGGCGCGAGTGGCTCGACCACCAAAGCGCCGACGACGTCTGGTGGTCGAGCAGCGATCACCGTCACACCGTGGCCGACGTGACGGCCCCGAACCATCTGATCAGCGGTTGGCGCGACTTCATGCTGCCCGCGCTGGTCCGGGACTACCGCACGTTGCATCAAGCCGGGCGCCGGCCGTACCTGACCATCGGCCCCTGGCATCATTGGCAGACCGAGCTGTCGATGACCGCCATGCGCGAAGGCATCGCCTGGCTGCGCGCCCATCTGCTGAAGGACCACGACGGGCTCCGCGAAGCGCCCGTACGCATCTACATCCAGGGGGCGGAGGAGTGGCGTGACCTGCCCGTCTACCCTCCTGCCGAGGCGCGCCCGCAGCGTTGGCACCTGCAGGGCGGCGGCGGCCTGGCCACAACCACGCCGACAGCGTCCGCACCTGACCGCTACCGCTACGATCCCGCGGACCCGACGCCGGCCGTGCTGGGCATGCCCCGGCTGATGGGCAGCACCCGAAAGTCCGGCGAGCAGGTGCTGGCCGGCCGCGATGATGTCTTGACCTACACCGGCACCCCGCTGCCGGCCGACCTCGACGTCATCGGCATCCCGGTCGCCGAGCTGAGCGTCACCTCGAGCCTGACGTACACCGACTTCTATGTGCGGTTGTGCGACGTCGCCCCCTCCGGGAAGGTCACCCACGTGTCCGAGGCACTGCGCCGCGTCACCGGCGACCAGCCGATCGACACGCTGATCACCATCGAGTTGTGGCCCACCGCGCACCGCTTCAAGCAGGGCCACCGCATCCGAATGCAGGTCGCCAGCGGTGCCTTCCCCCGATGGGACCGCAACCTGGGCACCGGCGAGCCGATCGCCACCGCCACCGCGATGCGCATCGCCGACCAGCAAGTCCACCACGATCCCGCACGCCCATCGGCCATCGTCCTGCCGGTCATGGCGACCACCTGACTCGGGGTGTCGATCCCACCAGCGATCCGCTCTGGCCCTCCGCCAGTCGCGGCGAGTACGCACGCTGGTTGAGCGTGGCACCGCGTGTATCGGTCGCGTGTTCGACGATCGGCAGATCGGTGGCGTTGCCGAGGAACTCATCCAGCGCGAAGTGACCCTCCCGCGCCGTCGGCACGATGATCTTTGTGCCGTACGTCGACCACTGATCGGAGACATGGGTGTAGGTGGACAACACCTGCCCGCCGTGGATGGTCATGGTCCGCCCGGTCACGCTCTTGCCGCGCACCGGAAATCGTTGTCCATCCGAAGACGACATGGTGCCGCCGCCGAACACCTTGGCCAGCGCCAGCCCGTAATGGTGATCCACGACGCAGGTGTTGGCCTCGCGCAACGTCTCCTCCCGCACATACCACTCCATCGTCCAGGCGAGGGTGTCGTAGGAGATGCCGCACGCCTCGCCCATCTTGACCAACCCCAAGTTCGTGGCCTGGCTGATCAGCACCGCGAGGATGTTGCGCTTGATCTCGGGGCGAGCTGGCCAGCTTCTTGCCCGCGGCGTGGGTGAAGCAGTCCAGGAACTTCGTCCGCGCGTCGAGCTCGATCAGCAGTGAGGCGATCGGCGCGAACGGCAACATGCCCGCCAGCTCGTCTTTCAGCTCCTTGGCCTCGGCCGGGATGTCCTCGGCCGACAACGACGGAATCACCAGATGATCGTCGTCATCCAGGCGGACCGCGCCGCTGTCGTCCGGCAGGGCGCCCGCCAGCGTGGTCTCCAGCTCCGCCAGGGCGGTGTGCAGTTCCTGCTTGCCCTGCTCCAGCGCGTCCGCCGCCTTCGCCGGTTTACGAACCAACCGGCAGAACTCGGCCCGGCGCGGCTCCCACTGCTCGGGCGTGTACAGGTAGGTGGCCGGGTCGGCGTAGCGGCGCGAGCCCGGCACGAACACATCCCCACTGCGCAACCCATCACGCAGACCCAGCAGCACACACAGCTCCCAATAGTGGCGAAAGGCGGTGTCATCGCCACCCTTGCGAGCCTTCTCCAGGTAGTCGGCGTACCGGGTGGGCACGAAGACCGTCGGCGCACCGTTGGGGACCTTACGGCCGCCGGTCCGGTTCAACTCCTTCAAGATCGCCATGGCCCGCATCAGCTCGGTCGTGCCCGGCCCACCGTGAAAATCGATCGCCGACAGCACCAGCGGAGTGAACTGCCGCAGGTAGGAGTAGGAGGAGGCCATCTCCGACAGGCGGCCGTGATCCTTGGGCAGCGCCTTCCACCCGCCGGTGGTGACCTCCCGCAGCTTCCCCATCCCGATCCGCTCCCGCAGCAGGCCGCCGACCTGCTCGTCAGGAACCCCGGGGTCGGCCAGCACCGGCAAGATAACCTGCAGCAGCAGCTGCCGGGCCTCGCCGGTCTTGGCCCGCTCCACCAGCGCCTCGTCGGTCTTGGTCTTCGCCCGCGACTCCCGCGCCGAGACCGCCTGATCGAACAGCGACACCACCTCATCGAGCTGGTCGATCGCCGCCTGAGCGACGAACGCCAGCAGAATCGGATATCGGCGCTCGCGGCGCCGCTCCAACCCCTGGTTGGTGGACCGGCGCGCCACCTGGGCCAGAAACCGACGCCGCTCGTTCGGCAGCGCCGACAGATCCAGCAGGTGCGCGTCCATCGCGCGCAGCCACGCCAGCTTGTCGATCGAGGTCTTCACCGCCGTCGCCGAGGCCTCGGTCGCCGCTTTGGTCAGCCACTCCAGCCGGGTGCACCCCAGCCCGGCATCGACCTTCAGCAGCAGATCCAAATCCGAGCGCACCTGCGCGGTCAGCACGTGCGCCACCTTGTGCGAAGTCAGCTCTCCCGCCGCCGCCCGGGCCGTGCCGACCAGCTTCGCCAACGCGATCGCCCCAGGCCGGATCACCTTCGCCGACATCAGATACTCGCGCGCCAGGTTGAACAACAGCGTTGGGGAGTCGTGCTCCATGGCCCTGTCCTGCAGGAACTGCTCTAGTTCCTTCATCTCCTGGCTGCCGGTCGCGGCCTGCTTCCAACCTAGTTACTTGGCGACCTGGCCCACATGATCGGACCGGGTCTGGGTCCGCTGCCCGTATCCCCGCAGCGCCCCTGGATGCAGGCCCAACGCGGTCGCCAGCCGGGCCACCGCCTCCGGCGGAGCCGACCCCACCTCATCGGGCACAAACCCCAGCCACGGCAGCGTCGCGACCATCACAGCCATCCCGAGCCGATCGGCCGGACCGCGTCCCCGCCCCGGATCCACGAACGCCACATCCGCGGGCGTCAACGTGAAGTGCGTGATCAACTCATCGCGGCCGATCTCCGGGAACGACCGCAACTGCTCCAACTGCTCGCGGGAGAACATCTTCTCCGACACCGAACCACCCCACGCTCTAGACCGGACAAACCGGAACAGAACGTAGCGGAAACGATCTCAGGCCCTTACATCGACCCCTGTATCACCGCAGCTCAGAGCTATATGTGTTGGATTCTTCGACAGGACTACTGGGGCCCCGAACGACCGCCGGATGGCGGGCGACCGGCCCGATGGCGCTGCGACGCACGTCGCTGAAGCGCCGTGAGCTGCGCCCAGATGACATCGCGGTGCAGGTCGACTACTGCGGCGTGTGCCATACCGACCTGCACGCCCTGCATGTCAACTCGTCGAAGGACTGTCCCCACTCCTCGCCGCCGTCGCGATATTGCCGGTCATGATTTCCGTCGGCGGGATGGCGGTTCTCGCCTCCGTGCTCGTCCGCCGCTTCGGCCACCCGCTCGTCTTCGGGGCGGGGGCGGCCGTGGCCGCCGCGGGGATGCTCGCCTTCAGCCGCCTCCCGGCCGACGGTGGCCTGGTCCACGCCATCGTCTCCTCGGCCTTCATCGGAGAAGGACCCTGACAGTGGGGCCGCCCGCGATCATTACATGTACTTGCGTACATATATGCCTTCGTGTATGTTCTGAGTCGTGGTCAACGGTGTGCAACAGCGATTAACGGCGATCTCGGAGCCGAACCGGTTCCGGATCGTGGAGTTGCTCAGGGACGGCCCGCAGTCGGTGGGTGGGATCGTCGACGCGCTGGGTTTGGGCCAGCCGCAGGTGTCCCGGCATCTGCGGCTGCTCGCCGAGGCGGGCGTCGTCGAGGTGTCCAAACGGGCCCAGCAGCGGATCTACCGGCTGCACCCCGAATCGATACGCGAGTTGAGCGACTGGGTGCAGGGATTCGCCGCCTTGTGGTCGGCGCGGATGGATCGCCTCGGCTCCTTTCTCGAAGACGACCGCGCACCCGACGAGACGAACCAGCAAGGAGGTTGAGCATGTCCGAAGACACCGCGGACGGCATCGTGATCGACAGGTCGAGTAACACCATCCACATCAGCCGTGCCTACGCCGCCGGCGTCGACCGTGCCTGGTGGGCTTGGACCGACGCCGAGGCGATCACCCGCTGGTGGGGCCCGCAGGGATGGGCCGCGACCGTGTACGAGATGGACGTCCGGCCGGGCGGACGCTGGCGGTTCCAGATCGCGCCGGTGGACGAATCGGCCGCCCCGGTCCGCAGCATCGCCACCTACAAGGCGGTCATCGCCCGCGCCAAGTTGAACTACGACGACACTTTCGCCGACGAGGCGTGGCGATCCGACGGCACGGGCACCTTCCCGACCTCGGTCACCTTCGCCTCGGCCGGCACCGGCTGCACCGTCAACGTCGCGGCGAGCTTTCCCGACGGCCGAGCGCTGCAGCGGGCAGTCGAACTCCAGGTGGCCGAAGGCTACGCCGAAGCTCTCGACCGGCTCGCCACCCTGCTGGACGACCCGCAGGGCAATCACGCCGACGCACCATCAACTGAAGGAGAAATGATCATGTCCGGCCTTTCCACCATCACCTCCGCCGACGGCACGACGATCGCCTACGAAAAGATCGGTTCGGGTCCCGCGATCATCGTGATCAGCAATGTCGCCGAGGATCACACCGGGGTCGCAGGCGTGGCCAAGGCGTTGTCCGAGCACTTCACCGTGATCAGCTTCGACCGTCGCGGCCGCGGTGCCAGCGGTGATCCGCAGCCCTACGACCCGGCGCGCGAGATCGACGACATCGCCGCACTGATCGAGGTCGCAGGCGGCTCCGCGGCCCTGGCCAGCGGCTCCGGTGGCAGCGGGCTGACCCTGGACGCGGCCAGTGCGCTGGGTGACAAGGTCACGGGACTCTACCTGTACGAGCCGCCGTTCATCGTCGACGGCTCCCGCTCTCCGGCGCCCGCCGACTACGTCGAACACCAGGAAGCCCTGGTCGCGGCGGGCAAGCGCAGCGAGGCCGTCGAGTACTTCATGACCGAGATGATCGGCGTCCCGGCCGAGTACATCCCCGCGATGAAGCAGGATCCTTCCTGGGACGCAATGGCCGATTACGCCCACACCTACGCCTACGACGGCCGGATCCTGCGCGGGCTCCAGGACGGCAAGCCGCTGCCCGCCGACCGCTGGTCGATCGACGCACCGATCGCGGTGGCCGTCGGCGGCAACGGTGAGGCCTTCATCCGTAAGGGCGCCAACGCACTGGCCGCGATCCTTCCGAACGTCACCGTGCTGACGCTGCCCGACCACGATCATTCCGCGTTCTGGATGGCGCCGGGACCGGTCGCCCGGCAAGCCCGCACCTTCCTGCTCGGCTGACGATCACAAACCGCGGGTCAGGCAAGCAGGCGGCCGGGTGATGTACCTGTCCGCGCCCGCTGACCACCAGCATGCCCCGCCGCGTGGCCGCCTATGCCGCCTCGGCCGACGCGCTGAAGTCGATCTCGGGCAGATCGGGGTCGAAGTCGTCGGGGCGCAGCCGAGGTACGTCGGTGGCGCACAGGCCGAGCCGGCTGATGTGCGCGGTCAGGCAGGGCGATGGCTGCGCGACGTCTGCGGCGCTGATCTCCCAGCCCTCGGCCAGGCGCTGGCGCATCACCTCCATCATGTCCAGCGCCGTGTGGAAGATCGCACAGTTCGCCGGCAGAGAGTTGAATTCAATCGCCTTCTCCTGCTCGGCCGGGTCGTCGTTGCCGAAGCGCAGCCGACGGGAGAACCCGTTGAAACCCTCGGCCCTGTTCGTGACTGCGGCGATGCGCCCCCGCAACGCGGGCCCGGCGAGGAAGCGCAGCAGCGCCACGGTGCGCACGCTGCGGCCGGGCCTCCCGAAACGCGTCGATGGTGTCCCGGCGGCCGACTGGTCGCACCGCGGCCGGCCGAAGGCGGTCATCACCTTCGCCGTCCACCGCCAGAAGATCACCCGCATCGCCATCGACACCGCCCCGGACCGGCTCCACGATCTCCACATCGCCTACCTCTCGGCCGGCGGCAAGGGGCGGCGTTGACCGGCATGGGCCTCGGACTCTCCTCCTGTGCGCTCGCCGTTCACGACCTCGCCAAGGCGCTCGCCTTCTACCGTGACGTATGCGACGCCGTCTTCGAGCGCATCGAGGCCACGGGCGCCGAAGTGATGCAGGAGCCGATCGACCGGCCCGGCGGCACCCGCGACTGCGCCTTCCTCGATCCCTCCGGCAACCTGCTGCGATTCATCCAGTCGCGGTGAGTCCCGCGGCGTCCAGGGAGGTCGGCGTCCAGAGGGCGGCGTCCATCTGCTGGGGCGACGGATGTACGAGACGATGCTGCACTGGGAGACCGCCGACCAGGATCCATCGCTCGACGAGTCACGGCTTGAGTGGCGGGGAGATCGGGCGGTCGCGAGCCGAACCGGAGGTACGCCCAGGCCCGCCCGCCGCGTCCCATCCGGGCGCAGGGGCGCTGATCCGGCCCGACGGGTACGTGGCCTGGGCGGGCCGGCCGTGCGGACAGCGTGCGCAGCCCCGAGGTGCGTGGTCTGATGACCCGCGCGTTGTGCGGCAGGCGTGACCTGATCGTCCGTCAGTGCCGGGCGGCGGGTCTCGATGTCACCGAGGGCGACGCCATGTTGCCGGAGATGAGCGCGCTGGGCATCGTGTTCACCGCGCTGACCACCGGTGTCCCGCAGGACACCGCCGGGCGGGTCACCATAGTTCGAGCTGGCGCACGATCGGGGTGATGGCCTCGTTGAGGCGGCGGACCAGCAGCACGATCGTACGGCGGGCGGTCTCGGGCAGGTCGTCCTGCGGCTCCTGCGGGGCCTCCGGCAGTCCGTCGAGTGGGATCGGGGTCTGGGCCAGCAGCGTGCCGCGCAGGTAGGAGGTCTTGACGAGGTCCTGTTCGGAGGGTTCGAGGAACTGGCCGAAGGTCTGTGGCCAGTCGCGCCACTGCCGGTCGCCCTGCCAGTCGGGGCTCCAGGCCAGCGTGGCGGGCCGCGGGGAGACCAGCTCGACGCGGGCGGTGAGGGTGCCGTCCCACTGGTTGCGCACGCACGTCGCCGAGAGGATCCGCCGGTGCCAGCGCACGTATCCAGGAGACAGCTCGGGTGAGGTGGCGATGCGCCAGGCGGTGCAGGCGAAGGACACCGGGGAGATGTCGTCGAGCGCGGGGACGAACTCCTCGGCGTTGCGCCGCAGGTGCTCGCCGTAGCGGCTGCGCCCGTCCGTGGCGCGCTCTCGGTCGTACTCGTGGTCGATCCAGAAGGCCACGGGTTCGCTCATGGGTCACGGACCTCGCACAGGGACTGGACGCGGACGGCAGGGGCCCGGCCGGTGAGGCCGGGCCCGGCGTTCACTCTACGCCCGGTGCCGCCGGGTGCGCGGGGTGACCGGATGAGTACCATGACGGGGCTGAAAGGAGCGCGATATGAGCGGCCTGGTGACCTCGGTGTCTCGCAGTGCGGGGCACACGTTCTCCAAACCGGTGTGCGACGGCGTGCGGCTGCTGGCCGGGCTGGGCGTCGAGGGGGACGCGCATCTGGGCGAGACCGTCAAGCACCGCTCGCGGGTGGCGCGCGACCCGAGCCGTCCCAATCTGCGGCAGGTGCACCTGATCCACGCCGAGCTGCACGATGAACTGGCGCGGGCGGGTTTCGCGGTCTCGGCCGGGCAGATGGGGGAGAACATCACCACGCGCGGCGTGGACCTGCTCGGCCTTTCGGCCGGGGCGCTGCTGCGGATCGGCGGGCGGGCGGTGGTACATGTCACGGGGCTGCGCAACCCGTGCGTGCAGCTCGATGACTTCATGCCCGGGCTGATGGCCGCCGTCCTGGATCGCGACGAGCACGGCCATGTGGTCCGCAAGGCCGGGGTGATGGGCGTGGTGGTCACCGGCGGTGAGGTACGGCCCGGCGATGAGGTGCTGGTGGAGCCGCCGCAGGGGCCGCACGTGCCGCTGACACCCGTATAGCTCGTTTAGCCCGGCCCGCCCGGCTCGGCCCCGCCTCGCCGCGGGGCCTTGCGGGCATCGCTCGCTGGTCAGGCCGCGGGCTCCTGGTTGATCCGCACCATGTTGCCCGAAGGGTCGCGGAACGCGCAGTCGCGCGGGCCCCACGCCTGGTCGATCGGCTCCTGGAGCACCTCGGCACCGGACGCCCGCACCTTCTCGAAGGTCGCGTCGAGGTCGTCGGTGCGGAAGACGATCATCGGCAGGACGCCCTTGGTGAGGAGTTCCTGCAGGGTGTCGCCGTCGGCCTGGGAGCGGCCCGCGTGCGGATCGGACAGCACGATCTCAAGACCCGGCTGGGCGGGGCCGCCGAGCGTCACCCAGCGGTGGCCGCCGGAGGCGATGTCGTTGCGGACCTCAAGGCCGAGCGCGTCGCGGTAGAAGGTGAGCGCCTCATCGACGTCGTTGACGGTGATGTGGCAGTAGCGAAGTGCGATTGTCATGGGGTAAACGCTAGGCCGCGGCCTCGCGTCCGGCTTCTCCGATCCTGCTCGGAGTGGTCCTGGCCGGCCGGGTGTGCACCTTGGCCACGCACGGGGGCATGGCCGCCACCGCGCGGTGCTCGCGGGCGCGGTAGGCGCTCGGCGTCTCGCCCACCAGCTCGGTGAAGCGCGAGCTGAACGAACCCAGGGAGGTACAGCCCACGGCCATGCACGCGTCGGTCACGCTCACCCCGGCGCGCAGCAGCGTCATCGCCCGCTCGATGCGGCGCGTCATGAGGTAGCTGTAGGGGGTCTCGCCGTAGGCGGCCCGGAACTGCCGGGAGAAGTGCGCCGGTGACATCAGCGCGTGGCGGGCCATCGTCGGCACGTCGAGCGGGCGGGCGTACTCGCGGTCGATCAGATCCCGCGCCCGACGCAGGTGCGCGAGGTTGGCGAGGTCTTGCGGAGTCATGCCAGCAGCGTATACCCACCCACCGACAATCACCCCGTGACCTGCGCGAAAGCGCCTGCACGCTCAGTCGCCGAACTCGGCCAGGAAGCGGTGGAACTCGCGGTTGAACACCTCGGGGTTGTCCTGGTTGGCGTTGTGCCCGGCGTCGGGGATCACCACGTACCTGATCCGCGGGTCGCTCGCCGCCCATCCGGGGCCGTCCTTGCGGATGTTGCCGGTGCCGTCGCGCTCTCCGTGGGTCAGCAGGAACGGCACCTCGACGCGGAACCCCGGCAGGCCGCGGCGGGACAGGGCGGTGGCGACCGCGGCGAAGATCTGCACGGTCGCGCGCCGGCCCACCTGGCCGATCGCGTCGACCGCGTAGGCCCGGACGTCGTCGCGCACACTCGTGGCGGCCGCGAACATCGTCCGCAGGGCGCCGCGTGGCATGAGGCCGAAGGACAGGTAGGTCAGGCGCAGGATCAGCCAGTCCATCGCGGACAGCGGGGCCGCGATCGGCGTGCAGCCGACGACGACCAGGGCGCGGAAGCGGTGCGGGTGGAGCCGGATCGCATGCTGGGCGATGTAGCCGCCCATGGACTGCCCGACGATGATCGTCTGTTCGACGCCGGCGTCGTCGAGTATCGCCACCAGGTCCTCCACGTGGTCTTCGATGCCCGTCCCGCCGGGGCCGAAGGGCTGGGAGCGGCCGTGCCCGCGGGCGTCCCAGACGAGGGCGCGGCGGTGGCCGAGAACGCCGGGGACCTGTGCGTTGAACATGCGGTGGTCCATCGTCGCGCCGTGCAGGAAGGTGACCGGCGTGCCGCCGGGCTTTCCGCCGCTCCAGTAGTGTAGGGCGGTGCCGGGGCGTTGCAGGACGCGCATTTCGAGCCCGTGCGGGGTGTTCGTCCAGTCGGTCGTGGCGTTGTGACGGGTTTCGCTCATGGTGCCTCCGGTGCGGGGCCGCGGGGATCGGGGTGGTCGTTCTCGGCGGTGAGCCGGTCCAGCAGGTCGCGCATGCTCGCGTACGCGGCGGGCGACATCGCGGCCGGCGCGTCGGCGGGGGTGACGGCGCGATCCACGATGGTGGCGAAGGCGCCGATCGTGGCGGCGAGCCGCTCGGGACTGAGTGGCCCGACGACCTTCGACAGCGACAGCAGCCCGACGGTGAAGGCGGCGAGCGCGAGGGAAAGGGCGTCGGGGTCGAGGTCGGCGTCGAGGGAGCCGTCGCGCTGCAGGAGCCGCAGGTATCCGTCCATCCAGGCGAATCTGCGCTGGTAGCGGTCGTCGGCGCGAGTGGCGGCGTAGCCGCCGAGCACGCCCTCGTCGTCGAGGTAGGCGGCGGTGAGAAGGTCGTCGCCGAGCAGTGCGGCGGCGACGACGCGGTAGAGGTCGCCGAGGCTCGCCACGCCGTCGGCGGCCAGTCGTGCGGAAAGCGCCGTGGTGATCCGCCGCATGCTGCGGGCGATGAGCTGGTCGACCAGCTCGTTCTTGCCGGCGAACTCCAGGTAGAGCGCGCCCTTGCCGATGCCGCAGCGCTCGGCCAGCGCGCTCATGCTCATCCCGTCGAATCCGCGCTCCAGGATCAGCGTCTGCGCGGCGTCGAGAATCCGCTCGCGCCGGTGCGGGATCTGCGGCCGGGGCATGCGATGACCCCCCTCCTCGTAGTGACCGGTTTCAGGGTATCGGTCACTACGAGGGGCCGGCAAGGAGCCGGGCGGCGCGAGCGTGCAGGTAGCGCTGCTGGGGGAGGCTGGTGGTGCGCTCGGCCGCGGTCAGATAGGCGGCGCGCGCCGCGGCATGGTCCCCGGCCATCTCCAGCAGGTGCCCGCGTACGGCGTGCGGGCGGTGGTCACCGGCCATCCGCCCGTCCGACTCGATCGCGGCCAGCAGCTCCAGGCCCGCCCGCGGGCCGCGGGACATCGCCACGGCCACCGCGTGGTTCAGCGCCACCACGGGATTGCCCGCGATGCGCAGCAGCACCTCGTACAGGGCGGTGATCTGCGGCCAGTCGGTCGAGGCGGCGTCGGGTGCCTCGTCGTGGACGGCGGCGATGGCGGCCTGGAGCTGGTAGGGCCCCGGCGCGCCCCTGGGCAGGGTCCGCGACAACAGCGCCAGGCCTTCGGCGATGCGCCCGGCGTCCCACAGCGTGCGGTCCTGTTCGGCCATCGGGATCAGCGACCCGTCCGGGCCGGTGCGGGCCGGTCGCCGCGCGTCGGTCAGCAGCATGAGCGCCAGCAGCCCGGCGACCTCGCCGTCCCCGGGCAGTAGCCGGTGCACGATGCGGGTCAGCCGGATCGCCTCGGCCGACAGCTCGGCGCGGTGCAGGACCGGGCCCGAGGTGGTGACGTAACCCTCGTTGAAGATCAGGTACAGCGCGTGCAGGACCGCGCCGAGCCGTTCGGCGCGCTCGGCGGGGGGCGGCGCGGCGAACGGGATGCCGCTCGCCTGGATGCGCTGCTTGGCGCGGGTGACGCGCCGGGTCATGGTCTGCTCGGGCACCAGGAACGCCCGGGCGATCTCCGCCGTGGACAGGCCGCCGACCGCCCGCAGGGTGAGCGCGATCTGCGAGGCGGGGGTGAGCGCGGGATGGCAGCACATGAACAGCAGGATGAGGGTGTCGTCGGAGTCGGCGGGCGAGCGCGCGGAGTCCGGGGCCAGGCTGTGGGCGAGCGGTTCGCGCCGCGCGGCGGCGTCCTCGCGGCGGCGGCGGGACTGCTCGGCGCGCAGCAGGTCGGTCAGCCGGCGCGAGGCCACCGTGATCAGCCAGGCCGCGGGGTCGTCCGGCCTGCCGCCGTCCGGCCAGCTTCGGGCCGCTGCCAGCAGCGCCTCCTGGACGGCGTCCTCGGCGGTGTCGAAGTGCCCGTAGCGGCGTACGATCGCGCCGAGGACCCGCGGCGTGAGCTCGCGCAGCAGGTCCTCGGTCCCGGCCTGGCGCATCGGGCCGCTCACGCCTCGATCTGTGGCGGGCCGCCGGCGATCGGCCGCACGTCCACGTACCACTCGTGGGAGAGGGCCGCGTCTCGCGGGTGCGGGGTACCGGCCAGCAGCGCGGCGATCTGCGTGGCCCGGTCGAAGCTGTCGCACTCCACGATCGTGTAGCCGGCCAGGACCTCCTGGGTCTCGGGGTAGGGGCCGTCGGTGACGACCGGCACCCCGTCGCGCAGCTCGACCCGCCGGGCGTGCACCGGGGCGCTGAGTCCCTGGCCGTCCACGAACTCCCCGGACTCCACCAGGTCCCTGTTCCACTTCTCCATGAAGGCGTGCAGCGCGGCGACGCCCTCGTCCGGCCACGGCGGGGTGTCGCCGGGCTTGCCGGTCAGGAAGTCGTAGTCCCGCTGCGACCCGAACATCATGATCATGTATTTCACCGGTGTCTCCTCTCGGTCGGCGCCCGCTTTCCCCGGCGCCGCTCACCAGGTACGTCGGAGCGAGCATGCCGGACCGGACACGCCGGCCGCCTCGCGGCACATGTTACGGACGCCGCCCCTCAACGGGGCCGGTCAGTGCTCGCGGGTGGCGATCAGGGCCGCGACGCCGTCCAGGAGGCGGTCCAGGCCGTAGGCGAAGGACCGCTCGGGGTCGTAGGCCGCGTCGAACTCCTGGCCGGCGGCCACGCCCACCCGGGTGGCGGTGGGGTAGCGCTCGGGCTGCAGGACCTCCGCCAGGATGGGGGCGGCCCGCTCCCACCACTGCTGGTCGGTGACCGCGGAACTGTCGCGTACGTGTACGGCGTGCAGCGCGCCCCTGGCCGCGCCGTGCACGTAGTCGTTGATCATCGAGAGCGTCAGGTCCATCTCCACGTCGGTCAGGCCGATGCCGTCCAGGGCGCGCAGCTCGTAGTCGTACTTGGCGACCAGGTTGGGGCCGAGCGGCGGGCGGCTGGTGGCGACCTGGAGCAGCCAGGGGTGGCGCAGGTACATCGCGCGGTTTTGGTGGGCGATGTGCCGCAGCCGCCCGCGCCAGCCGCCGGGGAGGTCGGCGGGCATGTCCAGCTCGCCGTTGACGGTGTCGAGCATGAGGTCGATCAGCTCGGCCTTGCCGGGGACGTAGGTGTACAGCGACATCGCGGTGACGCCGAGCTGTTCGGCCAGGCGGCGCATGGACAGGGCGGGGAGCCCTTCCTCGTCGGCGACGGCGACGGCGACCGCGGCGATCTGCGGCACGGTCAGCTTCGGCTTGGGGCCGCGCCGCGGGCGCTCCTGGACGCCCCACAGCAGTTCGATGCTGCGCCGTGGGTCACCGCTGCCGCTGTACTCGGTCGTCATCCTCACATTGTCCCCACCAGAAACTCTCTACGCTGTACGGTATTCTATGTTACTCTCTACGCTGTAGAGAGTTTTGGAGGTGTGATGAGCGATTCCCCCGGCACCGCCGTACTGGCCGAGGGCCTGCGCAAGAGCTATCGCGGGTCCGCCGCGCTGGACGGGCTGGACCTCGACGTCCCGGCCGGCGCGGTGTGCGGGCTGCTCGGACCCAACGGGGCGGGCAAGACCACCACCGTGCGGATCTTGTCGACGCTGCTGCGCGCCGACGCGGGCCGCGCCCTGGTGGCCGGCCACGACGTGGCCCGCGACCCGGCCGGCGTACGGCGCAGCATCGGCCTGGTCGGCCAGCACGCCGCCGTGGACGAGCAGCTCAGCGGGCGGCAGAACCTGGAGATGTTCGCCCGGCTGTCCCACCTGGGGGCCGCCGCCCGCCGCGCGGACGAACTGCTCGCGCGCTTCGGCCTGGCCGACACCGGCCGCAAGCCCGCCGGGCGCTACTCCGGAGGCATGCGACGGCGGCTCGACCTGGCCGCCGGGCTGATCCTGCGCCCCAAGGTGCTGTTCCTGGACGAGCCCACCACCGGCCTGGACCCCGGCGCGCGCAACGAGATGTGGGACGCCGTACGCGATCTGGTGGCGGGCGGGACCACCGTGCTGCTCACCACCCAGTACCTGGAGGAGGCCGACCGCCTGGCCGACATGATCTGCGTCATCGACCACGGGCGGGTCATCGCGCGCGGCACGCCGGAGGAACTGAAGTCGCGCCTGGGCGGCGACCGCATCGACGTGGTGGTGCGCGAACGGCGCGACCTCGCGGCCGTCACCGAGATCCTGGCCAAGGTGGGCCTCGCCGAACCGCGCGCCGAGCCCGCCGTCCGCCGGGTCAGCGTCCCGGTGGAGGAGCGGGTGGCCGCGCTCGGCGACCTGACCAGGGCGTTGCGCGAACGCGACATCGCCGCGGAGGACATCGCGGTGCGCCGGCCGACGCTGGACGAGGTGTTCCTGACCCTGACGGGAGGGCGGTCATGACCGCGATGCTCGGACGGCTCGGCTGGGCCGTCGCCGACACCTGGACGATCACCAGGCGCGACCTGACGCACTGGGTCAACCAGCCCGCGCAGATCGTGATCGGGCTGCTGTTCCCGGTGATGATCGTGCTGATGTTCGGCTACCTGTTCGGCGGGGCCGTCGCACTGCCGGGCGGCGGCGACTACCGGGAGTTCCTGATGCCCGGCATGTTCGCGATGACCATGCTGTTCGGCATCGAGACGACCTTCGCCGCGGTGGCGGGGGACGCCGCCAAGGGCGTCACCGACCGCTTCCGGTCCATCCCGATGAGCGGTTCGGCGGTCGTGGCCGGGCGCAGCGTCGCCGACCTGCTCAACTCCGTCCTCGGCCTGGCCGTGATGGTGGTCTGCGGGCTGGCCGTCGGCTGGCGGTTCCATGAGGGCGCGGGGCGGGCGGCGGCCGCGTTCGCGCTGCTGCTCCTGCTGCGCTTCGCGATGTTGTGGGTCGGCATCTGGCTCGGCCTGGTGGTGGGCAGGCCGGAGATGCTGGCGGCGATACAGATCCTGGTCTGGCCGCTGACGTTCGTGTCCAACACGTTCGTGCCGCCGGAGACGATGCCCGCCTGGCTCGCGGCGGTGGCGCAGTGGAATCCGCTGTCCGCCACCGTCGCGGCGATCCGGGACCTGTTCGGCAACCCCGGACCGGCGGGCGCCTCCTTCGCCGCCGAACACGCGGTCGCGCTGGCGCTGGCCTGGCCGCTCGCGCTGATCGCGGTGTTCGCTCCGCTGGCCACCCGCCGCTACCGCGACCTGAACCGCTGACCACGCCGGCGGTGTTCGTGGGGCGATCCGCGTCGCACGGGCGCTGCCGGTCAGGGGCGGGGCGGGAGTACATCGAGGCTCAGGGCTCCGAAGCCTGACGTCCTCGCTGGTCCACGACTGGCTCACCGGCGTGCTGACGGCACGGACCGGTCGAGGGCGGCCGGACCACCGGCCCCGCCCCCGGGGGCGGGGCCGGTCGCGTCAGGCTACGGCGGTGCCCTCGAGCTCGACCATCAGGGCGGGGAGCGCCAACCGGGTGACCCCGAGCATGGTGGTGGGCGGCGCCGCCCCGGCGGCGCCCAGCCTGGAGGCCAGCACGCCGTAGTGCTGGAAGAGCAGATCGACGTCGGTGGTGTGGACGTTGAGCCGGACGAGGTCGGCCAGGGACATGCCGGCCTCGCCGAGCACGGCCTCCAGGTTGTCCAGGCTCGACGCCAGTTGCGCCGCCATGTCACCGGCATGCTCGGGCTTGCCTTCCGCGCTCATCGCGGTCTGCCCGGAGCAGTACAGGGTCCGGGTGTGCCCGGAGACGATCTCGCCCTGGTTGTACCCCATCTCAACCGACCACGGCCACGGGTTGACCGCCGTTCGCTGCATTGCCACATCGGCTCCGTTCGATCTATCGGAAGTGGATACGTACATCGGCTCGGTGGCCACCGTCCTCGACGTCGCGGTGGCAAGCCTCCCAGCGAATCACGACATCCTTTGTCGTGTATTCCGGTAAATTTTTCGCTATGCGTGCCGACCGGTTGGTGTCGCTGGTGCTGCTGCTGCGCCAGCGCGGCCGGTTGAGCGCGCCCGCGCTGGCCCGCGAGCTGGAGGTGTCCACCCGCACGGTGCTGCGCGACATCGAGGCGCTGTCCGCGGCGGGCGTCCCGGTCTACGCCGAACGCGGCCGGCACGGCGGCTTCGCGTTGTCGCCCGGCTTCCGGACCGAGCTGACCGGGCTGAACCACGACGAGGCCCTTGCCCTGCTGGCCGCCGGATCGGGGCGCGGCGAGCAGGTGTTCGGCCTCGGCCCGGCGCTCGCCTCGGCGTTGCGCAAGGTGGCCGACGCGCTACCGGAAGGCCATCGGGCCACCGCGAGCGACGCGGCCCGGCGATTCCTCATCGACCCGGAGACCGACCTGCTCTCCCGCCGGCTGGTCACCGAGGAGGTGCCCGACACCACGATGATCAAGGTCCGGAGCGCGGTGCTGGCCGGACGCAGGCTGCGCATCCACTACGCGGCCACGGGCCGGCCGCCGCAGTGGCGCACGGTGGACCCGATCGGCATGGTCACCGTACGCGACCGGGTCTACCTGCTGGCCACCAGATCCGGCGAGGACCGCACCTACCGGCTGTCGCGAATGCTGGCCGCCGAGGAGCTGCCCGAACCGGCGCAGCGACCGGACGAGGTCGAGCTGGACCGGCTGTGGCGGGAACGCTGCGCGCGGTTCCTGCCCGACCAGATCCCCGTGCGGGTACGGGTGAAACCGGCCCGGCGGGAGCAGTTGACGGGCACCGCGCTGGCCGTCCGCACCGAGGAACCCGGCAGGGAACCCGACGCGGACGGCTGGCTCCGGCTGGAGGTGACCTACCAGGACGCATGGCACGCCGAATGGGCGCTGTGGCAGCTCACCACCGATGCCGAGGCCCTGAGCCCGCAGTGGTTGCGCGACTCCCTGCGCGACCGCGCCGCCGCGATCGCCGCCCGCTACGCGGCGTCACCCTGACGGTCTCCGACCTTGCATGACATGGCCGGTCACATCTCCATGCCCGCGCCGTTCATCAGCGGCCGGACCTCCATGCCGGTGTAACGGGCGTCCGGCCAGCGCGCGGCGATCTGCGGTGGCCCGTTCCAGGCTCTCGCACTCGACCAGGCAGTATCCGGCCAGGTGTTCCTTGGCCTCCAGGTAGGGCCCGTCGGTGACGGCGGGCACCCCGTCGCGCACGCGTACCGTCCTGCTGTTGAACGGATCGGCCAGCGCCTCGCCGCCGATCCACTCAAGGAAACCGGAAAGGAACATCTCCGCGGTCAGGCGCGGTGGATGAAGATCTCGCCGTAGGAGGTGCCGGCCCGTACCTCGACGGTCTCATCGGAGGGCAGCGGGCCGTCCGCCGCGGCGAGCGACGTGCGCACCCCGCCGTAGGGCGCGCTCACATCCAGCCAGGCGGCGCTGCCCGGCCGGATGCCCACCTCCAGGTCGCCGTAGCCGGTCTCCAGGGTGATCGAGCCGCGCACGGCCTCGCCGACGCGGATGCCGCCGGTGGAGGTCCTGGCATCGACGGAGGCCAGCGCCAGGCCCACCGATATGTCGCCGTAGGCGGTGCTCAACCGGCTGTCGCCGGTCACCTCGCCGACGGTGATGTCGCCGTTGGCGCTCTTGACCACCGCGGTGCCGTCGATCCTGCCGACCCTGACCGCGCCGTTGGCGGCGACGATGTCGGCGGGCCCGTGCGTCGCGGCCACGGTGATGTCGCCGTTGGCGCTGTCGGCGCGCAGCCTGCCGGTGCGGTCGAGCCAGATGTCGCCGCTGCCGGTCTTGAAGGTGGACTCGCCGAGCCGGCCCTGGGCGTGGATGTCGGCCGCCCCCTCGGCCTCGACGCGCGACCCGGCCGGCAGGTCGATGGTCACCTCGACCGAGCCGCCCCACCCGAACAGCGAGATCGTCCGGCCCTTGGCCGCCTTCACCAGCAGGTGCCCCTGGGAGAAGTCGACTTTGGTCTGCTCGGCGGCCCGTACGTCCGCCTCGTTGAACGCGTCGCTGGGGCGCACCTCGACGAGTGTGTCGCCGCGGTCGCCGGCGTTGATCCGGACACTGCCGGTGCCGATCGAGATCGTGGCGGAGATCGGCTCGGGCGTGTCGAATGCTGGCACGGCCTGCCCTCCTTCATGGGTCGCGGGGCCTTGCCGCCCCGGCGGGGGCGGGCGTCGGGTGGTGGTGATCGGGGCTAACGGACCCAGCCGGTGTAGCGGTGCCCGGTCTGCTGCCGCCGGGGCGTGCGGGCCCGGCCGCCCTCGCCCTGGACGGCGGCGGTCAGGGCCCGTACCAGCCAGGCGTTGAGCGACAGGCCCTCCCGGCCGGCGGCCTCCTCGATGCGCGCCTTCAGGTGCTCGGGGACGCGCAGCGAGACGCGTGCCGGGCTCCCCTCATCGGCGTCGGAGACGGGCGGCACCGGGGGAGCCGGGTCGCCGCCGGGCTCGGGGGCCTGGCCGTGCGGCTGCGGCACGGTCACCACGAACCGCGGGTCGCGCCCGCGCAGCCGTACCTCGACCGAGCCCGGCGCCAGATCGCGGGTGATCTCGCCCGCGGCCGCGGACAGCGCTTCGAGCAGGGCGAGCCGGGCGGCCGGCTCCAGGGCCCCGGTCAGCCGCTCGGCGACGGCACGGGACTCCTCCCCACCGGTCGCGGCGGCGGCCGCGAGCTCATGGCGGAGCCGGTCGACGTACGGCATCAGATCCATGGCACCACTATGACGTCACCATGGCGTCAATGCAACCTGGTGCGCTGGCCCACAAAGGCGTCGATGGCGAGCCCGGCCCCCGCGCGGGCACGCCGGTCGCCGCGGCGATCCACATGCCCTCGTAGGTCACCCCCATGCCCAGGCCGACCACCACGATCCCGGCCGGCACCGTGAGGCAGGAGCCGTCGGCGGTGAGCCCGAGGCCCAGCAGCACGCCGCCGAGGGCGTTCAGCAGGATAAGGATGAGGAACACCGCGATCAGCGCCGGTGACAGCACCGCCGCGGCGACGGCGGTGGGCGGCCAGCCCGTCTCCGACCCCTGGGCGATCGCGTAGATCAGCAAGGTGACCCCGGCCGTGCCGGTCAGCGCGCCGGGAATGTCGACGCGCCCCGCGGCGGCGCGCCCGTCGGCGGGCAGCAGCCGCAGCGCGGCGATGATGCCGATCACGGCGGGCGGCACGTTCACGTAAGAGACGGCCTCCCAGGCCAGGGCCTGGGTGAGCACGCCGCCGGCGAGCGAGCCGATGCTCAGACCGCCCGCGCCCGCCATCGCCCACACCGCAGGGCACGGTTGCGTTCCCTCATCGCCCGTGACACCGGCCTTCGCCGCAGGTCGGAGGGGCTGGACATGGTGCTCGCCTGGATCGCCGCGATCGAGGGTGACGAGGAACGCTACCGGCGCCTGGCCCATGCCGCGACCGACTCCAGCCGGGTCGCCGCCGACTGCGCGCTCAGCCTGCTCGACCTGTCGCTGGGCCGCCCTGAGCAGGCGCTGCGCCGCCTGGCCGCGGTCTGGCGCGGGGTCGAGTACCACCTCTGCAAGGCCTATCCCAAGCTCGGCATCACCTCGCGCCGCGAACTGGCCGCGCTCGACCTGGGCGAGCCGTCCGCCCGGCGGTAGGCGATCCGGTGGCCGCCACAAAGCTCGATCGGGCGGTGAAGAAGGGTTTCGATAGACTGCCCACGCCATGACAGAACCCAAGACCCACGGTCGCCCCGGGCGCTGGCGGACCGGCGCGGAGAGCAGGCAGCGGATCCTCGCGGCCGCCCGCAAGCTGTTCCACGAGCACGGCTACGGCGGCACCACCGTGCGGGCGGTCGCCGCCGAGGCCGGGGTCGACGCGGCGATGGTGTTCTACTTCTTCGGCACCAAGCAGGGCCTGTTCGGCGCGGCCCTGGAGATGTCCGCGCACGTCCCGCCGGCCATCGAGTCGGTCTTCGCAGGCGGTCTGGACGGCATCGGCGAGCGCATGATCCGCACGGTCGTGGAGAGCATCGAGCGATCCGACCGCGCCCCGCTGCTGACGCTCACCCGCTCGGCCGCCACCCATGATGAGTCCGAGGCGCTGCTCCTGGAGTACATCGACCGGGAGTTCACCGGCCGGCTGGCGGCGATGCTCGACACGCCGGACGCCGCCGAGCGGGCCGGGATGGTGGCCGTCCAGATCCTGGGGCTCGCGGTGGCACGGTACATCGTCAGGGTCGAGCCGCTGGCCTCCGCGCCCGTCGATGAGCTGGTGGCCCGGTTCGGCCCGCTCGTCCAGCACTGCCTGACCGGGACCTTCACGGACGGCCGTCGCCCGGCCTGACCAACCCGGCCTCGTAGGCGACGATCACCGCCTGGGCCCGGTCGCGGATGCCGAGCTTGGCGAACAGGTCGCTCACCCGGTTCTTCACCGTCGACACCGACAGCCCCACCTCCTGGGCGATCTGCGTGTTGGACAGGCCGTGCGCGATCAGCTCCAGCACTCGCAGCTCGCGTTCGCTCAGCACCGACAACTCACCGGGCGGCACGAACCCGCGTGGGCGCGCCGGGCGCACGAACGTGCCGATCAGGCCGATCAGCAGCCGGGGCGCCACCGTCGCCTCACCCCGATGCACGATCTTGATGCCCTCGATCAGCTCTTCGGCTCGCCGTCGGTGCGCAGCACCTCCAGCAGGTGACGCATCTCCGTCATCGCCTGGCGGACGGTGTCCTCGCCGGTGCGCAGGGCCAGCCGGGCGCGTTCCGGGTCGGCGGAGATCGTCCGCCTGGCCACGCCCATGTAGAGGCCCACCACGCTGACGTGGTGGGCGATCAGGTCGTGCAGTTCGCGGGCCAGGCGGCGGCGATCCGCTGCTCGCGCCGCTGCGCCAGTTCCCCTCGCAGCCGCATGATGTGCCCGGCCGCCACCGGCGCCGCCGGGGTCAGCGCGAGGGCCACGGTCATCCCGAGCGGGGCCGGCGCCCAGGGCAGGTCGTAGAGCAACCAGTGCCCGGCCATGGCCACCGCCGCCGAGGCCGTTGAGGCCCACGCCGGGGTGTGCCTGCCCACGGCGTACAGCGCGATGATCATGGCGCTGACCGGCGCGTCGTGCCACGGCGGCCGGGCGCCCAGCACGCAGAGCACGCCGACGAGGGCGACCACGGCGATCGGGTGCCCCCGCCGCGCCGCCATCGCTCCGGAGACCGCCAATGCCAGCGCCACCAGTGCGAGGTCCGCGTCGCGGTAGGGCAATTCCGCCGCCAGCACCGCCACGGCGACGGCGGCATCCGCAATCCAGGGGCGGCTCCTCCAGACCGCGGTGATCGTTCCCGCGATTCGTGGCAGGCGGCGGTCAGCGGAACGCATCACGGGACCGGTGCACGGTTGCCGCGGAGGCGGGCGCGGCCGGGTGAGGCGGCTCCACACGTTCGTACACCGTGACAGCGTACGAGCGCTCGGGATGTTCGTAGGGATGCTCGGCCACTTTGCGGAAGGACGGACTCTCGTCCAGGTACCGATAGAGGCGGCGCGCCTCCGGCCATTCGTGTACCAGTACCAAGACCCCGCCGGGAGCCATGAAGGTGCGAAATCGCTCGAAAATCAGCCGCAGCCGTTCGCCGCGGCCCACGTAATAAAGCACTTCAGCGCAGATGACCAGGTCGAATATGCCGCCGGGATCGTCGTTGAGGAAATCGAGCGCCACGAATCTCGCGGTACCGGCCGCCTTCGCCGCCGCCCTGGCGACGGCCTGCGCAGAGACGTCCACGCCCACGCACTCGGCTTCCGGATACGCGCGGGCCAGCCGGCGGGTGAACGCCCCTTCGCTGCACCCCACGTCAAGGGCGCGCAGGTAGGCGCGGCCGGGTATGTGGCGTAGCGTCACTTCGTATTTGTCGATCTCGTACGGCTCGGTTTCGTAGCGCCATGGGTCGGGGGCGTGATGGACCCACTGGAAGAAGCCGCGGAGAAAGCGGCCCTGCGTGCGGGCGGAAAGCAGCGAGACGGCTCGGAAGAACGTCCGGTGCAGGCGGTCGTGAATGTCGGGCATGCATTTCAGCCTGCTGATGCCCGGGGCCCGGTTCATCGACGGAAAGAATGATCTTCCGCCGAGACCGGGCTCCTGACATGATGACGCTTTCCCGGGACCGCGGTCCTGGGGGAGTAGTACTTCCGGCCGATGCGGGGCACCGGCCGGACCTGCGGCCTTGCGGCGGCAGGCTCGGTTGGAGAATCCGCTGCCCGGCAGCGGGAGGTCGTCGCTTCAGGCGGGTGAACATCGGGTCAGGCACTCATCGAAGGGGGCGGAGGAACGCCCTGACGTCCTGTACGAGCAGGCCGCGTGCCTCCATCGCGGCGAAGTGGCCGCCTCGGCCGAACTCCGACCAGTGCACGACGTTGTGCTCGCGCTCGGCGATCCGCCGGACTCCGGCGTCGCCGGGGAAGACCGCGACGCCGTGCGGCAGCGCGGAGTACTCGGCCACCGCTCCCCAGCCCTTCTGTCCTTCCTTGTACAGACGGGCGGCCGAGGCGGCGGTCCGGGTGAACCAGTAGATGCTCACGTCGATGAGCATCTGGTCGATGTCCACGGCGTCCTCGGGCAGGTCGCGGGCCGGGTCGGTCAATTCCTTGAACTTCTCCGCGATCCACGCCAGTTGCGCCGCGGGCGAGTCGGGCACCGCGATCGCCGCGGCCGTGCGCCACCGGGAAAGCCCGCGGTTCGACTACCGCTCGCACGACGGCACCCGGGACCGGCGCACCGCCGAGCCGTACCGGCTGGTCAATTCGGGCCGCCGCTGGTACCTGGTGGCGTGGGACACCGGCCGGGGAGGACTGCCGCACGTTCCGTGTCGACCGGCTGCGCCTGCGCACCCCGAACGGGCCGCGCTTCACCCCCCGCGAGCCGCCCGGCACCGACCTGGCGCGGTACGTCTCCGAGCGGATCTCCGTCGACCCCTACCGCTACCGCGGCCGGTTCACGGTGCAGGCCCCGGCCGACGTGATCGCCGCCCGGATGGCGCCGACGATGGCGGTGGTCGAAGCGGTCGGGGACGATGTGAGCGTCCTCAGCACCGGCTCGAACTCCCTCGACGAGCTGGCCATGTGGGTGGCGCAGCTCGGCGTTCCCTTCCAGGTGCACGAGCCGCCCGAACTCATCGAGCACATCCACGCGCTCGGCGCCCGCCTCCTCGACGCGGCACGGCAGGTGACCGGCGAGTGAGCGATCAGTCGTCGTGCAGGTGGGCGGCCTGGTCCTGCATGGCGCTTACCATGGCCTGTGCCTGGGCGGAGGGGTGCGGCCGGGTGACGGCGACGGTCGCGCGGCCCGTCCAGTGGCCGTCGGCGACGGCCACCGCCCGTACGCCCGCGGGCAGCGCCGGCAGGGCCTGCTCCGGGATGACCGTGATGCCCAGACCGGCCGCGACGAGGCCGAGCCGGGTCGACCAGCTGCGCGCCGTGTGGGCGATGCGCGGGTCGGACAGCGTCGGCCAGGCCCTGAACTGCGGCTCGCCCGCCGCGCCGTCTCCGGTGATCCAGTGTTCCTGGGCCAGGTCGGCGACGGTGACGCGGGAGTGCCCCGCGAACCGGTGCGCCTCCGGGACGGCCACCCGCAGGCCGCCTTGTAGCACCATGGTCTGCCGCAGCTCGCTCAGGTCGTAGTCCGGCAGGCCGTGACCGACGCCGATGATCGCCACGTCCAGCCGGCCGGCGCGCAGCCGCCGGAGCAGGGCGGGCGTCGAGGCCTCTTCCAAGACCACGGCCAGACCCGGATGGCCGGAGGTCACCTGCGCCATCGCACGCGGGACCAGCGCCATGGCGGCGGTGGGATAGGCGCCGATCACCAGGCGGCCGGCGAGCCGGTCGCGCAGCCCGGCGAGTTCCAGCTCGGTCGCCGCGAGGTCGGCGAGGATCTCGGTCGCGCGCCGGACGAGCACCTGGCCCGCCGGGGTGAGGGCCACGCCGCGCCCGCCGCGATCGAAGAGCGGCGCTCCGGCGGCGGCCTCCATGGCGGCCACCTGGCGGGAGACGGCCGACTGGGTGTAGCCGAGCAGCTCGGCGGCCCGGGTGAACGATCCCACGGTGGCGACCTGGTGCAGGACGCGCAGGCCGGTGAGGGTGAACTCAGCCATGCCGCCGAAACTACCATGCGAGTATGTCATGGGAGAGATGACGAGTCATCGTTGGACGGCATGGCTCGCAGCGGGCAGGCTGGAGTCATGACCAAGCGATTCACTGAAGACGACCTCATCGCCCGCCTGATCCGCGCCGGTGAGCTGGAGGTGTCGCGCGAGGACCCGGCCGAGGCGGCGATGTACTTCGACACGGAGAAGTTCCGCTTTCACGGGCCGGACGGCTTCGAGTCCGGCTTCGCCGGGCTGGACGCCTACTTCGCGGCGATCCGCGACGCCTTCGAGGACCGCTCGATCCGGCGCGGCATCGTCGTGGCCGACGGCGACCACATCGCCTGCCAGACCTGGATCGAAGGCACCTTCGTCCGCGAGTTCACCCAGTCACCGGCCGGTCCGCTGCCGCCCAACGGCGAACGCGTCGTGTTCGACCTGATCAACATTTTCCGGTTCGACGACCAAGGCCGCCTCGCCGAGGAGTGGGTGGCCAGGGACAACCGCTCGCTGCTGCGCCAGATGGGCGCCGAAGGAAAATAGCGCCGCGCCGGCGGGCATCGGGCACCCTGACGCTGCAAACCTTTGATGCAATCGGATAGCCTCTTCTCCAAGCGAACAACTTCCTAGTCGCTTGGGTAGGAGGAAGCGGGAAGTGCCGGCATCAACACCCGACCCTGAGGACCTGACCGCCCGCGCGCGGATCAGAGACGCGGCCTTGCGGCAGTTCGGGGAGCGCGGCTTCGAGGGGGCGACGACCCGGGCGATCGCCGAGGCCGCCGGGGTGTCCCCGGGGCTGCTGCGCCACCACTTCGGGTCCAAGGAGAAACTGCGCGAGGCGTGCGACGAGCACCTGGTCAAGCTGATCACCAGGATCAACGAGCAGGTGGGCGCCGACCCCTCCGGCGTCCGCCTGAACCACGTCGCGGCCTCCATGGCGGCCCTCGGTCCCTACCAGCGATACCTGGCCCGCGCCCTGACCGAGGGCTGGGCCGAGCCGGTGTTCGACGCGATGGTGGGGATGAGCGAGCAGTGGCTCGCCCGGCTCGACGAGCGCCGCTCCGATCCCCCCTTCACCGACCGCAAGGCCAGGGCGACGGTGGGCACGGCGATGGCGCTGGCCGTCGGGATTCTCCACGAGCACATCTCCCGGGGGCTCGGGGCCGACGTCTCCGGCGAGGAGGGCGCTCACCGGCTCGCCCTGACCTTGCTCGACCTCTACTCCCACCCCTGGCTCAGCCCCGAAGAGGCCGCCGCCCACCGCGACGCCCTGAACAAGCCCCAGGCCGGTACCGAGACCGCACCGCGCTCGATCGAGGAGCACCCCCATGAGTGACGCGATATCGGTGACCGGCCTGGTCAAGGCGTTCGGCGGCACCCGCGCCCTGGACGGCCTCGACCTCGTGGTGGGCACCGGAGAGGTACACGGCTTCCTGGGCCCCAACGGCGCGGGCAA
Source organism: Spongiactinospora gelatinilytica (assembly GCF_003236385.1). GTDB lineage: Bacteria > Actinomycetota > Actinomycetes > Streptosporangiales > Streptosporangiaceae > Spongiactinospora > Spongiactinospora gelatinilytica. Next base: position 29,197 of record NZ_POUA01000034.1, read on the forward strand.
GAGCACCACGATCCGTGTCCTGCTCGGCATGCTGCGCGCGGACGCGGGCACCGCCCGGCTGCTCGGCGGCGACCCGTGGGCCGACGCGACCGAGCTGCACCGCAGGCTGGCCTATGTGCCGGGCGATGTCACGCTGTGGCCGCATCTGTCCGGCGGCGAGGTGATCGACCTGCTCGGGCGGCTGCGCGGCGGGCTCGACGAGGGACGCCGCGCCGAGCTGCTGGAGCGCTTCGACCTGGACCCCCGCAAGAAGTGCCGCACCTACTCCAAGGGCAACCGGCAGAAGGTCGCGCTGATCGCCGCGCTGGCCTCCGATGCCGAACTGCTCATCCTCGACGAGCCGACCTCCGGCCTGGACCCCCTGATGGAAGAGGTCTTCCGCGAGACGGTACGCGAGGGGCGGCGCGGCGGGCACCGGACCGTGCTGCTGTCCAGCCACATCCTGGCCGAGGTCGAGACGCTGTGCGACCGGGTGACCATCATCAAGGACGGGCGGACGGTCGAGAGCGGCACCCTGGCCGGCCTGCGCCACCTCACCCGTACCTCCATCCAGGCCGACCTGGCCGCGCCGCCGCGGGGCCTGGCCGATCTGCCCGGCGTCCACGGCCTGCGCGCCGAGGGCGAGCGGGTGTGGTTCGACGTCGACACCGACGCCATGGACACCGTGCTGAGGCGGCTCACCGAGGCAGGCGTACGCGGGCTCATCAGCCGGCCGCCGACCCTGGAGGAGCTGTTCCTGCGGCACTACGACCGCACCGGCGCGAGCGGCGGACGGCACGTGGGGGCGGCACGATGACCGCTTTGACCGGTACCGGGCCCCTGGTCCGCCTGGCCCTTCGCCGGGAACGGGCGATCGCCCCCTGGTGGATCCTGCTGATCGTGGCCTTGGGCCTGGCGATGGTCGCCTATGTCAACCGGAACATGGGCACCGACGAGCTGAAACTCACCTACATCGACATCATTCGCAGCAACGCGTTCCTCCAGGGGCTCGGCGGCGCATCCGTCGAACCGCGGCTGGACGTGCTCGCCACCTGGCGCAGCGGCGGGTTCCTCTACGTGGCCAGTGCGTTCGCGGCCGTCATGTCCGTCGTCCGGCACACCCGCCGGGAGGAGGACGCGGGCCGCAGCGAGCTGGTCCGTTCGGCCGTGGTGAGCCGTCAGGCCCAGTTGACCGCCGCCGTGCTGGTGGCGGCGGGGATCAGCCTGACCGCCGGGCTGTGCACGGCCGTGGCGCTGATCGGGGCCGGGCTGCAGCCGCTCGGCTCGTTCGCCTACGGGGCCGCCGTCGCGGCGGCGGGCTGGGTGTTCGCCGGCCTCGCCGCCGTCGCCGCCCAGGCGGCGCGCAACGCCCGTTCCGCCACCGCGATCGGCCTGGCCGCGCTCGCCGCCGGCCACGTCATGCGCTACGTCGCTGACGCGAGCGGGCAGCAGTGGCCGAAGTACCTGTCCCCGATCGGGTGGGGCCACCTGGTGCGGCCCTACCAGGACGAACGGTGGTGGATGCTCGGGGTCTCGATCGCGGCCGGGGCCGTCCTGCTCGCCGTCGCCTACCGGTTGCTCGCCCGCCGCGACCTCGGCGCCGGGCTGTTCCCCGAACGCCTCGGACGCGCGAGGGCCCCCGAACTACGCGGCCCGATCAGCCTGGCCTGGCGGCTGCACCGGAGTCTGCTGGCCAAATGGGCGGCCGGGGTGGCGTTCTTCGCGGCGGCGGCGGCCGGGCTCAGCCCGCTGGCCCGCGACCTGCTTTCACGGCCGAGCCTCGTGGTGGACAACATCCGCAGCCTCCTCGGCATGTCCGGGACGCTCGGCGCCTACTCCTGGTACCTGATCCTGATCCTCGCGTACGCCGTCGCCCTCTACCCGGTGCTGATGATCCTGCGGCTGCGCGCGGAGGAGACCTCGGGCCGCGCGGAGGCCGTCCAGGCCACCCCGATGACCCGGCTCCGGTGGGCGGCCGGCCACCTGGTGGTGACCGGCCTCGGCACCGCCGCGCTGATGGCCGTCGCCGGGCTCGTGTTCGGCACGCTGTACTCACTGCTCGCCGGCGACCTCACCACCGACCTGCCCCGCTTCTTCGCCGGAGCGCTGGCCACCGTACCGGCCGCGTGGTGCGTGGGAGCGGTGTGCGTGCTCGCGTACGGTCTGCTGCCCCGTGCCTGCGCGGCCGTCTCCTGGACGGCCTGGGCCCTGACCGCCGCACTCGGCCAGGTCGCCGGCCCCCTGTACGGCCAGTGGGGCGGCAGCCCGCTGGAGCCGTTCCACTACGTGCCCAACGTCTTCACCGCCACCCCGGCGGACATCCTGCCGATCGCGGCCCTGCTCGCCGTCACAGCGGCCCTCCTCGGCGGCGGCCTGCTGTGCCTGCGCCACCGCGACTTCCACTGAGGCCCGCCCGCTCACGGTGATCTCGCAGTCAGGAGGAAAGAGGCTCGATCAGGCTGATCCCGCGGACCACCGTGGCGAGAGCGGCGAGGTCGCTGGTACGGCGGTGGACCTCCAGCGCCGTGTCGGCGAACTTGATCACATGCTCGTCCCCATGCCGTACGGCGAGGTCGAACACCTCCTCCGCCTAGCCGGGGGCAGTGGGCGGCTCTCGCCGGGTGGCGGCGGCCGCCGGGGCGTAGGCCGCGGTCACCGCGGCGGCGGCCGCCCACGCGGCGTCGAGGCCGGCCCCCCACATGTGCGCGGGCAACGCGGGCAGAGTCCGCAGTACCGCCGTCGGCGCGGTCGCGGCGTGGACCAGCATGATGGGAGAGCCATGCGCATGAGTGAGATAGCGCAGGGTCGCCGCGTCCGCGAGCTCGATGAGACCGGCCCGGGCCTGCCCGGCATCGGCGGCCGGCTTGAGCGAGGCCAGGGCCGGGCCCCACTCGGCGACCTCGGCAAGCTGTTCGAGCCGATGGTTGATGCCCTTGCTCTGGTCCGGGACGCGGGGGAGGGCGGCCAAGGCGCTCCCCGGCCCGGCGGTACCGGACGGCGCGCCGAAACCCGCGATGGGCTGCCAGCGCGCCGCCCAGTAACCGAGCGCCTGGCCCAGTTCGGCCAGCCGCGTCTCGTCCTGCCGCTGTAACAGCGCGTGGACCGCGTGTCCGGTGCGGATCACTCCGTGAGTGGCCCCGGCCGCGATACCGGGCAGCAGCCGTGGCCACCAAGTCTCCAACACGGCACGCCACGGCTGCTCCCGCACCTCCCGGCCGAAGAACGTCAGCCAGTCGCCGAGCCGGTCGGGGGCGCCGCTCACCGTGAAGGGGAAGGCGTCCTTACCGGAAGCGGTTCGGCCCGGGTCCAGCCGGATCCTGATCGCGCCGTCCGGGGCCGTGCTCACCCCGGCCTTGACGCCTTGGTCCGGCCGGGGCCTGCCGGCACGCGGGGCCGGGAGGCGAGCAGTGCCGGCCGGGCTCGCGTATCGGTGATCGTGTGGCCGTCGGCGGTCGGGACGAGCCCGGTGAGGGTAGGCGGCAGCGTGAGGTCGAGCGGCTGGTCCGGGCGCCTGCGCACCACGATGTCGTAGCGGAAACCGGCGGCCAGGGCGGTGAGCACGAGATCGGCTCCGGGGCCGGCGGCGTCGGTGTAGGTCGCTGTGCCGCCCGACAGGGCCGGCGGCGGGAGCGGTGAGGGCCATGACAGGGCCAGTGAGCGTCCCTCGCCTGTTGAGATCTTCGCCAGAGGCTGGGTGTTTCCTCCGGCGGAGAAGGTCAGCGGGGCCTTGGTCAGCTTGGGCTTGATCACGCCGCCCTGGCTGGTCAGGCGGGTGTCGATCCAGGCCCATTTTCCGTCCTGCTGTTTCAGGCGTACCGGGCGTGACCAGAGCTCCATCGATATCCGGCCATCGGCACGGCGTGTGACTCGGCGTGTCTCGGCGGCGGCCCCGTGCAATTCTCCGGGGACAGGCGTGGAGGTGGCGATGGGGATGGGAAGAGGAAGGGGGCCGGTTTCGGCCGTTGCGGGAATCGTGGTCAATGTGGTCGCGAGAAGCAATCCTGCGGCTGCGCAGAGTGGGAACGTGCGTAATATCGTCGGCCCTGCGGAGAGCAAAGGTACTCCTTTCGGTTCGCATCATGTTTGATCCGGTGCAAAGCGCCTTGATCGTACGCCCACACATCTCCTCTGACAAGAGTTGTCAATATGAGTTAATGGCGGTTTGCGTTTGAGTCGATGGGTGGCCGGGACGGAACGTCGCATGCTCTGGGCGACACCAGAAACATTCGGGCGGTCAGGCCCGCACCGGCGCCCACGGCGGCTACGTATGCTGGGGTGTGAACATCGGTCCTGGGCCGACGTGAGACGGAACGCCCGCCC
>NZ_POUA01000350.1 GCF_003236385.1 Spongiactinospora gelatinilytica
TCTTGCGGGTGGCCACGATCTCCCACAGACCGGGGTCGGCCGGGTCGCGCGTCCGGGGCGGCCGGGCGGCGCGCGGGGGGCGGCGCACCACGGTCAGCGCGGCGCTGTGCGCGCCCACGTCGAGCACTGCGGTGCGCCGCATCGGCGTTTCTCCTTCGCTTCGGCCCATTTGACACTTCCCGGATTCGGGGCGACTTGACCGCTGCGGACACCTGGAGTTCACGCATTGGTAATGAGTTTCGGAGAATAGGGCGCGCATTACCGGCCGACCTTTACGAAATAGTTGAATATTTCGGTTTCCGCGAAATAGCGATGGCTTGCCGGGCTTCTTGCGTTGTGGAGGCGGGACGGCGAGGGCCGCACCGGCGTATCGTCATGTCCGTGACGCACACCGCCGTGACCGTCGTTGTGCGGTCCGTTTCCCGGCGCTTCCCCGGCCCCGGCGGCGGGGCGGGGCGCTGAGGTGAACGGCCCGGGTTTTCGCGTCGTGCTGGTGCCGGATCTGGGCGAGGATCTGGCCCGCGCGGCGGCCATGCTGGAACGCGCGCTGCTGTCCCTGCGCGCGGCCGAACGCCGGGGGACGGTGCTGCCGGGGCCGCTGGCGGCCGGTGCGGCGCTCGGCACGCTGCGGCGGCTGTGGCGGGCGGTGGCCCCCACCCAGGGTGGACCTGCCGCAGGCCGGCTGTACGGCGCGGGCGGGCGGGTCGAGCACGTCCCGCTGCGGCTGGTCGACATCGACCCGGTGGACGTGGTGACGTTGTCGGCGGCGGCCGCCGTGCTGGGCGCGGGTGTTGGCCCGGTAGGCGCGGCGCTGCCGCCGGGCGGCCCGCCCGCGGGCGACCTGGCGGCGGCCGCGGCCCGTTTCAGCGGGCTGCTGGACCTGGCCGACACCGCCGAGTCGATCGTGCTGCGCGAACGCCTGGCCGCCGCGGGCCCCGGCGCCGATGTGACACTGACGCCGGCGCAGAAGGCGGCCTACCGTCACACCGCCGACCGGCTCCACACGATGTGGCCCCGCCCCGGCCCCGCCGCTAGGGTTTGCGGGCGGCCGCGGCGTACATGTTGGTGGCGGTGTCGGGCAGCGCAGGCTCGCCGGGGGCGGGGTGCCAGCGGGGTATCGGGACGACACCGGGCTCCAGCAGGTCCAGGCCGGTGAACAGGCGTTCCACCTGGGCGCGGCCGCGCAGGTACATCGGTATGCCGCCACGGGTGTAGTCCTCGGCCAGCCGCCGCGACTCGGGGGCCAGGTCGGCGGTGGGGATGGTGAGGGCCAGGTGGCTGCCCGGGGCCAGTGGCCCGAGCAGCGCCTCCACCAGGCCGTGGGCGTCCTCCACGAACTGCAGCATCGCGATCACCATGAGCGCCACCGGCCGCGACAGGTCCAGCGTCCGGTGCAGCGCGGGGTCGGCCCACAGCCCGGCGGGAGAGCGCATGTCGGCCTGGATGTAGGCGGTGCGGCCCTGCGGCGCGCCGGTCAGCAGCGGGCGGGCGTGGGCCAAGACGATCGGGTCGTTGTCGACGTAGACGACCCGCGCCTCGGGCGCGGTCTGCTGGACCACCTCGTGCAGGTTGGGGGAGGAGGGGATGCCGGCGCCGATGTCGAGGAACTGCCGCACCCCCAGGCCGGCCAGGCGGCGGGCCATGCGGTGCATGCAGGCCCGGTTGGCCAGCATCGAGGTGCGCAGCCCCGGCCAGGTCCGCAGTGCGGTGGCGGCGGTCTGCCGGTCGGCGGCGAAGTTCTCGGTGCCGCCGATGATGTGGTCATAGACCCGCGCCGGGTGCGGCCGGTCGGTCTGCAGGTCCGGGCCGGGCCGCTCGTGCTGGGGGGCGTCCGACACCAGAGGGTCCTGCCTTTCGCCGGTGGTCGCCGCGGGCCGCCGCCCGTGGCGTTGCTCCTGCCTTCCGGGCGGGCACCAAGGCCCGCCCCATTACCATGTAGAGATCATGAGCGATCCTCGGATCAGTCCGCCTTTCGTCAACGACGAGCGCGCCATGCTCGACTCCTGGCTGGAGTGGCACCGCCAGACCCTCGCCGTCAAGTGCGCGGGCCTGCCGCCGCATCGCCTGGCCGAACGATCGGCGCCGCCGTCGAGCCTGTCGCTGCTCGGCCTGGTGCGGCACATGGCCCATGTGGAGCGGGCCTGGTTCCGCATCGTGCTGGACGGCCAGGACGTCCCGCCGCTGCACCCCGGTGACGACGACTTCGACGAGGCCGCCGACGCCTCGCCCGAGGAGGCGTTCGCCATCTGGCAGGCCGAGATCGACCAGGCCCGCGCCCTGTCGGCGGTGCTGCCGCTGGACGTGCTGGGCAAGGGCAGGCGGCACGGCCGGCGGGTCTCCCACCGGTGGGTCCTGGTCCACATGATCGAAGAGTACGCCCGGCACAACGGTCACGCCGACCTGCTGCGCGAACGCCTCGACGGCGTCACCGGTGAGTGACCCGGGCCCTTTCACCCCCGCCCTCGGCCTCGCCCTCATCACCTGGCCCGTGCGGTGAGAGCGGCAACGTCACGGTGACGATCAGCCCGCCGCCCGAGCGGGGCCGTACCATGGCATCACCGTCGTGGGCGCGGGCCACCGACCGCACGATCGACAGGCCCAGCCCGGCGCCCTTGGCGGTGACCACCCGATCGCCGGGCAGCCGGCGAAACGGCTCGAACAGCGAGGGCACCTCATAGGCCGGCACCACCGGGCCGGTGTTGCTGACCTCCACCTCCACCAGGCCGTCCCCGCGGGTGCGGCTGACCACCCGCACCCACCCGCCGCCGGGCCGGTTGTGCCGGATGCCGTTTTCCACCAGGTTGTGCACGAGTCGTTCCAGCAGCAGCGCGTCGCCCGCGGTCGGTGCCTCGCCCGCCCGTTCCTCCACGCTGACCCCGGCCTCCTTGGCCTCCACCTCGATCTGCGCGGCCACATGGCCCACCACGTCGGCCAGGTCCACCGGCAGCCGCTCGACGATCTCCCGCTCCGAACCGGCCAGCACCAAAAGCCCGGTGATCAGCCGCTCATGCCGCGAATTGATCTTCAGTAGGTCCTCGCCGAGCGTCGCGACGTGTTCACAGGCCGCCTGGCGGTGCATGGCCAGTTCCACCAGCGCCCGGCCCAGCGTCAGCGGGGTGCGCAGCTCGTGGGAGGCGTTGGCGACGAACCGGCGCTGCCCGTCGAAGGAGCGGTCCAGCCGTTCCACCATCGTGTCGAAGGCGTCGGCCAGGCCCTTGACCTCGTCATCGGGGCCCTTCAGCGCGATCCGCTCGTGCAGGCCGCGGTCGGCGGCCGGGGCGGCGGCGATCCGCCGGGCGGTGTCGGTCACCCGGTGCAGCGGCGCCAGTACCCGCCCGGCCACCAGCCAGCCGAACCCGGCCGCCGCGCCGCCGACCACCAGCAGCGCCGGCGCGCCGAAGGTGAGCATCGACGTGGTCGCCGCCCGGTGCAGCGCGTCCTGCTGGTCCTTCATCCACTGCTCGGCCACTCGCGGGTCCATCGGCACGCCGTTGACCGTCACCCGCCAGGCCTGGTCCTTGCCGGCGTTCTTGCCGGGCGCGGCGCCGGGCGGTAGCTCGGTGCGGGCCAGCACCTTGGCCCCGGTCCGGGTGATCTGCTGGCTGAACAACGCGTACGTGGTGCCCAGCAGCACCAGCCCGGCCAGGAAGAACAGCCCGCCGTAGATCAGGGTCAGCCGGGCCTGCAAGGTGATGCGGCGCGGCCGCCGCCGGGCCGCCCTCATGGGATCCGGTATCCCACGCCGGTGACGGTCTGCACCACCGGCGGGTCGCCGAGTTTGCGCCGCAGCTTGAACACCGTCAGGCGGACCGCGCCGGTGAACGGGTCGGCGTACTCGTCCCACGCCTTTTCCAGCAGGTGCTCGGCGGAGATGGCCGCGCCCTGGGCGCGCAGCAGTTCGGCCAGTACCGCGAACTCCTTCTTCGACAGCGGCACGTACCGCTCGCCGCGGAACACCTCGCGCCTGGCCGGGTCCAAGGTGATGCCCGAGCGGCGCAGCACCGGCGGCGCGGCCGGGCGCGAGCGCCGCCCCAGGGCCTGCACCCGCGCGGCCAGCTCGGCGAACGCGAACGGCTTGGCCAGGTAGTCATCGGCGCCCAGCGACAGCCCCGCCACCCGGTCGGTGATCTCGGCGGCGGCGGTGAGCATCAGCACTCGTGTCTCCGCGCCGGTGGCCACCAGGTCGGCGCACACCTGGTCGCCGTGCACGGCGGGCAGGTCGCGATCCAGTACCAGCACGTCGTAGTCGTTGACGGCGAGCCGTTCCTGCGCGGCGGCCCCGTCGTGGGCGATGTCCACCGCGTGGGTCTCCTGCCGCAGCCATTCGGCGATCGCCCGGGCGAGCTGCGGCTCGTCCTCCACCACCAGCACCCGCATGAAAGTCCTTTCCCCGACGCGCGCCCACCGGCGTCCACGGCGACCATGGTCGCCCACCGCGCGTGTGGTTTCCGTTAGCGAGCCCGCCCCGCCCCGGTACGCCGGCGGGGGGAAACGCCGGGGAAACACCGCCTGCTGTTGCATCTGCTGGCGACCGGCCGGAACCACCGGCCAACATCAGCGAGGAGGCGAGGAGATGCGCAGGTCGATCCGCGGCGCGTTCGCGGCGGCGCCGCTTGCCCTGGCCATGGCCATGGCCTTGTTGCTCGGCGGGTGCGCGGGCGGGGACGCCGAAGGGCCCGGTGTGGCCGGCGCCGGGAACGGCTCCGCCGGCGCGAGCACCGGCCCCAGCCTGAGCCCCGATGAGATGGGCGTGAAGTTCGCGCAGTGCATGCGCGAAAACGGCGTGGACATGGAGGACCCCAAGCCCGGCCAGGGCATCCGGCTGAAGTTCACCCAGGGCGACAAGGCCAAGACCGACAAGGCGATGGAAACCTGCCGGCAGTACAACCCGCAGGCCAACGCCACCGGTGCGCCCGACCCTGAGGCCGAAAAACGCGGCCGGGCGTTCGCGGCGTGCATGCGCGAGAACGGCGTCGAGGCCTTTCCCGACCCCAAGCCCGGTCAGCGCGGCATCATGATCACCGGCGAGGTCGCCAAGGACCCCGATCTGGAGGCCGCCCAGAAGGCCTGCCAGGACATGATGCCGAGGCCCGGCCGTGGCGGAGCAGGGACCGGTGGAAGCTGATGGGGCACGGCACCGTCACCGACCACCCGGGTTCCCCGGCCGAGGATGAGGAACGTCCTCGGCCGCGGAGGCGGCGGGGCCGGCGGGTGGTGATCGCGGCCGCGGTCGTGGTCGCCGCCGCCGGTGGGGCCACCGCCGCCGCGCTCACGCTGGAGGCCCCCGGCGCGCCCGGCAAGGGCGGCACGCCGCCGCCGTTGCCACCGGCCACCGCCGAGGTCACCCGGCAGACCCTCACCGACACCACCACCGCCGACGGGGAACTCGGCTACGGCCCGGCCACCACGGTCAGCGCCCGCACCGCCGGTACCCTCACCCGCCTGCCCGGCACCGGTGACCGCATCGGCCGCGGCAAGCCGCTGTTCAGAGTGGACGACGCTCCGGTGACGCTGCTGTACGGCTCGCTGCCCGCCTACCGCCGGCTGGAGCCCGGCATCGAGGGCCGGGACGTGCGCCAGCTGGAAAAGAACCTCGACGCGCTCGGCTATGACGGGTTCACCGTCGATGACGAGTTCACCTACGACACCGCCGAGGCCGTACGGGACTGGCAGGACGACCTGGGCCTGCCCGAGACCGGCGTCGTCGAACTCGGCCAGGTCGTCTTCGCCCCCGGCGCGGTACGGGTGGAGGCCGTGCAGGCCGGTGAAGGCGAACCGGCCCGCCCCGGCGGCAAGATCCTGTCCTATACCGGCACCGCCAGGGCCGTCACCGTCCGCCTGGACCCCGCCGACCAGCGGCTGGCCGAAAAGGGCGGCAAGGTCACCATCACCCTCCCCGACGAGCGGACCGTCACCGGCCGCATCACCGAGGTCTCCACCGTCATCACCCCCGGCTCCGGCCAGGACGCCGAACCGGCCACCAGCGTGGAGGTGAGCGTCGCGCTGCCCGGCAAGAAGGCCCAGCGGGCCACCGAGGACTACGCGCTGGCCGCGGTGGACGTCGCCTTCACCGCCGGGCGCCGCAAGGACGTGCTGACCGTTCCGGTGGCCGCGCTGGTCGCGCTGGCCGAAGGCGGTTTCGGGCTGGAGGTCGTCACCGGCGGCACCTCCCGCCATGTGCCGGTGCGCACCGGCCTGTTCGCGGCCGGCCGGGTGGAGGTCTCCGGCGAGGGCGTCGCCGAGGGCACGATCGTGGGGATGCCCAAATGATCGCCCTCACCGACGTCACCAAGGTCTACCCGGGCGGGGTCGCGGCCCTTGCCGGGGTGAGCCTGCGCATCGGGCGCGGGGAACTGGTGGCCATCGTGGGCCCCTCGGGGTCGGGCAAGTCCACCATGCTCAACGTGCTGGGCACCTTGGACCGGCCCACCTCCGGCACGGTGCGCATCGACGGCCACGACGTCGCCGAACTGTCCGACACCGGGTTGTCGGCGCTGCGGGCGGGGCGGATCGGGTTCGTCTTCCAGCAGTTCCATCTGGCGCCCGGCACCACGGCGCTGGACAACGTCGCCGACGGGCTGTTGTACTGCGGGCTGCGCGCCGCGGAACGCCGCCGCCGCGCCGCCGCGGCGCTGCGCCGGGTCGGGCTGGCCCACCGGATGGACCACAAGCCGCACCAGATGTCGGGCGGGGAACGCCAGCGGGTCGCGGTGGCGCGCGCGGTGGCCGGTGAGCCGCCGCTGCTGCTGGCCGATGAGCCGACCGGCAACCTGGACTCGGCCTCCGGGGCGGCGGTGATGGACCTGCTGCGCGGCCTGCACGCCGCCGGCACCACCGTGGTGATCATCACGCACGACCGGGAGATCGCCGCCGCCCTGCCCCGCCGGATCCAGATGCGCGACGGCCGCATGATCTCCGATTCCGCCCATCCCGGCGCCCTGGCCGATCCGGGGCATCCTGTGGGCCTGGCCGCGGAGGCCGGCCGGTGAGCCGCGCGCCGCGCCCGGCGCGGATGTGGCCCGGCGATGTGCTCAAGGTCGGCGCGGCGGGGCTGCGCACCCGCCCCACGCGGGCCCTGCTGTCGGCGCTGGGCATCGCCATCGGCATCGCCGCCATGGTCGCGGTGGTCGGCATCACCTCCTCCTCGCGCGCCGAACTGGACCGGACCCTGGCCTCGCTGGGCACCAACCTGCTCACCGTCGCCCCGGGCACCACCTTCACCGGCGCCCAGGCCGAACTGCCGCTGCAGGCCGAGGCCATGGTGGGGCGGATCGCCCCGGTCCAGGTCGTCTCGGCGATCGGCATGGTCGGGCAGGCCAAGGTGTACCGGACGGGGAAGATCCCCCCGGTGCAGACCAACGGGCTGGCCGCCTACGCGGCGCGTACCAACCTGCTCACCGCGATCGGGGGGCAGGTGGCGAGCGGCGCCTGGCTCAACGACGCCACCGGTGCCTATCCGGCGACCGTGCTCGGGGCGCTGGCCGCCGAACGGCTCGGCATCGGCCGGGCCGGGCCCGAGGTCCAGATCCTGATCGGCGGGCGGTGGTTCACCGTGATCGGCATCCTGCGGCCCGCGGCGCTGGCCCCCGAACTGGACACCGCCGCGCTGGTCGGCTGGACCGCCGCGGAGCGCGAACTCGGGTTCGACGGCCATGCCACCACCGTCTACACCCGCTCGCGGGCCTCCCAGGTCGAGGCGGTACGCGCGGTGCTGGGCGCGACGGCCAACCCGCAGGCCCCCAACGAGGTCGAGGTCTCCCGCCCCTCCGACGCGCTCGCCGCCAAGCAGGCCGCCGACGCGGCCTTCACCGGGCTGCTGCTCGGGCTGGGCGCGGTGGCGCTGCTGGTCGGCGGGGTCGGCGTGGCCAACACCATGGTCATCTCGGTGCTGGAGCGGCGCGGCGAGATCGGCCTGCGCCGCTCCCTGGGGGCCACCCGCGGCCAGGTGCGCACGCAGTTCCTGACCGAGTCGCTGCTGCTGTCGGCGCTGGGCGGGCTGGCGGG
>NZ_POUA01000351.1 GCF_003236385.1 Spongiactinospora gelatinilytica
CCACGATCTGAAGCCCGCCCCTGGCCCCGCTCATGACACACGCTCACTCGGCACCGGCCCGGCCACCTGCTCCAGCAACTGGGCATAGACGGCGACCTTCTGGGCACCCGGGGCCGCCACCCGGCGGCCGAGGACAACGAATGGGACGCCAGTGGCGCCCAGCTCCAGACCCTCGCGGCGGTCGGCGCGCACGCGGTCGGCGTACTCGTCGCCCGCGAGGATCTCGCGGACTCGCCGCCCGTCCAGCCCGGCCGACTACGCGACGCCTGCCAGAGCGTCCGAGTCGTAGGGGTTGAGGGTGCCCGCGAAGAAGCCGTCCTGCACGTCGGAGAAGAACTCGAACCCGAGGCCCTGGTCGCCTGCGTACTACACATCGCATCCTGATCTCGAACCTGTCCGCGTCCGGGCGCTGTGAAATCGCGGCCTGGAGCCGGTGCTTTGCGACATAGCACCAAGGGCAGCCCAGGTCGGCCCACACCTCGATGACGACCTGCGACCCGTCGGGTTGCGTTACCTGCTCAGCCATCTTCTTTCCTCACCTCACTAGTAGTGCGTAACGCCATCATGAGTGAGTAATAGAGGGCTTACAAAAGGCACTTTCAAGTGCGTGGGCACCGTCCGACAGGCACTACACCCTGGTCTGCGAAGAGCCCGAAAACCACGAGCGGCGATCAGGCCGCTCGCTTCCCGACAGGGTTCACAGCAACGTCAGCTTCTCCCGCAGTTCGGCCTTCTGCCGCTCCAGCTCCCGGATCTGGGCACGCTCCGGCCCCGAGATCGCCTGCCGCCCGTCCTGCCTGCTCGCCGTCCGATGCCGAATCTCCCAATTGCACTTCGAGCTTGCGCGCCACTGGTGTGACCGTCCGATCGTCCTCTAGCACCGTGTGGATGGCTTCTTCCTTGAACTCCGGCGAGAACTGCCTGCGACGTCTCGTGAGGTACCTACCTCTTCCAGACTTCTGTCAGCTTATGCAGCCACCTGTCCGGAATCTGCTGGGCGCCCCAACGTGTGCCACTGTTCTAGCACCGCTCGATTACCGATCTCTAACCTGACGCTCTCTGCAAAATTGATCACCGCTGTTCTATGGTGATCCTGGCCTGGATGCCTGCGCATCGGGCCGGCGCCCTCACCCGCCCCCTTATTAAGGATGGTTAGTATGACGTCCGATATATCCTGGGACATCAATGAGATCCGTCACCCTCTTGATCAGGACGCGCAGGGCATCAACCGGCCCCCCTTGGACATCAATCCGCTGTATCACCACATCCGAGAGACGCCGACCGGAGTGGTGGCGGTCCAGCGGGCCTCCGGACACGCGTTCTTGGTCACTCGCTGGGACGATGTGAGGTTCGTCCTCCAGGACACGCGATTCTCCCGGGAACATGCCCTAGATGTGGACGATGTCCCAGGCCTGGCCGGGACCCTCCTCGGCATGGATCCCCCCGGGCACACGGCGCTCCGGCGCCTCGTCAGCTCGTCGTTCACCGCGCGCGCGGTCGCCCGGCGACGCCCGGAGCTCATTCGCCAAGGTGATAGATTCCTCAAGGAAATGGTTGATCAAGGCGGCCCCGCTGATTTGATGAAGTGCTTCGCCCTGCCTTTTGCCTTGAACGCGATATGCGATCTGCTCGGCCTACCGGAAGAGGACCGGGAAGAATTCTACAAATGGAGCACGTCGTTCCTCGCGACATCGCATGCCACGCGCGCAGAGGCGCGTGCGTCAGGAGCCGTCATGGCGGAGTATCTCGGCACACTGATCGAGCAACGGCGCCGACAGCCCGCGGACGACCTGCTGTCACATATTGCGGCACATGCCCAGGATTTCCCTTCCGAACAGGTGATCATGCTGCCGATCGCCCTGATCATCGGTGGCTGGGAAACCACAGCTGGGAATATCGGGACTTTTACGCAGGTACTGCTAAGCCGTGCCTATCTCGGATACGAGAGCGGATTCAAATACCTGGTGCAGCACCCCGAGATGCTGAACGGTACGGTGACCGAGTTAGAGAGAATGTTCTCCAATGCCGCGGCTGATGGCATGCCCCGACGCGCCATGCATGATGTCCGGCTCCCCGGGGGAGAGTGCTTGAAGGCGGGCGACGTGGTCATTCCCTCGATGGATGCGGCCAATTATGATGGGCGGGTGTTCGACACCCCAGATCGGCTGGACTTCACTCGCGCCACCGAGGGGCGCGGGCACCTGTCATTCGGCCACGGCATCCATTACTGCATTGGCCGCCACCTCGGCCATGAAGCGGTGGTGACCGCCATCGGCCAGTTAGTGGAACACTTGCCAGAGCTGAGCCTGGCAATTGCGGCGGAATCGATCCCGCGAAAATTCGGCCATGCGGTGACCGGCCCCATCGAGCTGCCCGTCACCTGGTGATGATGTCCTCGTCATCTGCCTGACGGACACCGCCGTGCCGCAGGCTCATTAGGCTCACTGCCTGCCTCCTCGCACGCATGCCGGTGAGCCTTATCGCCCGACGCCGCCGAATGGGCCGGTCACATCACACCTCACAAACCCGACTCCGCAGAGAACACAAGGGCACTCCATAGCTCCTCTTTCACGGAGGTGATCTCCATGGGCAGCGAATGGCCGCCGTACTGGGAAGATCCGCTCATCGATCCCGACGCGCACCTCCTAGAGATTCATCCCGATCCGGATGGCAGAACTGAGGGCTGGTACGGTGCATGTGTCTGCCGCGAGTGGACCACCCAGACAACGGACGAAGGCGATGTCAAGAAAAAGTTCAACCAGCATATGAAAGATGTGCAGGCGCTGGTGCATTCCGTTGCGGCCAAGGCACATAACAGCCAGACACGTGGGCGAACGCTTTGACGATGCGAAGGCGACGCCGACTTAGCCGGCGCTATCTGTAAAGGCCGGATTATCTGGCCGGGGTGGAAGTAGCCGGGTTGATCTCGGCGCGGTAGAAGGCTTCGTATTCGGCGGGTGGTAGGTCCTGGCAGGCGCTGCGGAGGCGTCGGTTGCTGTGAGATCGACCGCTGGCGAGGTGCCCTTGGCCGGGTCCTTTCCCATCGGTCTCTTCCCGAACAGGGCATGCAAGATTCCCCGCACCCTCGCCGCCGCGAGCAGACCGCGCGCGCCGAGGCCCTGTTGGAGAGTGCGCCCGGCTGGCGGCTGAGGGCGCAGACCCTGTGGTGCTCTGCGAAGTGGTGCGGGTTGAGGATCACGAACTCGCGGGCGTGCAAGTCATAGGACGCCTCTCATTGACCGATCACGCATCGCAGGATGCCTCAGATCCTGCGAAACCGCGGAGGATGCACGGAGATCGGGCACGGCGGGCCGGCCCGCCGAAGTCGATCACGACACCCTCGCACGCACGCGCCCGCCGGCAGCGCGGCGAGCCGGTCACCTCAACATCGACCGGTTCTACCGCCCGCCCGCCGAAGACGGCGGCCCCGCCCACGCAGGCACCAACGTCGGCGTAGCGAGGTCACACCACCTGAGGTAAGCGCAGCTCGCGGCCATTTCCGACCGAAAGTTCCTCGGTGCCACCAGGGTCCCTACTGCTCGACGCGCGGCGCGATGGCGTGGGCGGCGGTTTCCCGGGTCGTTCACCCCGTGGTCTGCAACGGGCCGGTCTGGCCGATCCCGGTACCGGGGGTGGCGCCGATCGCCTGTCGCAGGACGTCGTGCGCGTAGCCGGTGTCGGCGGGAACGTTGTCGAGCAGGATGGCGGCGCAGAGCCCGTCGCAGGTCGCGACGAGCGCGGCCACGGCCTCGGGGGAGTCGGTGCAGTGCCGGGCCAGTTCGGCGACGTTCTCGCGCCATCGCCGGGCGACGGGGCGCAGGGCGGGCCGCCGGGCGGCCAGGGTGGACAGTTCGCGTTCGGCCAGGGCGCGGTCGCGGCCGGGGCCGGCGGATTCGGCGACGAGTTCGGCCAGGCCGCGCAGCTTGTCCTCACGCTCGTCGATGATGTGGCGGATGCGCGCGGTGTAGGACTCGGAGATGCTGGTCAGGGCGCCGACGAGCAGGTCGTCGAGGGTGGCGAAGTAGTACGTGCTCAGGCTGACGGTGATGCCCGCCTCCTTGGCGACGGTGCGGTGCGTCACTCCCGCCGCCCCCTCGCGCTGGATGACCGCCAGGGTGGCCTCGATGATCTCGGCTCGGCGCTTGTTGCCTCTGGCCTTGCGCCCGTCCGCGGTCTTGTCCTCGCCCATGCTCCCTCCCGTCACCAGGTTAGACGATCACGGCCCGGAGTCCCCGATCGGGCGGATGTGCCTGAGCATGAGCAGGCACAACGCGCTCACCGCCACGATCGCGGCGCCTGCGGTGAGGGCGGCGATGTTCAGGCCGGTGGTGAACGCCGCCTGCGCATCGCGGATCGTGCCCACCGGGATCCGGCCGGACAGCGCCAAGGCCCCGCCGAGGCTGTCGGTGACACGCTGGGCGATCTCCGGTGCGGCCTGTTCCGGCGCCTGGGCCCGGGAACGGTAGACGGCCGTGGCGAGGCTCCCCAGCAGTGCGACCCCCACGGCCAGGCCGAGTTCCTGCACGGTCTCCGACATCGCCGCCGCCGATCCCGACTTGGCCGCCGGCGCGGCCCCGACGACGATGTCGGTGCCCAGCGCCGCGATGGCGCCCAGGCCGAGGTAGATGAAGGCGAAGCCGCTCACGACGCCCGCCCAGCCGTCGCTGCCCGTCGTGCCGAGGAGCAGGTAGCCGATCAGGGAGAGTCCCAGTGTCGCGGCCATGACCGTTCCCGGCCGGATGCGCCTGGCCACGATCGGCGCGCCGATGGCGGCGGCGAACATCGCCAGCGCCGGTGGCCCCATCCACAGCCCGGCCTCGGCCGGGGACAGTCCTTCGACCAGTTGCAGGAACTGGGTGACCAGGTACATCGTGCCGCCCACGCCGACGAGCCCGATCAGCAGTACCGCCAGGGCGGCGGAAAAGCCGCGGTCGGCGAACAGCGTCACGTCCAGCAGGGGGGAGGCGAGCCGCAGTTGCCTGCGTACGAAGGCGGTCCCGGCCGCGGCGGCGAGCAGCGCGAGCAGTGGCGTCAGGGCGTCGATGCCGTGTGCGGCGAGGTGCTTGACGGCGTAAACCACCGGCAGGATGGCGGCCAGCGACAGGGCGACGCTGATGAGATCGATTCGGCCCTGGCCGGGCGCCGCGTACTCGGGCAGCAGCAGGCGCGCCCCGGCCAGGACGACCGCCGCCACCGGCACCGCCAGCAGGAAGGCCGCCCCCCACCAGAACCGGTCGACCAGGGCGCCGCCCACCATCGGGCCGGCGGCCATGCCGAGGGAGAACACGGTGGCCCACACGCCGATGGCCACGGCCCGCAGGCGTACGTCGGCGAACATGTTGCTGATCAGGGACAGCGTTGAGGGCATGAGCGTGGCGCCGGCGACGCCGAGCAGCGCCCGCGCCAGGATCAGCAGGCCGGCGCTCGGCGCGAACGCGGTCAGCACCGACACCGCCGCGAACGCGGTGATGCCGATCATCAGCAGGCGCCGTCTGCCGATTCGGTCTCCCAGGGTTCCCATCGTGATGAGGAACCCCGCGATGAAGAAGCCGTAGGCGTCCATGATCCACAGGGTCTCGGTGGCCGTGGGATTCAGGTCGGCGGCCATGCTCGGCGACACCAGGTACAAAACCGTGATGTCGAACCCCAGCAGCGCGGTAGGAAGCGCCAGCAGTGCCAGGCCGAGCCATTCCCGAACTCCGGCACGCTGCGGCCCGGCCTGCGTCGTGACATCTTCTCGTTGCGGGCACATATTTGAACCATAGTACAACTAGTACGATCGTTCAAACACCTGGCCGGGACCGCCGAGTACGGCACCGGCCACGAACTCGATCCCCGCGCCTGCCGGTTCATGGCTACAAGGGCGACCCGGCCATGCGGGAGAACGGCGGCCGGCGGCGACGGGCCGGCCGGCTAGCTCGGGCGGATCGCGGCCTCGATGTGGGCCAGGTGCGCGGCGAGGATCTCTTCGAACGCGGCGCGGCGGTCGGCACCGAGCGGGCGGACGTCGCGGGCGAAGTGGGTCAGGGCCGGGAAGCGTTCGGGGTCGGCGCCGAGCACCGCGACGCGGAACAGCTCCATGCCCTGTTCGTGCTCTTCGGGGGTGAGGGCGCTGATCCCCGCCTCGGAGGCGATCAATGCCGCGATCAGGACCGCGATCCGGTGGTAGTGCGCCGGGATCTCCGCATCGGGCAGCCCTGACGCGCGCAGAGCCTGCAGCATCTCCTCCATGACCAGCCGGGAGCCGATGCCGCCCGAGGCGTAGCGTCCCCACACCGCGGCGAGCTGGGGCTGCCGTCCCGACGCCTCTCGCACGCGCAGGGCCAGGGCCGTGATGCGCTGCTTCCAGTCGCCCTCGGGGTGGTAGCCGTCCATGGCGGCCACGAGGATCCGGTCGGCGACCGCGCGCAGCAGTTCGGTCTTGCTGCGGAAGTGCCGGTAGAGGCTGGAGGAGTCGGTGCCGAGCACCGCGGCGAGCTTGCGCACGCTGAACGACTCGGCGTCGCCCGTGCGCAGCAACTCCGCCGCCGTCTCCAGGATCTCCTCGGTCGACCAGCGTCTTCTGCCTGTCATCTCACCCTCTCGCCGGGCCCAGCCTAATCTATGCACTTGCTGTTGCACGCACTGCGTGCATAGTGTCGGTGTGAGCACACCGGCAATACGAAAGGACGCATGTCGGGCCTGTTCGCCGAGGTCCGCCACAGCGACCAGGTATGGCGCGGCGCGGCCGGGACCGCCGACGTGGCCACCGGCCGTCCCGTCACCGCCGACATGCGACACCGCATCGGCAGCATCACCAAGACCTTCACCGCCGCCGTGCTGCAACAGGTCGATAGCGGTCAGATCGGTCTCGACGCGCCGATCGGCCGCTACCTGCCGAAACTGGTTCCCGAGAACGCGGTGACGCGATCACGATCCGGATGCTGATCAACCACACCAGCGGCCTCGCCGAATACCTCCCCTACGCCTACCCCTCCCTCAAGGCGTTCCCCGCCCTGGCGGACACCGGGCCGCAAAGCCCCGACGACCACCGGCTGACACGGTTCGACCCCACCGAACTGATCGAACTGGGGGTCACCGCACCTGCCGCCGGCCCCCCGGGCGGTACTCCGGGGCTGTACGTGCCGGTGGACCGGCTCACCTGGCGCGCAGGGATGCTCATGCACGGCCTGGCCGCACTGCCGGTACGCACCCGCGCCTAGCTCGAACTCGCCCGCAGCCGTCTCCACCCTGGCGACACCGCCTGGCGGGCCGCACGCGAGGCGCCGGCGGCCGGCCCCAAGCCGGCCGGGCGCATCGAAGCCGAACAGGGCGGGGCCTCGGCACGTTCACCGCCCGCAGGCGTCCCCGAACGGCCTGAATGCGCCCGCCCCCATCATGGCCGGCCGCTGATCGGCCGCCCGAAGCCCATCGCGTCGATGTGATCCCGCCCGGGGGCGATGCCCGCCCATTAAGCTGGGGGAGTACCGGCGCCTGTGCCGGGTACTCACCAAAAAGCCGGCACTACCTGGAGATGGGGCCATGCCGAGACAGCCGTACCTGTGCGGGCTGGACGCCGCCGTCGACGTCGTCGGCGGCAAATGGAAAGCGCTGATCTTGTGGGCCCTCGGCGACGGCGCACCGCACCGCTTCGGCGAGCTCAAACGGCAGGTCCCCGGGGTCAGCGAGAAGATGCTGATCCAGCAGCTTCGCGAACTGGAGGCCGACGAGGTCGTCCACCGCGAGGTCTACCACCAGGTCCCGCCCAAGGTCGAATACTCCCTGACCGACCTGGGCCTTTCCCTCAACCAGGCACTCGCCCCGCTGGGGGAGTGGGGGGCCAGGCACAAGTCGTTCATCGAGGCCACCCGCACCGCCGCCGAAGCCGCCACTGAGGCCGCCACTGAAACCGCCGCCCACTGACCTGCCCACCGGCTCGCCCCACCGGCCGCGATCAGCGGGTGAACAGCTCGAACGCCACCGCCGCCACCCCGCCGAACATCGCCCATTCGGCCTTCGC
>NZ_POUA01000352.1 GCF_003236385.1 Spongiactinospora gelatinilytica
CCACCAATACCGGCCCCACCTCCAACGAGCAAAACGGCCCTCGCTGACGCTCGGACAGTTCCCTTTCATGTCGGGCTCCGCTCGACCGCCAACGCCACCGAACACACTTCCCCCATGTAACCCCACGGGGGCATTTCCCACTCCCCAAGAGCCCCGCCCTTAAATCACACCGACCAAAGAAGTCGCCACTCCCCACCCAGCCCGACAACTAGCGCCAATGCCAAACATTGGACCCACCCCAGCCGGTGGCGGCGGGGTACGTCCACTTTCGGAGTGGGCGGCGGCAGGCGAGGTCACGTTCACAGGGGTCCTGGCGCCTGGAGACCTTCGACGCGGAGCGGATAGGCCGTGTAAGGCACTGCGCGCCGCGTTGATCCACTCTGGGGAGGTCCCGGTTGAAGGGGACCTCCTCCCTTTGATGATGTTGCCGTGGAGGCCCCGATGACACCCTCAACGCCCCCGCCTGCCATGGCGATGCTTTTGCACGTCGTCAGGAAGCCTTCGGGGCGGGTCTCGCCGGCAGGACACTCGGTTGCTCCGTAGGGAATGGTGGGTGTGGGCGGGCCGGGGAGCTGTGGCCGGCCCGCCCACACCCTGGGGGCAGGGGGCTCCGCGTTCCCCGTGCCCGCGCGGCGGGGTGGTGGGGTTCGCCGCGCCTTATGAGAAATGTTGGAGAGCCGGGCGGGCCTGGGGGTTTCCCGGGCCCGCCCGGGGTGTACACCGGCCGCCCGGATGCGGCCCGATGCACGACGCGGCGTTGAATGCCGGAGGGAAGACAAGGTCACTCTTCCGGCCGCCGCGCGCGTGGGGGGTGCGGGCGGGTCGGCACTACCGGTTCCGGCCCGCCCGCTCGGGGTCCTGCAATCCCCGTCGTACGGCGCGGCAGCGACCGCGCCGTGCTGCCGCGCCTGCTCATGGTGTGATCACTCACGCGTCCCAGGCACGATCGTGGTCGTGCCGCTTTTACGATGTGCGGTGACCAGCGTCTCGCCGTAGTGGTAGCCGATGCCGACGACCCGCAGATGCGCCAGCCGTACCCGCCCCCAGCCGTCATCGAGGGCTTCGAGGGCATCCAGCATGGCCTTCTCGGCGGCGGCCACGCTGTCGGTCACGCCGCTCGCGCCGGACTGGACTTCCCAGACCGCGAGCAGGGGAGGCCCGGCAGAGCGGCGGAGGACAGGAGGGTCAAAGAGGAGCTGCGACATGCCGCACCTCTGCAGGAGGCTGCGGGCCGGGGTTCAGCAGCGCGTGGTCGCCCGCCAGCGCCTCGGCTGCGCCGGCCACCGTGCCGCGGTGAACGTACAGCGGGACGCCCGGCCGGAGCTCGCGCGGGCTGTGCCACCAGATCCCGTCGTCCTTGACGGCCGCGACCAGGCCGTGGCACACCGACACCAGTACTTTGTCGCGGTCTTCGATGAGGGTGATGCCGCGCAACCCCAAGCCGATGAGTGCCACGACGAGCTGCTTGGCGGTCGCGGTGGTCTCGGGTCGTGTGCGTACTACCTGGTAGGGAGGCATGAACGGGTCCATCAGACACGCTCCCAGTGCCGTTGATGTTCAGGTCCGCGATGCCGCGCACTATCAGGTACTTTCACGTCGAATCCGGCGAATCCGCTCACGATCTTCGCCAGCGCCCTATTCTTATGCACTAAGTCGCACCTCCTTTGCGGCCAGGGGCCCGCCGAGTTACTGCCCAGCCGCTCGGCGGGTTCCCGCATTTCATGGCCCGATTGGATCGGACAGTGCAATATTGGCTGTGGCGATGGACGCGAACCAGCCCTTTCTTGTGGAGAGCTGGAGTCTCCACAACTCCACAGGATCGCCAGGCCATGAGCAGGGGACGACCATGACAAAAGCTCCAGGACCAGAGTGGGAGCACTTCGGCGCTACGTTGCGCGCATACCGTGACGCGGCGAAACTGACGTTACGAGAAGCGGCTCAAGGAGTTACAGAGTTTTCAGGGCTGGGCAAATGGGAGCGAGGGGTACATATACCACCCCTCGAATCCGTTGCCGCTCTCGACCGGAAGTTCGGCGCGGATGGCCAACTTGTGGAATTGTATGCCACTATCGCCGAAGGAGACCGGTTGCGTAGTCTGGGACGATACCCCCTCAGTGAGGAAGAGGAAATGGAGCGCCGCCGCCTGCTGCTCTTGGCCGCTACCGGGCTCGGCCTCGCCGCCGCACCTGGTGGGCGTGCCGAAGCCACCCGTGAACTACTCGACATGACTCTCCAGCCCCCGCGCGCTCTGGAGGACTGGCACATCGCCTGCGCGGATCATCTGCACGCCGTCAGCACCCGTCCAGCCGCCCAGGTACACGATGATCTGCTCACAGACCTTGTGGCCCTCCAACAGCAGATGACGACCGCCCCCGCTGCTAGGGTCATGGAACTCCAGCGTGTGACGGCCACGTTGTCGGCCTACCATGCCAGCGTGCTCACCCGGCTCGGTGAGGTCGGGCCGGCGTTGCGCTGGTACCGGACGGCTCGTGGAGCGGCCGAAGCGAGCGGCGACATGGCGCTGTGGCTACGGATCGTCGGTCATGAGGCCGGTCACAGTCTCTACGGTCTGCGTGACCTGGCGACGAACCTGCGTGTGATCGGCAATGCTCTGAAGCGCGTGGGTGACGATGCAGCGCCGTCGGCCGGCTTGGCGCTGTTGGTAGGCGCACAGGCGAAGACGTTCGCCCTCCTCGGGCAAAGAGAACGGGCTCTGGCCGCAGCGCAGCGGCTCCAGGACATCGCCGACAGCAACTTCGCCCCTGTGCAAGGTTTTTGGGAGCCGTCGCTGGATTACCGTCTGCCGTTCACCCTGAGTCAGGTGTACGCGGGCATCGGTGATCGCGACAACGCGGTTGCGATGCAAAACCATGTTCTGTCGGGCAACCCTCGCGGGTATCACGTGCGGGTCAACGCTCGTCTTCATAGCGCATTGTGCACGGTGGTGAATGGCGGGGTGGACGAAGGTGTAAGGGAGGCATCGGAGGCGTTCGCTTCCTTGCCGCCCTCGTACCGGAACGTGATGGTCACGGAGACCGGCCGCCGGGTGCTGCGGGCCGTGCCGATCGACCGAAAGGACCAGGGAGCGGTACGCGAGTTCCGTGCCCTGCTACCCCTTGATCATCAACCGATCGTGTGATCGGGGGTATCCAGCCACACCTGCTGCCCGTCCGGGGTGACCGTCATCCCGAAGCGGTCCCGGCCCGGCTCGCCCCATGCCACCCACCGGAAGTAGGCGTCGGTCACCTCCTCCCACAATGGCCGATCGCCGACCTGGTAGACCTGGTAGTCGTCGATGTCCGGCCGCCAGGTGACCGTGCACCATTGGTCGTGGTCGGCCGGGTCGATGATGGCGAACACGTAGCCACCGTCGCCGGTCTGGAATCCGTAGGAACTGAGGCCGGTGAGCGAGGCCATCGCCAGGCCCGCCCCGGGCGGCGCGGACGCCACGGTCCTGGGGTCGATGCGGGTCGTGGCGCAATGGATCCGGTCGGCAGCAGGTGTCGGCCGGCCTCGCGGATCACGCTGGGAGCGCATCATCATGTAGGAGGAGTAGCCGGGGAACCGTCCGTGCGCGATGCCGTCCGGAGTGACGATCAGGCGCAGCGCGTGGTCGTCGCCGAAGTTCGGGCACCAGGGCGCGACGATGACGCCGCCGGGGCGGGTCTGCTCGACCCAGGCGTACGGCACGGTGCGAATGCCGCAGGTGACGTGTACCCGGGCGTAGGGCGCGTGGGCCGGCGCGCCGTCCGCGCCGTCGCCGACGATCAGGTGCGGGTGTACTCCGGCCTCGCTGAGATTCTTCGCGGCCCGCTCGCCCACCGCCGCATCGACCTCGATCGAGGTGACGTTCTGCTCGCCGGCGAGGTGGGACAGCAGGGCGGCGGTCCACCCGGTGCCCGTGCCGATCTCCAGCACCCGGTCGCCGGCGGCGCGCGATGCTGGGCGGGATCGCTACCGCGGTCCTGTCCCGGGCGAGCCGTGGGTGAGGGCGGCGGAAGCGGTGATGAGACGGGTCATGGCCTGCTGAAAGCCGGTGCGCTCGGCGGGGGTCCAACCGGCGGTGAGGGTGGCGAAGGTCTCGTCCTGCCACCGGTGGGCCGCGGCCAGGAAGTCGTGGCCCGCGACGGTCAGGGTGACGGTACGTCGGCGCGCGTCGGCCTCGGACGGGGTCATCGCGAGCAGGCCGCGCCCGGCGGCGTGGGCGAGCATGCGGGACGCGCCGGACTGGTCGATGCCGAGTTCGGCGGCCACGTCGTTGACGGTCACCTCGCCGCGCTCCTGAAGGGCGCAGACGGCCTCGGTCACCAGCACCTCACGGCCCCGCTCGCCGTCGTCCGGCCCATGCCGCCGCCGTGACCAGTGCCGGACGAACCGGAACAACGCCTGCCCCGCGCCCTCCGCCTCAGGGCCGCCCTCGGTCGCGGCGAGTCCAGGGTGAATGGAGGCGAAGTCCAGCGCGGCTCGAAGATCAGAAAACCGGAGCGCGGCGGAGACCCGGTCGCCGGTGACGCGGAAGACCGTGGCGACCTGACTCCACGCCTCGTCGCCCGGCCAGCGCGCGTCCTGCTCGACGACCATCACCTGATCACCGACCGGATGCCACGCCCGAGGCCGCAGCCGGATCCCCGATCGCGCGACCCACTCGGCGAACCCCTCCGCCGTGATCACCCCCGCCCCCTTCGGCCCGTTGACCACGACCTGATCGGCCACGACCCCTCGCGCCGCCGCCAGATCGCCCGCGTTCACGACCTCGTGCCACCGCCCGATCGCCGCTTCTGTACGTTCCGTCACGTCCATGCGATAAGCATATATGCGAATCACATGCATCTCGACATGGACCCCACCTGGCGAACGGTCAGGAAGTGAGCAGTGAAACGGACTCGATTGGTCAGTGGCGCGACGCGACGCTGGCCCCTGATCCTTCGGCGTCGCCGGACCTGCGCGCGGGCACCCCGCCGTTGAACCCGGCCCGGGACCGAGGGTGGGCCAGTACCGGCGAAACCGACGACCGACGGCGTCAAGGACCAGACCACACAACCCGGCTGCGACGTCTGCGGGCACACGCACGACTGGGAGCACATCATCGTCTGGACCAAGGGCCCACCGCGTGGCCGACGCGGCACGAACGGCAGGGCGTCCTCCGCCGTCCCCGTGTAGGTCACCACCGGCAAGTGCAACATCATCTCGCCATTGAAGCAGGTCAGAGGTCATCTTCCGGGAGGGCCGGGTGCAGGTAGTGGTCGTGGATGACTGATTCGATGAGTTTGAGGTCGCCGCTGGCCAGGGCGTCGATGACGTGGCGGTGGCGGGCGACGGCTTCGGGCATGGCGAGGTGCTGGCGGTCCAGGGAGGAGCGCATCAGGGCGTACATGTGGCCGTTCATGGTGCCCCACAGTTCGGCGAGGCGGCGGCGGCCGGAGGCGCGGACGATCTCGTGGTGGAAGCGGGTGTCGATGTCGACGAGTTCGTGCATGTCGCCGGCCTCGGCGGCGGCGGCCATCTCCTCGATGATGCGTTCGAGGCCGGCGAAGAAGCCGTCCGGCAGGCGGGCCAGGGCGTCGCGGGCCGCCGCGGTTTCGAGGACGCAGCGGGCGTAGCAGATGTCGTGTATGTCCTCAGGTGACATCCGGGTCACCATCGTGTAGCGGCGCGGGCTGATGTCCACCAGTCCCTCGATCTGAAGGTCGCGCAGGGCCTGGCGGACGGTGGCGCGGCTGACGCCGTAGTCGTCGGCGATGCCCGCCTCGACCAGGCGGGTGCCGGCCGGCAGCTCGTTGTTGAGGATCTTCCGGCGCAGCGCGAGCCGTACCGTGTCGGGGAGGGACAGGTGCTCGATCACCGGGGCCTTGCTCCTCTCATCCGGCGCAGCGCGCCCTCGGTCAGGCCCAGGCCGTCCCGCGGGCTCGCCGTGACCCGCACGCGCCCCGCCGGGCCGGTGATGAACGGCATCACGCCGGGGCCGTGGCCAGGCTGCGGGCTGTCGCCGTGGACCACGAGGCCGACGGTGCGCCGGCCTCTCCGATAGCCCATGTTGTACCGCACATCGACATCGTCAAGCGAAACGAGATCACCGAGCCGCAGGCCCGCCAGGCCGGGGGTGTCCGGGCCGGTCTGGACGTCGAGGTCCCACATGTGCGCGGGGCGGCCGAGGCCGTTGCCGGCCAGCCGGCTCGGGATGACGCCGCGCACGGTGACCTCCACCCCGTCCGCGTCCACGGTCACCGGCAGGTACGGCAGCAGCTCCGGGTCCAGGTTCAGCAGCTCCACGCCCGCACCCGGCAGCCGTGCCCCCTGGCCGGAGGCCCGCACGCTCACCTGGTCGCCGGGCCGCAGCCGGGCCAGGTCGTCCTGGCCGAGCAGCACGATCACCCGCCCGGCCTCGCCGCGCTTGCCGGTCACCCAGCCGCGCGCCCCGGCCGCCGCCCCGGTGCGCACGATCACCTCGTTGCCCACGCAGGCGTACGCGGTCAGCGCGTGCCGGGCGGCCGGGTCGGGGTGGACCAGGCACGCGCCGGGCGCGGCGTGGTCGGCCTCGAAGCCGTACGCCGAGTCGCCCAGACGTACGCCGAGCACGATCCCGCCGTCCCCCACCGGCACGTACGGCCGGCCGGCCGCGTCCACCCGGTACGGCGAGCCCCCCGAGATCCCCGGATGCTCGACCACGCCGAGCAGGTTCATGGCGACGCTCGTCATATGGCGGCCCCTTCGGGGTAGAGCGCGGCCAGGTTGGCGTCCGGGTCGTCCACCAGGTGGAAGGCCGCGGCCGGGCCGCTGATCAGCGTGGAGGGTCCGGGCCCGTGCCCGAACAGCAGGCAGTGCCCGGTCGAGATCACGCCGATGGTGACGTGACCGGCCCGGTGGCCCCGCCCGTAGGAGTGGTCGGCGTCTTCGAGGGCGACGAAGTCGCCCACCCGCAGCCCTTCCAGCCCGAGCGACAGGTCGGCGGACAGCCCGGCGTAGGCGCCCATCAGGTCGGTGTTGGCGAACTCCGAGGGCATGCCGACGCCCGCGCCCATCGCCTCGGCCGGCACCCGGGCCGCCACATGGACCTCAAGGCGGCCGTCGGCGCGGGTGCCGCCGGGCATCCGGGCGAGCAGGTCCGGCGAGCAGTTCTTGACCGTCAGAAGGGGGTGGTCGGCCAGCCGAAGGCCCTGGCCGCGGGCCAGCACGGTCACCTGGTCGCCGACCGTCACCCCGGCCGGCACCGGCTCGGGGAAGTCGGCGAGCACGTACGCGTGCTGGCCGATCACCACGCCCTCGGTCCCGTCGGCGAGCCGTACCACGTTGCCGACGCAGGACAGGAACTGGAGTGCCATGTTGGCGTCGGGGTCGCGGTGCCGGATCGACAGGCCGGGCTCCAGGTGGTCGGCGGCGTAGCCGGTGGCCGGGTCGCCGGGGTGCGCGCCCAGCGTGACGCCGCCCATGCCGGGCAGCAGGAACGGCCGGCCGTCCGCGTCCACCCGGTAGCCGTTCCGGTCGGCCAGCGGCGGCCACACCTCGCCCGCGAGGACCTGGGTGACCAGCCGATCCGCGTTGTTCCCGACCTTCACCGCGCACCTCCCGCCGGGCCGAAGCGGAAGCCGCGCACGCGCAGCGCGGGAGCGGTGGCGCAGCCGTTCCAAACGTTCATCAGCGGCTGGGTGGCCGGCGTGTCGCCGACCGCGTCCACCCGGGACAGCACGCCGAGCACGCTCTCGGTGAACCGCTTGCCGGCCACCGGCCCGGCCAGCCGCCCGTTCCTGATCCGGAAGCAGCCGTCCCTGCTGACGCCGGTGATCGTGGTGGCGGCCGGATCGACGACCCTGGTGTACCAGAACCGCTGCACGTAAACGCCGTCCTCGACCCCCGCGATCAGTTCCTCCACAGAGGTCCCGCCCGGCTCCAGCCGCAGGTTGGCCGGTACCGCCCGCGGCGACTCCTCCCGCGCGATGTGCGCGTGCCCGGTGGACGGGACGCCCAGCCGCGCCGCCGTCGCGAGATCCCCCACGACC
>NZ_POUA01000353.1 GCF_003236385.1 Spongiactinospora gelatinilytica
CCATGGAAGGGAGAGGCGCGCGGGAGGGGGCATGGGCGGGTCGCTCGTCACCAAGCCAGCACACCAGGGGGTCCATTGCCGCGCGTCCGCGAAATCGAGGTCTTCCGGCTCACCCTGCCGTACGGCAGGCGGCCGGAGAGCATTCTCGTCCGGCTGACCGACCATGGCGGGATGACCGGGTGGGGCGAGGTCGTCGAGCCCGGCCTGGACAAGGCGTGGACGACGCTTGAGGAGAGCCTGGCGCCCGCGCTGGTCGGCGTCGACTGGGAGCATCCCGACGAACTCGACACGATCTCGCGCGGCGGCAGCGTTGCGGACATGGCGTGCTGGGACCTTTGGGCACGGATGCGCGGCGTCCCGCTCGCGCACGCGCTCGGCGGCAGCCGCACCTCGCTGATGGCGACGGTCAGGATCGCCGGCGACCGGTCGCTGGAGAGCCTGGTGGCGCGGGTCAACCAGCAGGTCTGCGGCGGATACGCGCACGTCACGCTGGACGTCCACCCCGGCTGGGACGTCGAGCCGGTGCGCGCCGTACGCCAGGCGTTCCCCGGCCTCGCCATGTCCGTGGACGCCCAGGCCGCCTACACCGAGATCGACGCCCTGGTCGCGCTCGACTCCTACGACATCGCGGTGATCGAGCGGCCGTTCGGGACGACCGACCCGGTCACCCACGCCATCCTGCAAGACCGGGTCTCGGCGGCGGTCGCCGTCGAGGCGGGCTCCGACGCCGAGCTGGCCGCGCACGTCTCCGCGGGCTCGGCCAGGGCGCTGCTGCTGCGGCCCGCGCGCTTCCCCTCGCTCAGCGACGTGCGCCGGGTCCACGACCGGGCCATGGCCGCCGGGTGGGAGATCCTCTGCGCGGGCGGCCAGGGCACCGGCCTGGCCAGGGCGGCGACCGTGGCGGTGGCGGCGATGCCGGGCTGCACCCTGCCCTGCGACGTCACCCAGCCGCCGCGCAGCGCGCAGATCGTGACCCCGCCGGTCGGGGCCGCGGGCGGCGTCGTCGCCGTCCCGCTGACCCAGCCCGGCCTCGGCCACACCGTGGACGAGGCGCGCCTGCGCCGGCTGGCCACGATGTCCTTCACCGCCTGACGCCCGGGATGGCCGCCTGAGGCCGGATCAGCCGCCGCTGCAGCCGTCCGTCAGGCCGGTCACGCCTTCCAGGCCGCCCCCGGTCGTGGTCGGCGACGGCGTGCGCTTCTTGGCGGCCGCCTTGGGTGAGGAGTCCGCCGAGGTCTCCGGAGAGGCCTTGGCGGCCCGCGCGGGCTTGGGCCGCACCGAGTCGCGGATGGCCTTCGCGGTCACGGAGCGGATCTTCGTCCAGTCCGGGTATCCGGTGTTGATCAGCGGCGGTACGAACTGCACGCTGTTCACCTTGGCGTTCTTCACCCGCAGCGCGACCGGGACGAGGTGTTCCAGCATGGGCCGGGGGATGTCGGTGCGCAGCAGTTCCTTGGTGGCCAGCGCGACCCTGTTGAAGCGGGCCAGCACGGTGGCGGGGTCGGCCTGCTCCAGCAGCGCGCCGAGCACGCAGCGCTGGCGGCGCATCCGGGTGAAGTCATCGCTGTTGGTCCTGGACCGGGCGAACCACATCGCGTCCGCGCCGCCGAGCTTGCGGGTGCCCGCCTTGACCAGGCCCTCGTTGTACTTGCCGAAGACCACGTCCCGGTCCACCGTCAGGGTGACCCCGCCGATGGCGTCGATGAGCCGGGCGAAGCCCCACATGTTGACCAGCGCGAACCAGTCGACCTTCAGCCCGAGGGTGTAGCCGACCGTCTCCTTCAGCGTGCGCGCGCCCTGGTTCTTGCGCCCGCCGAAGATCTCCGGGTGCGTGTCGGCGTACTCCCACACCGCGAAGAGCAGGTCCTCGCGCCCGCCGCCCGGCCCGACCGGCAGCCGGAACCCGTCAGGGAAGCGGGCGTGCATCGGGCTGTCCGGAGGGAACCGGACGTTCTCCAGGTTGCGCGGCAGGCTGAGCAGCACGGTGCTGCCGGTCTTGATGTCCACGCTGGCCACGTTGATGCTGTCGGTGCGCACCCCGACGCGGTGGTCGTCGGCGTCACCGCCGAGCAGCAGGACGTTGAGCCGGTCGCGGCCGTTCCACGGGTCCTCCGGCTTGACGGTCTCGGTGGGGTCGGGCGCGCTGTCGAACACCTCGTCGAGCGTGCGCCGGCTGACCGTGACGAAGTTCACCGCCCAGGCGAACGGCACCAGCACCGCCACCGCGGTGAGCCCGGCCACCACTCCGGTGATCGCCTGCCCGCGCGCCTGGAGCACCCCGGGCCGCAGCACGACGAACGAGTGGACGATCACGGCGAACCAGCCCAGCCCCAGCACGACCGCGCCGACGGTGATCCCGGTCAGCCACTCCGGCGAGGTCAGCCGCCCGATGAAGCCGGCGTCGGCGGTGAGGGCCCGTACGCCGGCCGTGATCAGCAGCGCCGCGTAGACGCCGAGCAGCGCGAACCCCGTCCGCCGATGGCCGGTCTTGAGGTGCGCGGCACCAGGCGCGACCACGGACACCAGCGTCCACCCGATCACCGCACCGATGCCGAGCGTTCTCGATCGTTCCCGCACTCGCGCTTGTTCCCCTCGCGATATGTCCCAAGTGTCCCCCACCCGGCGTCGTGGGGGACACTAGACGGGTCAGCGTGGCTGACAGGGTACCGGCGCGTGAATATCCCGCGAACGCGTGTCCCGGCCGGGGTACGCCGAGTCGATCCACAAACTTTCCCGGCCCCTGCCCGGTCGGTGCGGACGGCCCGGCAACGGGTTAACGTGAGGCATGCTCGATGTGCTCGGACCCGGTTACGAGGCCACCGTCCTGCCCATGGGACACGACGAGGAGGGCGAGGTCGTCGCCACCCTGGTGCGGCGGCGGGCGGCCGGGTCTTCGCGGCGCGCCGTGCTCTACATCCACGGCTTCACCGACTACTTCTTCCAGACCCACCTGGCCGACCACTTCGTCGCGCAGGGGTTCCACTTCTACGCGCTGGACCTGCGCAAGTACGGCAGGTCCCTGCTCCCGCACCAGACCCCCGCGCTGGTGCGCAGCATGACGCACTACTTCCCGGAGATCGACGAGGCCGTGCGGATCATCCGCGAGGACGACGGCAACGAGGTCGTCGTGGTCAACGCCCACTCCACCGGCGGGCTCATCGCCGCGCTGTGGGCCGACCGGGTCCGCGGCACGGGCCGGGTGCAGGGCCTCATCCTCAACAGCCCCTTCCTGGACCTCAACGTCTCGGCGTACCTGCGCTCCATGGCCGACCTGCTGATCTGGCCGCTGGCCCGGGTGCCCGCCCGCACGGTGCTCCCGCTGGCCCTGGCCACCGCGTACGGCAGGAGCCTGCACCACACCTTCCACGGCGAATGGGACTACGACCTGGCCTGGAAGCCGCTCACCGGGTTCCCCGTCCACGCCGTGTGGGTGTCGGCCGTCCGCAGGGCCCAGCGCCGCCTGCACGGCGGGCTGAACGTCGACGTGCCGGTCCTGGTGCTGTGCGCGGACAAGGGCCTGCGGCTGCGCGACTTCGCCCCCGAGGCGCACAGCGCTGACGTGGTCCTGGACCCCGACCACATGGCCCGCTGGGCGACCAGGATCGGCGGGCACGTCACATGTGTCCGGGTGCCCGGCGGCATCCACGACCTCGTGCTGTCCGCCGAGCCGGTGCGCAAGCAGGTGTTCGGCGAGATGGACCGCTGGACGCGCTGCCACCTGGCCGGCGACGCCTACCAGGGGAACGCGAACAACCCGTAGTAGGCGGCCACCGCCAGCAGCACGCCGGTGCCGCCGAGCACCCCGGCGATGGCCACGTGCTGCCAGCGGCTCGGCTGCCAGCCCTCGCGCAGCGCCGACACCACCGCGGCCACCGCCGTGACCTCCTGGAGCAGCATCAGCACCGCGAGCACCCGGACCACGATCCAGCCGGACAGCACGGCGGGCCACGCCCCCGCCTGGTTGATCGAGAACAGCACCAGCAGCGTGATGAAGCCGAGCACCGACACCAGCAGGCCGAGGCCGGTCAGCGCCATCCGCCGCAGCCGCCGCCGGATCGGCGGCCAGAGCAGGGCGTTGGTCTGCGCCCGGGTGTCGCGCCCGCGCAGCCGTACGACGAACTGCGCGACCGGCCCGGCCACGTAGCCCACGACCGCCAGGCACAGCGCCAGCCCGAGCACCGTGCCGCCCGCGTACCAGGGAGCGGCCGGCACGTCGCTGGCCTGGTACCGCTGGACCGGGGTGGCCCCGGCCATCCGCACGGCCGGCGTGCCGTTCTGGGGCAGGCCGTCGATCCAGTTGACCAGCGTCTCCAGGTAGCCGGGCGCGAACGGGCCCGCGCCGATCCGCATCGCGTGGTCGGCGCCGCCGAGGAACCTGATCGTGTAACGGTCGTTGCCGGCCGCCGCCAGGCCCTCGGTCAGCGCCTGGGTGCTCTCCACGAACGGGATCGAGGGGTCCATCGTGCCGTAGAGCGCCAGCACCGGCTGATGGACCCTGGACAGCCAGGGCAGCGGGTCGTGGCGCAGGAAGTCCAGGCCGACCACGCCCATCGCCCGCGACAGCAGGTCGCGCACGCCCACCGGGGCGTACAGCCGCAGCAACTGCTCGTTCAGCGCCCAGGCGACCTGGCGCAGCGGTGAGACGTTGGGCGCCGACACCATGACCAGGAAGCCGACGTCGGCGCTGCGCGCGGCGGCGATCGGGGTGGCCCAGGTGCCCTCGCTGACGCCCCACAGCCCGATCCGGGTGCGGTCGACGTCCGGGCGCTGGCGCAGGTGCCGCACCATGCGCAGGATGTCGTCGGCGAGCAGCCCGAAGTCGCGGGTGCCGAAGGAGTAGCCCACCGACCGCTTGTCATAGCCGAGCGTGATGACGCCCGCCTTGGCCAGCCACTCGGCCTGGGCGGCGAACTCGCGCCGGTCGGCCGAGCCCGACCCGTGCACGAAGACCACGGCCGGGTGCGGCCCTGGCGTCATCGGCGCCCAGATGATCGCCTGGGACGTCGTGCCCTGCAGCGGGATCGTGACCTGCTCGGTGGTGATCGGGCCTTTGCTGGCCACCGGGGCCCGCTCGCTCGCGGGCTGCGGAGGCAGCGAGCTGAGCGCGGCGTCCGCCTTGAGCGGAGGCGGATCGAACGACGGCGGCAGCGCGTAACCCACCGTGGCGAGCACGACCAGCACCAGACCGGCGGCCACGCTCAGCGTGCCTCGACCGACGCGCACCTGTACCGCTCCCCGGATCGGGGCCAGAGACGGCCCAATGTCGTTAATGTTCCCTCCGATCTTTCAGCGTACTCGGCAAAGAAACCGCCCGCCGCCAGTGCGTGTTCGGCCTGATTCGTCGCCGGAAACTGTTAGCGTCCTGCGACATGCGCGTGCTGCACACCTCCGACTGGCACCTCGGCCGCTCCTTCCACCGCGAGAGCCTGCTCGCCGCACAGGCCGCGTTCGTGGATCATCTGGTCGAGACCGTCAGGAGCGAGCGGATCGACGTCGTGGCGGTGGCCGGCGACATCTACGACCGCGCGCTGCCGCCGGTGGACGCGGTGACGCTGTGCAACGAGGCACTGCACCGGCTCGCGGGCGCGGGCGCGCGGGTGATCATGATCAGCGGCAACCACGACTCGCCGCGGCGGCTGGGGTTCGGGGCCGGGCTGATCGACGCGGGCGGCGTCCATCTGCGCACCGACCCGGCCGCGGTGGCCACCCCCGTGCTGGTGGACGGCGTGGCCTTCTACGGCATCCCCTACCTGGAGCCGGAGATGGTCCGCGGGCCCTGGGAGCTCACCGCCCGCAGCCACGACGCGGCGATCCGGCACGCCATGTCACTGATCAAGGCCGACGCCGCGGACCGGGCGGGCCCCTCGGTGGTGCTCGCGCACGCCTTCGTGACCGGCGGCGAGGCCAGCGAGAGCGAGCGGGACATCCGGGTCGGCGGCGTGGACAACGTCCCGCTGGACGCCTTCGACGGCGTCGGCTACGTCGCGCTCGGCCACCTGCACGGCCGCCAGCGGATGAGCGAGACGGTCCGCTACTCCGGCTCCCCGATCGCCTACTCCTTCTCCGAGGAGCGTCACACCAAGGGCTCGTGGCTGGTCGCCCTGGGCGAGGGCGGGATGGAGGCGGCGGAGTTCGTGCCCGCCCCGGTACCGCGCCCGATCGCCCGGCTCAGCGGTCACCTGGACGACCTGCTGACCTCCCCGCGCCACGCCGGTGTCGAAGACCACTGGCTGGCCGTGGTGCTCACCGACCCGGTCCGGCCCAAGGGCGCGATGGAACGCCTGCGGCAGCGTTTCCCGCACACCCTCACCCTGGCCTTCCAGCCGGAGGGCGGCGGCGAACGGCCGGCCGTGCGGAGCACGGCGGCCGGTCGGCCGGAGATCGACGTGGCCCTCGACTTCGTCCGCGAGGTGCGCGGCGAACCGGCCGACGACGCCGAGCGCGAGCTGCTCCAGCAGGCCGTCGAGGCGTGCCGGATCAAGGAGGCGGCGGCGTAGATGCGGCTGCACCGCCTCACCATCACCGCCTTCGGCTCCTTCCCCGGCACCGAGACCGTCGACTTCGACGCCTTCGGCGAGGCCGGGCTGTTCCTGATCCACGGGCCGACCGGCGCGGGCAAGACGACCGTGCTCGACGCGGTCTGCTACGCCCTCTACGGCCAGGTCCCCGGCCAGCGCAACGACGCGCGGAGCCTGCGCTGCGACCACGCGCCGCCCGGCCGGGGGCCGAAGGTGGAGCTGGAGGCCACCGTACGCTGCCGCCGGTTGCGGCTGATCCGCTCCCCGGCCTGGCAGCGCCCCAAGCAGCGCGGCGAGGGCACGGTGGAGGAGAAGGCCAAGGTCCTGCTGGAGGAGCTTTCCGCGCAGGGGGAGTGGACGTTCCTGTCCGGCCGCATCGACGAGGCGGGCGACCTGGTCGGCGGCCTGCTGGGGATGAACGCGGCGCAGTTCCAGCAGGTGGCGATGCTGCCCCAGGGGGAGTTCGCCAAGTTCCTGCGCGCCGACGGGGAACTGCGGCACGCCCTGCTCGAACGGCTGTTCTCGGTCAAGGTCTTCGGGCAGATGGAGAAGTGGCTGGCCGACCACCGTACCCAGACCTGGCGCGACCAGGAGGACCTGGCCAAGGCCGTGGCCTCGGTGGCCGACCGGATGCGCGGCGCGGCCGGCGACGGGCTGCTCGAAGACGTACCCGACGACGACGATGATCAGGAAGCGTGGGCGCGGTCCCTGCTGGCCGCCGCCGACGGGCTGGCCGCCCAGGAGGAGACCGCGGCGACGATCAGCGGGTCCGCCCTGCGCGCGGCCCGCGACGAACTCGACGCCGGCGGGGGCCTGGCCGACCGCAAACGCCGCCACACCGAGGCGCTGGCCCGGCAGGCGCACCTGGACGCCGCCGCCGAGGAACGCGCCGACCTCGGCGTCCTCCTCGCCGACGCGGCCCGCGCCGGGCGGGTGCTGCCGCTGCTCCACCGCGCCGAGCAGCGCGCCGAGGCCGAGGCCAAGGCCGTCCTGCTGGCCGCCGAGTCGATGTCGCGGGTGCTGCCCCTCCGCCCGGCGGGCGATGACGACCTCGCGGCGCTGGAACGCGAGCGGCGCGATGAGATCGCCCGGCTCGGCGGGCTGCGCGCCGACGAGGAACGCCGGGCCGCGCTCCTGGCCGAGATCGGGGAGATCGGCGCCGAACTGACCCGGCTCACCGACCGCGAGACGGCGACGGCCGAGCTGCTGGCCGTACTGCCGGGCAGGCTGCGCGAGGCGGAGGAGCGGCACGCCGCCGCCCGTCAGGCCGAGGCCGCTTCGCCCGCCGCCGAACACGCCCACGAGACCGCCATCCGCACCCGCACCGCCGTCCACCGCCGCGACACCCTCACCACCGCCCTCCAAGCCGCCCTGACCTCCCTTCCCATCGCCTTCACCGACGGGGAAGGGGCC
>NZ_POUA01000354.1 GCF_003236385.1 Spongiactinospora gelatinilytica
CGGTGGTTATGGCGGTGGGGAGACACCCGGTTACATTCCGAACCCGGAAGTTAAGCCTGCCTGCGCTGATGGTACTGCACTGGGGACGGTGTGGGAGAGTAGGTCGCTGCCGCACAATCATTGAATATGAGGGCCTTGTTGTAGGGGTACGGGTTGTTATTGCCCGTCTCTCTACAACAAGGCCCTCTTCATTTTGCCTGGTGGCAAGGTAACGTACGAGACGTGAGCGAACCCATGGGAACATCGCTGGAGTGGCGGGTAAGGCGAGACTTCGTCGTGCTCAAGGCGTTGGGGCTGCTGCTGGCCATCGCTCTCATCGTGCTGAACCTCGACGACCGGCGAGCCGTCATCCTGTGCGGGATCGCCGCATTCGTGCTCGCTGTGCTCGTCGGACGTGACCTGCTCGTTCCCGTACGACTTTCGGCCGGCCCTGAGGGGGTCGTCGTGGTGCGCTGGTTCGCCGACCGGCGGTTGGTGCCCTGGGACACGGTGGAGCAGATCGCGGTGGATGTCCGGCACAGGTACGGCAGGCGCTGGGAGCACTTGGAGATCGACACCGGAGAAGCTCTCTTCGTTCTCACCTCCGCCCAGCTCGGTGGTTCCTGCACCGCCGTGGCCGCCGACCTTCGTTCGCTGAAATCCACGGCCCGGGGCGTTGGCGAGGACGTGCGAGATCTGACGGTCTCCGACGGGCCGGACAGTGCGCTGCCTGGCCGTACTGAAAACTGAGCGGCAGGGGAGACCCGTATCGCCGCACATACTCGACCGGCCTAGGCCGCGGAGGTCTTGGAGGCCTACGCGAATGGCCGGGAGGGTTCTCTCGGCTTGCTAGGCTGGAAGTGCCGGGCCACCCCACCGCGGGTGGCCCTTGTCGCGTCGGACCATGAGGCGGGCGACCAATTGCGGAAGAGCGGCCCGCGGCCGGCTCGCTGATCGAGCCAATGAAATGGACATAGAGAAGTGAACAGAGACGAAGGACCTGATGACGCGGGCCGGCGCGGAGAAGGCGGGCAGCGCGGTCCGGACGCCGGTGGGGAGAAGCCGGTGCGCGGTGGTGGTTACCGCGGAGACCGTGGCATGCCGGGGGACGGGCCCCGATACGGCGAGCGCCGCGAAAGGCACGAACGGCGCGAAGGCGGCGAAGGGCGCTCATATGCGCCGCGTGACCGTGATCGTGATCGTGACCGAAGCTCTAGCCGGGAAGGCGACCGGGACCGCGGCCGTGGCGGGGACCGATGGCAGGATCGCGACTCGCGGCCTGGTGAGCGGCGTGGTGAAGGATCCGGCGGAGGACGCTTCGAGAGGCGTTCCGATGACCGTGGCGGGCGTCCGTTCGAGCGTGGCCGTGGCGAAGGGGGCCCTGGCGAGCGCCGCGGCCCCGGTGGGCGAGACAACCGCGACGACCGCCGGAGCGGCGGAGGCTTCCGCGGGGGCGGTGACCGCCCCTACCGTCGCGACGATCGTGGTGAAGGGCGCGGTGGGGATCGTCCGTTCCGCCGTGATGACCGTGGTGAGCGGCCTGGTGGGGATCGTCCGTTCAGGCGTGACGATCGTGGTGAAGGGCGCGGTGGGGATCGTCCGTTCCGCCGTGATGACCGTGGTGAGCGGCCTGGTGGGGATCGTCCGTTCCGTCGCGATGACCGTGGTGAGCGGCGTGGCGGTGACCGTCCATTCCGGCGAGATGACCGGGCTCCGGGCCAGGGAGGCCGCGAGGGTCGGCCGTACCGGGACGACCGTGGCTCCCGTGAAGGGCGTCCGTTCCGGGCGGGCGAGCGCGATGGCCGCGGCTGGAACCGGGACGATCGGGGCGACCGGCCCTACCGTGACCGTCCTGAGCGAGGCGGAGGCTCCTCCTACGGCGATCGTGAGCGCCGGCCGTACGAACGACGCGACGACCGCGCGCCCCGCTCCTACGGTGGCGGCAGGGACGACGAGCGCCCCGCGCGGTACCGCGACCGCGACGAGGCCTCGCGTGGGTTCGGCGGGCGCCGCGATGACCGCGGTGACCGTGCCCCCCGCCGCGACTGGAACGACCGCGGCTCTGATCGCCCGCCGTTCCGCCGGGAGGACCGTCCGGGAGGGGGCGGCTACGGCGACCGCGAGCGCCGCCCCTACCAGCGCGACGACCGCGACGACCGCCGGCCGTACCAGCGCGACGACCGTGGGCGGGACCAGGACGCGCCCGGCTACTCGTCTCGCGCGAGGTTCGGGGGACGCGAGGACGACGCCCCGCGCCAGCACGAGGAGCTGCCCGAGGTGGCCGCGGACATCACGGCCGACGAACTCGACAGCGAGATCCGTGAGGAACTCGGCTCGCTGCCGGGCGACCTCGCCGACCTGATCTCTCGTCACCTGGTCGCCGCCGAGCGTGCGCTCGGTGACGACGATCCGGAGCGGGCGTACGAGCACGCCAAGGTCGCGCGGAGGTTCGCGGCCAGGATCGGCGTGGTACGCGAGGCGGCGGGAGTGACGGCGTACCGCGCCGGGCAGTTCTCGGAGGCGCTGGGCGATCTGCGTGCGGCGCGCAGGATGACCGGATCGGATGAGTATCTCCCGATCATGGCGGACTGCGAGCGCGGTCTCGGCCGCCCGGAACGTGCGCTGGACCTCGTGCGCTCGCGCGAGGCGGAACGCCTGGACCGGGCAGGGCGGATCGAGCTGACCATTGTGGAGTCGGGCGCGCGCCGTGATCTCGGCCAGCTCGACGCCGCGCTGGTGACCTTGCAGCGCCTGCCCGAGCTTCGCGACCCCCGGCCGCACCCCTGGTCGGCCCGTCTGGCCTTCGCGTACGCGGATGCCCTGGCCGAAGCCGGGCACGAGGCGGCCGCGGCCGACTGGTTCGGGCGCGCGATGGGCTTCGACGACGCCGGGGAGACCGACGCGGCGGCCCGCTACTCCCAACTCACCGGCGAGAGCGTCGCGGACATCGAGGACATCGAAGAGGGCGTCGAGCTGGACGCGGTGGACGCGGAGTCCGCTGAAGGCGTTGAGCAGGCCGAGGACGAGGAGATCGACGACCTGGCCGCACTTGACCGGCAGATCGAGGACGAGGACGATCTGGACGAGCTCGACTTCGAGGAGCAGGCTCCACCCGCCGAGTCGGCCCCCTTCCCGGCCGAGCCCTCGGGCGGCTTTGAGGACGTGCCCGACCGCGGGACGGTGACAGAGCCGGCGAAGAAGGACGACGGCCCGGCCGAGCGCAAGATCGAGGTGGAGGCCCCGGCAGTGCCCGCCTTCATCGCGCCGGATTTCGGTGACCTGGCCGACGAAGACCCCGACGATGACGAGTCCGACGCCGATGGGTCCGACGAGGAAGCACCGGACGCGGGCGAGCCTGACCGCGAAACCGGCGGCGAGCAGGGCAAGCGGAACACCTGACGATCTATTCGGCCGTTCGCGTGCCCCCGCTTTCGGCGGGGGTACGCGGCGGTGC
This sequence comes from Spongiactinospora gelatinilytica, assembly GCF_003236385.1. Classification (GTDB taxonomy): domain Bacteria; phylum Actinomycetota; class Actinomycetes; order Streptosporangiales; family Streptosporangiaceae; genus Spongiactinospora; species Spongiactinospora gelatinilytica. The sequence continues at coordinate 3,434 of NZ_POUA01000354.1, forward strand.
GCTCAAAGGTTCTCCTTGCCCAGCCAGTGCAGGATGCCGGCGACGTTCGAGGGAGCGCCGCTGAGCAGCTCGAACTGCTCGGCGATCTCGGGATCGGCGCGCAGCGCGGCATAGCGTTCGCGCGTCCGGTCCCTGACCATGGCGACCGCGTGGTCCAGGTCCATTCCGGCGGAGTGCGCCTGCTTGGTCAGATCAACCCATACCCGTAGTTCTTCGGCCGATCGTTCCAGGGTCGTGGTGACGTCGTCGACCGGGCCATAGTGGCTGAACAGCAGCCGCTGCGGCTGGAGGTCGCCGAACAGCGCGATGGAGTCGAGCGCCGTGCGCAGGTCGAAGTCGGGCGGGGGCGTGGCGGGCCGCAGGTCGCCGGTTTCGGGCAGGTAGACGCCGGCGGCGTCGCCGACGTACAGGTCACCGGTCGCCGAGTCGATCAGACCCACGTGGTGCTTGGCGTGGCCGGGAGAGTAATGGCTGCTCAACGTACGCCCGGCGCCGAGGTCGATGGCGCCGGTGTCGCCGAGGGCCCTGATCCTGGACGCCTCGGTCGGTGACAGCTCGCCGAACAGCGTGTCGAGCCGGTCGCCCCACACCATCTTGGCGCTGGCCATCAGCCGGGTGGGGTCGGCCAGGTGCCGCGCGCCCTTCTCGTGTACGACGACTTCGGCGGAAGGGAAGAACCGGGCGATGTCGCCGACGCCGCCCGCGTGGTCGAGGTGGATGTGCGTGACGACCACGGTGGCCAGGTCGTCCGGGCCGACGCCGAGCGCGGCCAGCGAGTCCCGAACGATGGGCGCGGAGGTCGATGTACCGGTCTCCACGAGGCAGGGCCTGTCCCCGAGGATGAGGTAGCCGGCGGTGATTCCCGAGTAGCCGGCCATACGTGTGTCGATCTCGTACACGTCTCCGCCGAGCGCGGTGATGTTGTCCACAGGTCTCCCTCGTCGCAGGAGCGGCGTTATCCCCAGAATGGCGTTCGGGCGAATGCGCCGCACCTCACATCGTAGAGAGTGGTCCTGGTTCGCAAACTGCGAGGAGGGCCATCATGGAAGACACCACGGACCGCGACCGCGACATCAACCGCAATATCGACCGCAATGAGGTCGTCCTGTCCGGCCGGCTTTCCGGAGCGCCGGGGGTGAAACCGCTGCCCAGCGGCGACACGCTGACCACCTGGAAGCTGACCGTGCGGCGGCCGGGCCGCACACGAGAGTGCGTCACCGAGACCTTCGAGTGCATGACCTTCGACGACCCGCTAGGCAGGTCCGTGGCCGATCTCCGGCCACGAGACGTCATCGAGGTCCGGGGCACCCTGCGGCGTCGCTTCTTCACGACCGCGTACGGCAGGGCGAGCGTGCATTCGATCCTCGCCGACTCAGTGCGCGTCCTCGAACGCACCGTCACGGTCACCTTCGAGGAGTCACCCCCCACCGCCGGCCCCGCCGAAGCCGACCCTGCTCCGAGGCCGGGGACGGCTCGCCCCACCGTCCCCAGACAAAGATCGCCCAGCGGCTCACCAGGCGGGCCGGCACGTCGGAGCGGGGCCAAGGGGGCGCGCGAAAAGGAAGCGGATCGCCGTGCACGGCCATCGTTATCCTGAATGCCCTTTCAAGAGAACAGAAGACGCCTATTCCACTTACGCAAGGCGGCAGGCCACATAACGACTAGCGGCCACAATCTTCAGGAGCAATCCCCCCATCTGGCAGGCGAAGGGCCGGGGCGTGGACCCCTCCGGCGAAGATCGCCAACGCCTGGCCAACCTCAGGGAGATCCGCTAGGCCGACATCAACGGCGACAAACGCGCCGACCGCATCCTGATCACGGCCAAGGGCGGGGCACGGGCCTGGATCAACGAAGGGGCCAGGGGCGCGGGCGGCACCTATCGTGACATCGGCAGGATCGCCGGAGACGCCGAGGTGCCACCCAAGGACGTCCGGTCCGCAGACATGGACGGCGACGGCAAGGCCGACTTCGTGCGCATCGGCTGGACCGGCGTCACCCATGCCTGGCTCAATGAACTGCCCGCGGACTACTTGGCCACCTTCCACCCATGAGGCCATCCCATGAGGTCACCCCCGAGAGGAGCGGGTCATACCGCCTTGACGAAACCCGAGTCCACGGTGAACTCCGCGCCGGTGGTGCTGGCCGAGCGGGGAGAGGCGAGCAGTACCACCACGTCGGCGATCTCCTCAGGGTCGGCCAGGCGGCCCGTCGTCAGGCGCATGGTCTCGGGGACCAGCTTGTCCAGGACGCCGGTGCGGTCGGTTCCCACCCGGCCGGCGAGCCGGTCGGCGACGCCGCCCGGGTCGGTCCACCAGGGGGTCAGCACCGGGCCGGGGGAGACGGTGTTGACCCGGATGCCCTGCGGCCCGAACTCCTCCGACAGCGCCTTGGTGAGGTTGTTCATCGCCGCCTTCGCCGCCCCGTAGTCCACGTTGATCTGGGAAGGCTGCCGCGCGTTGGCCGAAGAGACGTTGACGATCGAGCCGCCGCCTCCGCTCAGCATGTGCGGGATGGCCGCCCGTACCGTCCGCACCGCCGAGAAGAGGTTGAACTCGAACATCGCCCGCCAGTCCTCATCGCTCGCGTCGAAGAAGGAGTCGCGCGGCAGATCCACCCCGGGCGGCGGCCCGCCCGCGTTGTTCACCAGGATGTCCAGGCCGCCGAACTCCCGCACGGCGCGTGCCACGGTCCGGGCGGGGGCCTCGGGGTCCATCAGATCGACGGCCTCGTGTACCAGGTCCGGTCCGGTGAGCGCGGTCAGTTCCGGCCCGGCCGTACGGGAGGCGGCGACCACCTTCGCGCCTTCCGCCAGCAGTGCCCGGGTCACGGCCAGCCCGATCCCCTTCGAGGCGCCGGTGACCACCGCGACGCGGCCTGTGAGTCGCATGTCCATGACGGTTTCCCTTCGTTGCCACAAAAATGCGGCCCGGCCCATGCCGGGCCGTCCGCGCCACCCGAAGGTATTCCGGCCGCCGGATCGGCCGCCGGTGCTCACGAGACCGGCAATTCCAGCGGTTTTCCGTCCTCGCTTGCGGAGGTCAGCCGCCGTCGAAGGTGCGCATCACCAGGCCCGTCCGCGGCTTGGGCCCGAACGAGGTGGACTTGCGCGGCACCCGCTCGCCCCCCGCCGCGACCGCGAGCACCTGGTCCAGCGACAGGGGATTGAGGATCACCGCGGTGCCGCCGGTGTCGCGGGCCTGCCGCACGGCGGCCCGCGCGTCGTGGTGCACGATCCGCACGGCCTGCTCGTCGTCGCTCAGCCCCCACACCTTCGGCAGCAGGAACTCCGCCAGGATCGAGGTGTTCAGCGCCGCCCACCGGGCCGATCGCGCGGCCGGCATGGCGTGCTCGAGCTGCAACGGGTCGGGCCCGGTGAGCAGGTGGCAGGCCGTGCCCTCGCCCGCGAGCAGGTAGGCGGGCTCGTCGGCCGCCGCCAGCGCGGCCAGTCCCGCCGCGAGGTCGGCGTGCTCGTGCGCCTGGCACGCGCCCTTGGCCCTGCTCACCGCCTGTGCCAACGGCAGCCCGGGGATGACCCGGTGGATGGGGTTGAGGTCGGGCGGGTAGGCGCTGGCGTCCACGATGAGGGCGAGCCCGTAGTCCCAGGGGCCGGCCGCCTCCTCGCGCGCACCGGCCTGCGCGTGGCGCTCGGCCTGCAACGCGCGGTAGGTGGCGTAACGGTGGTGCCCGTCGGCGATCAGGGCCTGGCGGGGGCGCAGGTCATCGCCGAGCAGCGCCAGTTCGACCGCGTCGGTCACCGCCCACAGCCGGTGCCGCAGCCCGTCGTCCGTGTCCGCCTGCACCAGCGGGACACGCGTCGTGGCGATGTCGTCCACCAGGTGCGTGGCGGTCCCGCCGCCGTCGTAGACCAGGAAGATGGGCTCCAGGTTGGCCTCGGTGACGCGCATCAGCGCCAGCCGGTCGGCCACCGGGCCGGGCATGACGTCCTCGTGCGGCAGGATGATCCGCCGCTCGGGGTCGGCCAGGGCGACCGCGCCGATCATGCCGCGCTGCAGTACGTGATCGCCCGCCGCCTGTTCGTAGACGTACACCGCGGGCTCGCCGTCCAGCGCGAGCACACCGGCATCGAGCCAGTCGCGCAGTGTGTCACGCGCCCGCGGGTAGTCGTGGTGATCCACACCGGGAAGGATCAGCCGCACCACGTTGTTGGGATGAACGGCAAGCAACTCGCGGACATCGTCGTCGGAGATCAGATCGTATGGCGGAGAGGTGACCTTGGCCGTCTCCTCGACGCCGTTCGCGCCGCCGGGGGACCCGACGGAAAAGCGCACTCCTCGGAACGGGCGCAGGACCAGTCCATCAGGTACCGGCAGTTCAGGATTCGCCATATCGGGCATGCTCCCACAGAGTTCTGAATCGTCCAGAGCCCACCCCGAGAGGGC
>NZ_POUA01000355.1 GCF_003236385.1 Spongiactinospora gelatinilytica
GGTGAGGGGGGCGTGGTGGGCCTGGGCGACGGCGTTGACGATGGCCAGGCCGAGACCGTACCCCTTACGGTCCGGCGCCAGCGTCTGGAAGGGATGGAAGATCCGCCGGACCTGGTCGGCGGGGATGACCGGCCCGGTGTTGACGACGGTGAGCACCGCCTCCGTGCCGGAGGTCCGGGTGGTGATCTCGACCTTTCCGGACGGGTGGTTGTGGCGGAGGGCGTTGTCGACCAGGTTGGCGGCGAGGCTTTCGATCAGCCGCGGATCTCCGGCGGTCACCGCGGGCATCAGGTCCTCGGTCAGGTCGATGCCCTGCTCCGTGGCCTGGTCGCGGCGCGCGGCGAGCACTTCCGCGGCGACGCCGGCCAGGTCGAGGGTGTCCCAGCGGGTCGCGCCGCGTTCGCTGGTGGCCAGCGTGAGCAGCGCCTGGACCAGCCGCTCCTGGTGTTCGCCCAGGGCAAGGGCCTCCTGGCAGGCCGAGCGCAGGGCTTCGGCGTCGGCGTCGGGGTCGGCGAGGGCGACCTCAAGGAGGGTGCGCAGGCCGGCGAGCGGGGTGCGCAGTTCGTGGGAGGCGTTGGCGACGAAGTGCCGCTGGGCGTCGAAGGAGGCTTGCAGGCGGGCGAACAGGTCGTCCAGGGTACCGCCGAGTTCGGTCAGCTCGTCCGTTGGCTCGCCGAGGTCCAGCCGCCGGTGGAGGTCCCCGGCGGAGATGATCTGGGCGGTGGCGGTGATGGCGCGCAGCGGGTGCAGGAACCGCCCGGCGACGTACCAGCCGAGGGCCGGCGCGACGGGGATCAGTACGACCATCGCGACGGCCGAGCCGATGAGCAACTGCGGAAGGCCGATCCCGGGACCGGCGGCCGTGCCCGATGAGGGGCCGCCCGCGGGGATCGCCGCGTGGATGCTCACCAGCGGAAGATCGACTAGGACCACCACCAGCACTCCGGCGGCGTAGATGCCCGCCGCGTAGGCGAGCGCGAGCCGCGTCTGGAGGGACCTCCTGGCCGGTCGCCGCGAGGTCATGCCGGTCCGATGCGATAGCCGCCTTCGCGGATGGTCTGGATCACGGGCGGATCGCCCAGCTTGGCGCGCAACCGGTGCATGGTGTGCTTGACCGCGCTGCTGAAGGGATCGGCGGCCTCGTCCCAGACGCGTTCGAGCAGTTCCTCGGCGGAGACGACCACGCCGGGCGCCGCGAGCAGGCATTCGAGCAGGGCGAACTCCCTGGGGCTCAACTCCAGGCGGCGACCGGCCCGGGAGGCGATCCGGCGGGCCGGGTCGAGGGTGATGTCCCCGCAGCTCAGCATGGGCGGCAGCGGCCGGGTGGCGCGGCGGGCCAGGGCGCGGACGCGGGCGACCAGCTCGGCGAACGCGAAGGGCTTGGGCAGGTAGTCGTCGGCGCCGAGACCGAGGCCGGCGACGCGGTCCTCGATCGTGCCGGAGGCGGTGAGCATCAGGATGCGGCTCGGGCTGCGGCCGAGGGCGAGCCGCCGGCAGATCTCGTCCCCGTGGACGCCGGGCAGGTCGCGGTCGAGGATCACCACGTCGTAGCGGGTGACGGCCAGGCGGTCGAGGGCGGCGGTGCCGTCCAGGACGACATCGACGGCCATGCCCTCGCGGCGCAGCCCGGTGCCGATCGAGCGGGCGAGGACCGCGAAGTCCTCCACGACGAGGACCCTCACCGGCGATCACCTGGGTTCAGCGGGCGGGCGGGGCGGCCGGAGCGGCCGCCGGGGCGGGGTGCCATGCCGGCAACGATGCCAGATGCCCGGTCTCAGCCAGGTCGCAGCCGGTGGGACCGGGCTGGAACCGGGTGGCGCGTACAACCGTCGGCATGAGTCCGTTGATGTCCCGCCGCTTCCTTCACCTGCTGCGCGCCGAATGGAGCAGGTTCCGCGGCGCCCCCGGCCTGGTGCTCACCATGGCGGCCTCCGTACTGGTCACCGTGTCGCTCGGGCTGCTGATCACCGGTGGTGCCCGGAGTACCTGCGTGACCGGGAAGGGCGAGGGCCCCTGCCCCGCGCCACTGCTGGGCCCCGACGGCACGGCGGTGAACGACAAGTACTACTTCGTCCACCAGCCGCTCTCCGGGAACGGCGGCATCGTCGCCCGGGTATCGGACATGACCGGGCAGATCCGGCTGCCGGACGCCGTCCCCGGCGTGCGCAATGTCACGAAGGGCGTGCTGCCCTGGGCGAAGGCCGGGCTCCTGATCAGGCCGAGCCTGACGCAGGGCACGCCGTACGCCGCCGTCATGATCACCGGCGAGCACGGCGTGCGAATGCAGCACAACTACATCCACGACGTGGCCGGCGGCCCCGTCCACGGGCCCCGGTGGCTGCGGCTGACCAGGGCGGGCGACACCCTGACCGGTCATGAGTCGCCCGACGGCAGGAAGTGGACCGAGGTCGGCACGGTCACACTGGCCGACCTGCCGCAAACGGTGGAGATCGGGCTGTTCGCCACATCCCCCGGCAACGTGCGGGGGATGGCCTCCCGCTTCGCCCAGGCCACCGCCGCCTTCGACCAGATCCGGGTGCAGGGCGTGGACGGTATGTGGCGGCGCGATGACGTCGGCGTCTCCCTGGAGGAGGACGGCAGGACCCCGCACCACCCGGGCGGGGCGGCCGAGTCCGGCGGCAGGCTGCTGGTGACCGGGGGCGGCGACATCGGGCCCGCCACGCTGGACGGCGGTCTGCGCGCCGACTTCACGCTGCTCGGCGGGGCGGTGGGGCTGGTCCTGGTGCTCGTGGCGGCGGCCGGGTTCGGTGCGAGACACCGGCACGCACCGAACCCGGCGGCCAGGGCGGCGGTGGCGGGCGCGGTCGCGTTCGTGACGGGGCTGGTGGCCGCGGGGATCGTGATCCCGGCCGGCCTGGCGCTGCTGCGCGCCAACCAGAACCCGATCCAGCCGATCACCCTGGTCACCCAACTGCGGATGATCATCGGCTACGCGGCGCTGACCGCGGCCGCCGCCGTACTGGCCGTTGGCCTCGCCACGCTGCTCAGGCGGGCCATCGTGGCGATCGGCCTGGCCGTCACGCTGGTCGTCGTACCGCACCTACTGGCCACCACGGGCCTGGCCCCATGGCTGCTCGTGGTCACCCCGGCCGCCGGCTTCGCCATCACGCAGAGCGTTCCCACCTTCGCCCACGTGGACGCCGACCCGTCCCCGCTGATGGGCTACTACCCACTTCCTCCCTGGGCGGGGTTGGCCGTGACCTGCGGATATGCGGCGGTCGCCCTCGCCGTGGGACTCGCCGCGCACCGCAGGAGATCCCCGCTCACTCGGCGACGCGCTTGATGGTGAGGTCGTCCAGGTTCACGGTCACCGGTGCGTTGGTGGCGGTGCCCGAGAGGTAGGCGAGGAGACCGGCGCGGCCCGCGCCCTGGAGGGCGGGGGTGGAGTCGGTGACGGTCTGCTGCCATGCGGCGGGCTCCGGGGTGCCGTCGGGCCAGGCCTTGGCCCGCAGGGTGGTCGGGAAGGTACCGACGACCTGGAGGCGCAGGTGGAGCAAGGAGCCCGGGGTGTAGGAGATGCCGGGGATCGTCTGCAGGGGCGCCAGGGGTATTTCGGTGCCGGCGCTGTCGGCTCGCCTGAGTTGCAGCATCACGGCGCCGTCCGGGCGGGTGATCAGCGTGGAGCGGTAGTTGCCCGCGCCGTCGACCCTTCTGCCGACCGCTGTGATGTAGACGCCGTTACCGGTGGCGAGCTCGTCCAGGCCGACCTTGTAAGCGAGATCGGTGCCGGTGGAGATCACGCGGTTGGGGTAGACGCTGCGGCCCGCCGAAGGCTCGGTGAGGGTGATCCGGGCCTGGCCGGCGTTGACCGCGTAGCTGCCGGCCGGTGCGCCGACCCACCAGGCACCGCCGGCGTCGGCGGTGCCGAAGCCGTTGGTGACCGTCCGGTTGAAGGTGTCGGCCGCGAGGGTGACGCCGGGGAAGGCGCTCCGAGGAAGTTGCCGTTGACCCAGTCGGCGATGTTGTCGCCGGTGGCGACGCCGAACTGCCCGTCGAACCGGTAGTGGACGCCGAGCCAGACACGTCCGAGCGCGTTCTCGTTCGCCGCGCCGCTGAAGGAGGTGAATCGCCGTTGCACGCCTTGGGCGAAGGGGTCATCGGTCGTGCCGGTCCAGGCCAGAGCGTCCGTGCCGAGGTGCCGCTTCATGACCCCGGCCCAGGCGCCGCCGAAGGTGGCGTGCCCGGAGATGTAGGCGGGGAACGGCGGGGAGAAGCTCACGCCCTGGGTGTTCCTTGATTCCGGTTTCCAGCCTGTCTCAGGGTCCACGTCGCGGAGCCTGATCGCGGACTCCGGCCGCCACAGGTCGGTGTCGGTGTCGAACTCGATGTCCCAGGCGGAGATGGCGGCATCGCCGATGGCGAGCGAGACGAGCGCGAAGAGTTTCGCGTTCTGGAGCTGGGTCCGGCCGGCGAGCGGAGCCTCCTTGAGGACCTGAATGGTGTGGTCGATGTGCTGGCCCGGCGGTTTGTAGGTGCCGTCCAGGTCGTTGGACCACGGGGGAGCGACGAGCGCCCCCGATAACAGCGCGGCGGCGGCCCCGAGGCCGATCAGCGGTCTGATTCTGCTCATGACACTCCTGCCCGGAGACGATCAGAGACCCGTCCTGGCGAAGTGTGCGATGACCAAGGAAATCCCGAAGACTCCTATAGGTGATGATCCGCTAGAGGAGGGTGGCGGCGGAGCATCCGGCCCGGAAGCGACTGAGGGCACCCCCGCCGGTGGCGAGGATGCCCATATCGATCGAAGAGTGCGCCGCCAGGGACTCGAACCCCGGACCCGCTGATTAAGAGTCAGCTGCTCTGACCAACTGAGCTAGCGGCGCTTACGACGGGTGTAACTGTAGCAGCATGGGCGCGTGGCTCGCACATCGTGATCATGCGGGCGAGCCGTGCCACGAGCGGCTGCGGGCCGGGCTTGCGAAATGGTTCGGGGCCAGGTAGCTTCCCCCAAAACTACCCGGCCCCGATCTGCGGCGGTCTCCCGATTCCTCCCCCCGGAAATCGGGCCGGCCGCCGGATGGATGCGTTCCCCCATCGCATCCTTGGAAGAAAGTCTCAGACTGTGTCTCCAACCCCCTTGACCTGGTTCAACAGTACAGACCGAGGGGCAATGGGCTCGTCATCCAGGGGTTGATTTTCGGGCTACACCCAGGGTTGACCAGGTATGACCAAGCCGCATTCGTAGGCCACCACGACGGCCTGGGCGCGGGAGGTCAGGTCCAGCTTGCCCATCACCCGGTTGAGGTGGGTTTTGACGGTGCCGTCCGAGACGTGTAGGCGGGTGGAGATCTCCCGGTTGGACAGGCCCTGGGCGACGAGTTTGAGCACTTCCTTCTCGCGTTCGGTGAGGTCGTCCAGGCCGTGGACGGCGACCGTCTGGCCGACCGGGCGGCTGACGTAGGCGTCGATGAGACGCTGGGTGACGGCGGGGTCGAGCAGTGCCTCGCCGCCCGCGACGGTGTGGATGGCGGCGATCAGGTCGGCCGGTGGGCTGTCCTTGAGCAGGAAGCCGGCCGCGCCCGCGCGCAGCGCCGCGAAGACGTGCTCATCGACGTTGAAGGTGGTCAGGATGAGCACCCTGACCTCGGCGGGCATCCGGCGGGTGGCCTCGATGCCGTCCATCACCGGCATGCGGATGTCCATCAGCGCCACGTCCGGCCGTACCCGCTCGGCCGCCGCGATGGCCTCCGCGCCGTCCGCGGCCTCGCCGACGACCTCCATGTCGTCCTGGGCGCGCAGCAGCGCGACCAGGCCGCCCCTGATCAGTTCCTGGTCGTCCACGACGAGGACGCGGGTTCCGCTCATCCCCCGGCCCTCCCGTACGGCAGGGCCGCCCGCACCTCGAAACCGCCCTCCGGGCGTGGTTTCGCCGTCAGCGAGCCGCCCACGAAGGCCGCCCGCTCGCCGAGGAAGCGCAGCCCGCGACCGCCGCGCAGCCCGCGGTCGGGGCGGGCGTGCCCGCGCGGCCCCTCGTCGGTCACCCGTATCCGCACCTTGTCGGCCCCCGCATCCACCACCACGCGCACGCTCGTGCGCCCCGCGTGCTTGAGCGTGTTGACCAGCGCCTCCTCGCAGATGCGGTAGGCGGCGAGTTCCACCGTGCGGTCGTCCACCGGCGGCGTGCCGGTCATCGACAGCTCGGCGTCCAGTCCGGCCATGCGCATGCGTTCGACCAGGCGCGGGATGTCGGCGAGGCCGGGCTGCGGACCGTACTCCTCGCGGTGTTCCGGGCCGCTCAGTACGTCGAGCAGCCGGCGCAGGTCGGTGACCGCGACCCGGGCGGCCTCCTCGATGGCGCCCAGCGCCGTCCTGGCCTCCTCCGGATCGCGGTCGAAGACCTCTCGGGCCACCCCCGCGCGGAGTACCACAATGCTCATCGCGTGCCCCACCACGTCGTGTATCTCACCGGCGAGCCGGGTGCGCTCGCGCACCACCGCCATCAGGGCCCGCTGCTCGGCGGCCTCCCTGACCAGCCATTCGTGTTCGATCAGTTCGCGGTTGAGCCGTCGCAGCCCCGGCAGGATCCAGCCGAGCCCCCAGGCGCTGAGGACGGCGAGCAGTTGCACGACCAGCCACTCGCGCGGGCCGTACCGGACCAGCCCCGCGGCGGGTACGGCCAGCGCGGCCACACCGGCGGCGACCCCCTGACCCGACGATACCCGGCTGACCACGGTGTACACCGCGACCAGCCCGGCCAGCCAGGCGGCGAGCGGCAGCGGGAAGAGCAGTTGCATGACGACGGAGGCGGCCAGTACGACGAGCAGCACCGGCCACGGATGACGGCGCCGCACCGCCAGCGGGAGGGTGGCGAGAGCGGCGAGCGCGGCATGGTGGGGGAAACCGGCCGCCGGCGCGTCCCAGCGGGCGGCCGACAGCGCGAACAGGCCGCAGGCGACCCCGACGTCGATCGCCCGGCCGTGCCGCTCCCCCCAGTCGAGCACCTAGCGGAAACTACCCAGGCAGCACGACCCCTATCTTGACCTGGGACTACTAGGGCAGCACCAGGTCGACCCCGACGTTCTCGCGCAGGGCGCGGCTCACCGTGCAGTGGTTCGCCTCGACCCGCTGGGCGACGGCGCGGAAGACCTCGTCGGCCTTCGGGTCGCCCTCGGGCAGCTCGACGTCGTAGGTGATGGTCACCGAGCCCAGCCGGGTCAGCGCGACCTTCTCCGCCTCCACCGTCATGGCCAGGCGGACCAGCCGGTGACCGCGCTGCGCGGTGAGCGGCTCGACGGTGACGATGTTGCACCCGCCGACGGCGGCGAGCAGCAACTCGACGGGGCTGAACACCCCCGCCTCCTCCGACCCGCCCATCTTGACCTCGGCCCCCCGGTCGTTGCGGGCCACGAACCCGCCGTCGCCGGTCCGTTCCACGTTCACGATCGCCATGAGTCAACAGTAGCCAAAACGCTTAGCACGGCATTACGCCCCGCCTGCCATGCTGACCACGACGACCGCTAGGGGAGGAGTGGACACGATGGCGTTTTCCGGCACCGTCCGCGTCGAGCAGGTGATGGGCCTTCCGGTCAGCGTGGACGTCCGTACGATGCTGCCGTCCCGGGAGTTGTCGCCGGTGCTCGACGACGCGTTCGCCTGGCTGGGCTGGGTGGACGCGACCTTCGACGCCACCCGCCCGGACAGCGCGATCGGCAGGCTGGCCGCCGGGCGGCTCGCGGTCGATGACTGCGCCCCGGAGGTGACGGAGGTGCTTGAGCGCTGTGCCGAGCTGAGGGCCGCCACCGGCGGGTACTTCGACGAGGGCGCGGGGGGCGCGCTCGACCCGACGCTCTATGTGCGGGGGTGGGC
>NZ_POUA01000356.1 GCF_003236385.1 Spongiactinospora gelatinilytica
GCCCGCGCCCGGGCGGGCGTCCGGCCGGGCGGGACGGGAGGCCGGCCGCGGCGGACCGGCCAGCGGGTCCGGGCGGGAGGAGGCACGGGTGTCGGAACGCTGCGCGGGCGGCGAGTTGCGCCGCTGGGGCGTGCCCGCGCCGCGGCGGGGCGTACCTCCCGCGCGGCGCGGCGGGCCCGCCGCGGGCCGCGCGGGACCGCGCCCGCCCGCCTGGTCGGCGGCGCGCGGCTCCTGTGGCTGGTTGAACATCACGGTGTTCTGGTCGGCCGCCGCCTGGCCGGGAGGGGTGCGCGGCTGCTGGTCGGGCTCCACCAGGTCGGCGAGGCCCCCCGGGCGCGCGGCCGGTACGGCCGGCGTACGCCTGGTCGGCTCGTCCGCCCCCGCGGCGTCATCGCGCGCACGCGGCGCGGCGCCTTCGCGGGGAGCATCCTCGGGTGCGCCGGCCGGGCGGGGGGCGCCACGCCTGGCCGCGATCGTCCCGCCGAATCCGCCTTCGTCGTCGCGGACCTTGCTCCAGTAGTCCTCGTCGTAGTCGTCTGCTTCGCCCCACTCGTTCAGACCGCGCCGGCCGCGCCCGGAACCGGGGCGCTGCGGACGCTGGCGCTTCTCCTCCGGCTCGTCGATCGGGCTGAAGTCGGGTGTGAAGTAGTCGACGCGGGGCTCTCTGGTGGCGAAGTCGTCAGAAGAGAGCTCGGGCTGGCTCTCCGCCTGCTCGGCCATCTTCTTACGACGGTCGGCAGGCAGCGCGCTCTCCCGGCGGCTCATTGACCGCATGCCCAGTGCCACGACGACGAGCACGACGAGCACGACGGCGACCAGGCTTGCTATGACCGCGAACATTGCACCACCCTCAAGGCCATGGCCTGCCAGCGGCGCCGGTGAGACCGCGCGGCCATTGACGCGACCTGCCTGATTTGATCACCAACGCTCGGCGAACGGATCTGATTGTGTCGGACCACTATGAGCGTTGTCACACCCTAAGTGAAGAATTGGTAACCATTACTACCTCCGGTGCTCGGCGGGTCACTCGATGTGGACCGCGGTCAGGCGGCCCCGAGCGATGGTCCGCTCCGCGATGCGTTGCAGCGCATCGGAGAGAGGTGTGTCCTCCTCGATCTCGACCTTGCGGTCGAGCGCGTAGACGGTGAAACGATAGTTGCCATCGGGGCGGCATGGGGGGGAGTAGCCAACCTTGCCGTTCGCCAGACGTAACTGGCCCGTTCCGGTGGGCATGCTTTGCGCGATGTTGTCACCCAGCTCGGTGGTGCGAGGGTCGATGTTGAACAAAACCCAATGCACCTCGCCGTCGAAGCCGGCGACGTTGTTGTCGACGACCACGGCGACCGCCTCGGTGCGCGGAGTCGGCACGCCCGACCAGCGCAGCGGCGGGTTGCCGCGCTTGCCGGTGCAGGAGTATTCGGTGGGCAGCGGAGCGCCCTCGCTGATGCGGGAGCTGGACACGCTGATGGTGTCGAGGACGGAGCCGCCGCTGCCCAAAATGCCACAGCTTGCGGTGACGACGGCGAGCGCCCCGGCGACCACCGCCGAACGGGTGGCCCGGCGCGCGATCGCTGACGACCTCGGCTGCCCCATGCCCGATGATGCTACGCGGATCTGGCGCGTGCGCTGACCGGATCGCGAGGTTCTGTGGCCACGGCAGGCATTCCGATCGGCCACAATCGTGACATGGAGGGGGTGAGCTTGGACACTCGGATGAGCTTCGCCGTCCTCGGTAAGCTGGAGGTTCACCGCGCGGGGGAGCCCGTCGAGGTCGGCGGCCAGCGGTTGCGAGCCCTCCTCGCACTTCTTCTCATCGACCCCGGCCGCGCCGTCGGTCTCGACGCGCTGATCGCCGGAGTATGGGGCGATCGGCCGCCCGCCGGGGTGGCCAACGCCTTGCAGGCCCTCGTCTCCCGGCTGCGCTCGGCGCTCGGCGCCGGGACCGTGATCGCCGACGGCTCCGGCTACCGGCTGGCCGTCGATCCCGAACGCGTGGACGCCCACCGCTTCACCGGCCTGGCCGCCCAGGGCGGGGAGATCCTGGCCGCGGGCGACCCAGCGGCGGCGGCGCGCACCCTGCGCGCGGCGCTCGCCCTGTGGCGCGGCCCGGCGTTCGCCGACCTGGCCGGCAACGACGTCGTCGCGGCCGAGGTCACCCGGCTGGAGTCGATCCGGCTGACCGCGACCGAAGACCGGCTGGAGGCCGACCTTCGGCTCGCGCGGCACGCCGAGGTGCTGGCCGAATTGCCGGCGCTGGTCGCCGCCCACCCGTTGCGCGAGCGCCTGCGCGCCCAGCGGATGCGCGCCCTGTACGGCCTGGGCCGCCACGTCGAGGCGCTGGCCGCCTACCAGGAGGCCCGCGCCGAGTTCGCCGACCAGCTCGGCGCCGACCCCTCACCCGCGCTGTCCGACCTGCACCTCGCCATGCTCCGCAGGGAATGGCAGGAGCCCCGGCGGGCCCCCGCCGAGATCTCCGCGCCCCCCGCGGCCACCGAGCCGCCGTTCGCGCGAGAGCCCGGCGGCAACCTGCGGGCCGGGCTCACCAGCTTCGTCGGCCGCGAGGACGACCTGGCCAAGACCGGCGAACTCCTGGCCGGGCACCGGCTGGTCACCCTGATCGGGCCGGGCGGGGCGGGCAAGACCCGGCTCGCGGTCGAGTCGGCCAGGGCCGTCGCCGACCGCATGCCCGGCGGCACCTGGCTGGCCGAGCTGGCCCCGGTCGCCGACCCCGACGAGGTCCCCTACACGGTGCTCACCGCGCTCGGCGTACGCGACCCGCTCGCGCCCGCGCCGCGCGCCGGCCGTCCGAGGGAGGACGCCACGGCCCGGCTGGTGCGCTCGGTCGGCGACCGCGAGCTCTTGATCGTCCTGGACAACTGCGAGCACCTGATCGACGCCGCCGCCCGGCTGGCGGACCGGCTGGTCGCCGAGTGTCCCCGGGTGCGGGTGCTTGCCACCAGCCGCGAGCCGCTGGGCATCACCGGCGAGGCACTGTGGCCGGTCGGGCCGCTCGCGCTGCCGCCCCGCGACGCCACGGCCGAGCAGGTGCCGCGCTACCCGGCGGTCGCGCTGTTCGCCGACCGCGCCGCGGCCGTACGCCCGGGTTTCGACCTCGCCGCCGAGGCCGGCGCCGTGCTGCGGATCTGCCGCGACCTGGACGGCATGCCGCTGGCCATCGAGCTCGCCGCGGCCCGGCTGCGTTCCCTGTCGGCCGGGCAGATCGCCGACCGGCTCTCCGACCGGTTCCGGCTGCTCACCGGCGGCAGCCGTACCGCGCTGCCGCGCCACCAGACGCTGCGCGCCGTGGTCTCCTGGAGCTGGGATCTGCTGGAGGAGCCGGAACGCACGCTGGCCGCCCGGCTGGCCGTCTTCGCCGGCGGCGCGACCCTCGACGGCGCCGAGCGCGTCTGCGCGGGCGGCGGCCTCGACCCCGCCGACGTGCTGGACCTGCTGGCCAGGCTGGTCGACAAGTCGCTGGTGATCGCCGAGGCCGACCGCTACCGGATGCTTTCGACCGTGCGCGCCTACGCCACCGAGCGGCTGGCCGAGTCCGGTGAGGAGCACCGGGTACGGCTGGCCCACGCCCGCTTCTACACCGACTTCGCCGCCGCGGCCGAGCCCGGGCTGCGCGGGCGCGAGCAGCTCAAGCGGATCGGAGAGCTGACCGCCGAAGGGGACAACCTGGCCGCGGCGCTGCGCTGGGCCACCGAGGCGGGGGAGCGCGAGCTGGCCCTGCGGCTGGTGGGCACGGCGGGGTGGTACTGGTGGCTGATCGGGCACCGGGCCGAGGGCGCGTACCGTGCCCACCCCGCGCTGGCCCTCGCCGCGGGCGGCGAGGACTCGATCGACCCGCGGATTCTCGCGCTCGCGCACATGTCCTTCGGCATCAACGCCGCCGACGCCGGGGTGTTGTGGGATGAGGCGCACGCCTCGCTGCGGACCGCGATCGAGATCTCCCGCGAGCGGCTGACCGAGCCGCTTCCGCCGATGCTCGCGGTGGCCGAGATGATCCTCGCGCTGTTCCTGAACAGGGACGTGACCGAGGCCCTGGACCTGACCGGGCGGCTGATCGGCCACCCCGATCCCTGGGTGGTCGCGATAGGCGGACTGTTCCGCGGCATGCTGCTGATCAACGGCAGCCGGATCGCCGAAGGGCAGGCCGAGGTCGAGGAGGCGCTGTGGCGCTTCCGCGAGATCGGCGACCGCTGGGGGATCGGCAACGCGATGGCCGTTCTTTCCGAGCTGGGCATCATGCGCGGCGATTCGGAACGCTCGATCCGCGACATGCGCGACGCCATCGCCGTGATGGACGAGCTCGGCGCCCGCGAGGACACCGCCTACCTCCGCTCCCGGCTGGCGATCGGGCACAACCTGGCGGGCGACCGGGCCGAGGCCGAACGGGTGCTCGACCAGATGTTGGCGATCGTCCGCCGGGCGGGCGACCGCGCCGGCGAAGCGAGCGTACACAGCGTCCGGGGCGACTTCGCCCGCGAGGACGGCGACCTGGAGTCGGCCCGGCGGCACTACGCCGCCGGGGTGAGCGCGCTCGGGGACAAGGCCCCGCCGCAGTTGCGCGCGCTGCTGACCAGTTCGCTCGCGCTGCTCGCCGAGGCGGAGGGCGATCTCGCCCGATCCCGGCGGCTGCACCTGCGGTCACTGGAGATCGCGCTGGACGGCCGGGACGGGCCGGTCCTCGGCGGCGCGGTCATCGGCTGCGCCGGGCTGGCCCTGGCGGAGGGCGACCCCGCGCGGGCCGCCACGCTGCTGGGCGCGGCGGCGACCATCCGCGGGTTCGACGAGGTGGTGGACTTCGACCACGTGCGGATCACCGAGAACACGAAGGCCGCGCTCGGCCCGGGAACCCACTTCCGATGCTTCGAGCGCGGCCGTTCGATGCCGCTCGGTGATGTGCTGGCCCTGGCCCGCGCCCCCGGTGGCGGCCCTGGGCCCGCCCGGCGCTGAGCCCGCCGGGCGCGGCGCCGGCGGTCAGGCGTGGTTGCGGAAGACCCGGATCGCCAGCGGCGCGAAGACCACCACGAACCCGAGCGCCCACAGCAGCGAGATCATGGCGGACTGCGCCACCTCGCCGCCGATCAGCAGGGCGCGGATCGCGTCGGCCAGGTGGGTGACCGGGTTGACGTTGGACCACGCCTCCAGCCAGCCGGGGAAGGTCTGCGATGGGACCAGCGCGCTGCTGGTGAAGGTCAGCGGCATCATCGTGGAGAAGGCGATCATCTGGACCTTCTCCGGGTTGGCCGCCTTCAGGCCGATCAGCACCGACAGCCAGGCCATCGCCAGCGAGACCACCACGAGCAGCGCGAGCGCGCCGATCAGCCCGGCCACGCTCGTGGTCACCCGGAACCCGAGGATCATGCCGAACCCGACCAGCAGCGCGAACGCCCACACCTGCTTGAAGGTGTCGGCGATGATCCGCCCTGCCAGCGGCGCGGTGCGCGCGATGGGCAGGCTGCGCAGCCGGTCGAAGACGCCCTTGGTGATGTCGGTGTTGAGGCCGATCGCGGTGGACAGCGTGTAGAACAGCGCGTTCTGGACGAGCAGGCCCGGCAGCGCGAACTGCAGGTAGTCACCCGTGGAGCCGGAGATCGCGCCGCCGAACACGTAGGTGAACAGCAGCAGGAACATGATCGGCTGGATGCTCAGGTCGAGCAGCTCCCACGGGTTGTGCTTGATCTGCACGAGGCTGCGCCAGGCCAGCGTCATGGTCTGCCGCACCGTGGCGCCGGCGCCGACCCGCTTGGCCGCGGCCGGCATCGCGGTGCTCATGGTGGTCACGCGAGGCTCCCTTCGGGATCTTGGTCAATGGCCGGTGGGGTGGTGGTCATACCAGCGCCTCTTCCTTGCCGACGCCGGCCTCCTCCTCGGCCCGGTGGCCGGTGAGGGAGAGGAACACCTCGTCCAGGCTCGACCGCCGCAGCGACAGCTCGGACGCCACGACCCCCAGGTCATCGAGCCGGCGCACGATCGCGGGGACCACCGCGGGATCGTGGACCGCCGCCATGACCTTGCCGCCCGAGATCTCGGGCTCGTCGTCGATCACGTCGGCCACGACCTGGACGACCAGATCGAGGTGGGCCTCCTGGACCGGGCGGACCTCCAGCACCTGCGCGCCGGTGCGGGACTTGAGCTCGTCGGAGGTGCCCGAGGCGATCACCCTGCCGTGGTCGAACACCACGATGTCGTCGGCGAGCTGGTCGGCCTCCTCCAGGTACTGGGTGGTCAGCAGCACCGTCACCCCGTCGGCCATCAGGCCGCGCACCACGTCCCACAGCTCGTTGCGGCTGCGCGGGTCGAGCCCCGTGGTGGGCTCGTCGAGGAACAGCACCTGGGGCCTGCCCACCAGGCTGGCCGCCAGGTCGAGCCGCCGGCGCATGCCCCCGGAGAAGGTCTTGGCCGCCCTCCCGCCCGCGTCGGAAAGCGAGAACCGCTCAAGCAGCTCGGCCGCCCTGCGCCTGGCATCGGCCCTGGACAGCCCGAGCAGCCGCCCGATCATCAGCAGATTCTCCACACCGGTGAGCATCTCGTCGACCGCGGCGTACTGCCCGGTCAGGCCGATCATCGAACGCACCTGGTGGGCGTCTCGCCGCACGTCGAAACCGTTGACCCTCGCCGTGCCCGCGTCAGGCCGCAGCAGGGTGGCGAGCACCCGCACCGCGGTCGTCTTGCCCGCGCCGTTGGGCCCGAGCACCCCGAGCAACCTGCCCTGCGGCACCACGAGATCGACGCCATCGAGGGCCTTGGTCTCGCCGTAGTGCTTGACCAGCCCTTCAGCCTCTATCGCGTGTCCCATCCGAGATCTCCTCTTCAATCGTTCGCTGTCACACCCTGCCAGGGGCCACTGACATTTCTCTGAGGCGTTCGCGCGGCCGCGGCACGAGCCGCTGAGATTCCGCTGACAGCCCGCTGAGCGCTTAGGCTGACAGGGTGACCATGCCAAGAACGCCGCCCCGCGGGGCGCCGCCCGCGTGCGGTGAGGGGCCCTGGTGAGCGTTCCGCTTCGCGACCCCGCCAACCGGGTCTCCCGCAAGGCCGTCACGCTGTGGGTGCTGGAGGCCCTGTTCGGCTTCGCCCTGCTGCTCGCCGGCTCGCTGCTCGCCGCGCTGTGGATCGACGGCGCGGAGTGGTGGTGGGTGCCGGGCTGGCTGGCCGCCGACTCCTGGCTGCTGCCGGTGGCGGTCGTCGTGGTGATGTCGCCGTTCGTGGTCATCGAGCCGCTGTGGCGCTATGCGGTACATCGGTGGGAGCTCACCGACGATGTCGTGTACGCCCGTTCCGGGTGGATCAGCAGGCAGTGGGTCTTCGTGCCGGTGAGCCGCATCCAGACGGTGGACAAGGCCCAGGGGTGGTTCGAGCGCCTGCTCGGCCTGGCCACCGTGGAGATCCGCACCGCCTCCTACGCCGGCTCCTCCAGCATCAAGGGCCTCGAATACCCGGTGGCCGCCCGCCTCGCGGAAGACCTCGCCCGCCGCGCGGAAGAACTCAGAGACGACGCCACATGACCTCCTCCCCACCCGACGACCCCCGAGAGGGGCACGCTGACCCGGCCCAGGAAGAGGATTCCCCTCCACCACATCAGGACCAGAGAGCCGCGGCCCCTGGGAAGGGGCCTGCCGGGTCCCCGGAGGGCGGGCCGGTCCCCTCACGCGAGGGAGCCGGAGTCCCAGCGTCCGGGGAGGAGCCTGACCGGTTGCCCGAGGGCGACTCGGTCCCCTCGCCAGAGGGACGGGAACGCCCGGTGTCCGGAGAGGGGCCTGACCGGTTGCCCCAGGGTGGGCCGGTGCCGTCGCGTGAGGGGCAGGG
>NZ_POUA01000357.1 GCF_003236385.1 Spongiactinospora gelatinilytica
GCCCCGGCCCGCCACCGTGAGCGGCAGGCCGACCCGCCCCAGGGGACCGCCGAACGCGGCGCCACCAGCGGACAGGTCGCCGCAAGCGCCGCCCCACCAGACCCCGGCCCGACCTGCCACCGTGAGCGACACAACCGTACCGGCGGCCCAAGCCCCCAAGAGACCAACGAACGCGGCGGGCTCGGAGTTCCTGTCCGGGGTGCCGGTCATGGCGCTGCTGCTGGCGGCCGGGCCGCTGCTGCTGCCGGAGTACCGGGACCCGGCGGCGGGCTGCTCGTCTCGGCCGCCGGGCTCCTGCTCATCCTGCCGCTGGACGCGGCCTCCGGCCCCACGCTCGCGCTGGTCGGCATGACCATCGGCTACCTCGGACGTCGCGGCCCGGTTGCTCGCCTCGGGGCGGGAGGCGTTCGTGTCCGGGGTCCACGAGGTGGCCGTGACGGCCGTGGTGATCGTGCTGTCGCTGGCCGTACTGGCGCTGACCCGGCTGCGCACTCGGTGACCCTGGACGATTCCGGCGGTCAGGGCAGCAGGGCGGTGGCCTCCACCTCGACTAGCTGTTCGGGTCATAGGCCCAGGATGTGCCGCGGACACACAGCCGATCAACCTATAGGCAATTGGGCTTGCCTTGCAGGCAACGGGCTCATGAAAGCACTAGAATGCCCGGAGTGACCACTCGTATGCCGCGAGCCCAGCACGGCGCCCCCGACGGCGGGCGCGATGATCGAGCCGGCGATCCGGCGGCCGACCCCGAGCGGAGGGTCGCCGCGCGCCTTGCGGAGCTGCGCCGGGCGCACGGGCTCACGCTCACCGCGCTGGCCGGGTGGACCGGCATCTCCACCGCCCACCTGTCCCGGATGGAGAAGGGCGAGCGGCAGCCGTCCATAGGTTCGCTGATCCAGCTTTCGCGGGCGTACGGGATCTCGCTGAGCGAGCTGATCGGCGACGTGCGCTCCCGCGAGCACCACGTCGTGCGCGGCGCGAGCGCGCCGGTGCGCAAGGGCCAGGACGGGATTTACGCGATCATGAGCGGGCTCGGCCCGCGTTCGGCCCTGGAGGCGGTCCGGCTGGAGCTGACCGCAGGGCGGCCCGAGCACACCGCCTCGCACCCGGGCGAGGAGTGGGTCTACGTCATGCAGGGCCAGGTGATCGCCGACATCGGCGGCGAGCTGATCACCCTGGCCGCCGGAGACGCGCTGCACTTCGACGCGGCGGCCGCCCACTCGCTGAAAGCCGCCGACGGGCAGGCCACCGTGCTCATCGTCTCGGCCACGCCTCCGCCGGCCCGCCCGCCGCACGGCCCCGGCCAGGGTCTGAGCCCGGCTCTGGGCGCAGGTCCGGGTACGGCGTAGCGCGGGCGGGCCCGGCGGGGCGGGTCAGTCGGTGCCGGCCTCCATCGCGGCGCGGTCCAGCAGCACTTCCTCGGCGGGAGCCTCCCCGCGCGAGGCGATGGCCTCCGCGCCACCCTCCGGGATCTCGCCGATGAGCCCGGTCGGGACCGCCTTCGGGACGTCGAGCAGCGCCGGGTGGTTGGTGCCGATCATGCCGAGCCCCGCGTACTGCTCCAGCTTGGCCCGCGAGTCGGCGATGTCCAGGTTGCGCAGGGTGAGCTGGCCGATCCGGTCGGCGGGGCCGAACGCGGAGTCTTCCGTGCGCTCCATCGACAGCTTGTCGGGGTGGTAGCTGAAGGACGGGCCCGTGGTGTCCAGGATCGAGTAGTCCTCGCCGCGCCGCAGCCGCAGCGTCACCTCGCCGATGACCGGCCGGCCGACCCAGCGCTGCAACGACTCGCGGAGCATCAGCGCCTGCGGCTCCAGCCAGCGCCCCTCGTACATGAGCCGGCCGAGCCGCCGCCCCTCGGCCTGGTAGGTGGCCAGGGTGTCCTCGTTGTGGATGGCGTTGACCAGCCGCTCGTAGGCGATGTGCAGCAGCGCCATCCCCGGGGCCTCGTACACGCCCCGGCTCTTGGCCTCGATCACCCGGTTCTCGATCTGGTCGGACATGCCCAGGCCGTGCCGCCCGCCGATCGCGTTGGCCTCCATCACCAGCTCGACCGCGCCGGGGAACTCCTTGCCGTTGATCGTCACCGGGCGGCCCTGGTCGAAGCCGATGGTGACGTCCTCGGCGGCGATCTCCACCGATGGGTCCCAGAACCGGACGCCCATGATCGGGTTGACCGACTCGATGCCGGTGTCCAGTTGCTCCAAGGTCTTGGCCTCGTGGGTGGCGCCCCAGATGTTGGCGTCGGTGGAGTACGCCTTCTCGGCGCTGTCCCGGTACGGCAGACCGTGCGCGAGCAGCCACTGCGACATCTCCTTGCGCCCGCCCAGCTCGAAGACGAACTCCGCGTCGAGCCACGGCTTGTAGATGCGCAGGTAGGGATTGGCCAGCAGGCCGTACCGGTAGAACCGCTCGATGTCGTTGCCCTTGAACGTCGAGCCGTCGCCCCAGATCTGTACGCCGTCCTCCAGCATCGCCCGGACCAGCATCGTGCCGGTGACGGCGCGGCCGAGCGGCGTGGTGTTGAAGTAGGCGCGCCCGGCCGAGCGGATGTGGAAGGCCCCGCAGGTGAGCGCGACCAGGCCCTCCTCGACCAGCGCGGAACGGCAGTCGATCAGCCGCGCGAGCTCCGCGCCGTAGGTCGTGGCGCGAACGGGCACCGACTCGATGTCGGGCTCGTCGTACTGGCCGATATCTGCGGTGTAGGTGCACGGGACCGCACCCTTGTCCCGCATCCACGCGACGGCGACCGACGTGTCGAGGCCGCCGGAGAAGGCGATACCGACGCGTTCGCCGACGGGCAGGGAGGTGAGAACCTTGGACATAAGAAAGAGTATGCATCCTGACGTATGACCATGCAAAGCGCTGCACGAAAAACTCTCGGCCCGCCCCTTGTGAGGACAGGCCGAGAGCGTCCAGGGGTCAGACCTCCGCGCGCAGCACGCGGAGCTGGGCGGCCAGCAGGCCGTAGTACCCGACCAGCGTGATCAGGCCGAACACCCCGGCCTCGCCCAGCGACTCCACGGCGGTGGCGAAGGTCTCATCGTCCAGGTCGCCGGTGGTGAGCAGTTCCCTGGCCGCGAGCAGGACGGCGTTCTCCGCGGGGTCTGCGAACGGGGGCGCGGACCCGTCGCGCAGCGCGGCGAGTTCGGCGTCGGTCAGGCCCTCCAGGCGGGCGGTGTGGCTGTGCACCTCCCACTCGTAGGCGGACCGCTCGTGCGCGGCCACGGCCAGGATGGCGGTCTCCCGCTGCCTGGCGGTGAGCCCGGTCCCGTACCGTACGGCCCCGCCCAGCTCCTGCAACGCGTGCCCCAGGCCGGGGTTGAGCAGCATGGCGTTGAACGGGCCGCGCAGCCGTCCCTCCTCGTCGGCGAGCGGGAAGGGCCGGGGCGCGCTCGCCCTCGGGCTGGCGAGCAGGCGATCGTAGAGAACGCGCTGCTCGGCGGTCAGTTCGCCGGGCCTGAGGGCTTCGACGCGGGCTGGCATGGTGTTCCCCCGAACGTGAGATGGTGAGTGAAGACGCGACGCTCATTCGTGGTGAGCGTGGCCATGACCCGGTCCCGCCAAGGTGTGGCGGTGGCCGCGCGGTAGGCATCGGTGTCGAAGAGGTGCGTTCCGCTGATCTCGTGCAATGTCAGGAAGTGCGGCGCTTCGCCGCCCCGCAGGACGTACCGGCGGGTACGTCCCCAGCCGGGGATGGCGTGCAGCGCGGGCACGTGCTCCTCGGCGTACCAGGCGTGGAATCCGGCCTCGCCGCCCTGCCGTACGCTCATCGAGCGGACCACCAGCACCGGCCCGCCTCCACTGCCGTGCTCGTCCAGCGGCTCGTAGACGCGGCGGTCGAGGGTTTCCAGCCGTCCCATGACGGCGCTCTCCCGCGCGCTGCGCCGCTCGCGCAGTTCGCGGTACCGGTCGGTGTCCAGCACGTCGAGATCGAGGTCGTACCACGCCAGCCAGCCCGGCCGGACGCCGTCGATCGCGCGGTAGCGGTGCCCGCTGTGGACGCCGGGCAGGGCCATGCGAGCGGGGCCGTGCTCGTTGTCGTACCAGTCGTGGAACTCCGCTTCGTCACCGTCGCGCGGTTGCGACAGCACGAACAGCAGACCTACCAAGCCGCGCCTCCCATGGACAATGGTTCCGAGCACCTCTGTTGTGCGACTGGCGAACATCTGTGCGCCTGTAGTTTAGATTGCGAGGTTCACGATATGTCAAGGCAGGAGCCAGACGTCATCGACTCCGTCGAGAAGGCGTTCCGCGTGCTACAGGCGTTCTCCGCGGAACACCCGACGCTCACCCTGAGCGAGGCGGCGGAGCTGACCGGGCTGTCCCGTGCCACCGCCCGGCGCATCCTGCTCACCTGCGTGAAGCTCGGTTTCGCCGAACAGGACGACCGCCGGTTCCGGCTCACGCCACGGGTGCTCCGGCTCGGGTACGGCTACCTGTCGTCGCTGCCGATCTGGGAGCGGGCCCAGCCGCACATGCGGGCGCTGGCCGACGAGCTGCGCGAGTCCTGCTCGGCGGCCACGCTCGACGGCGACGAGATCGTGTACGTCGCCCGGGTGCCGGCCAAGCGCAGCATGTCGATCGTGCTCAGCGTGGGCTCCCGGCTGCCCGCGTACTGCACGTCGATGGGCCGCGTACTGCTGGCCGCGCTGCCCGAGAGCGCGCTGCGCCGCCACCTCGGGGCGGTGGAGCCGAAGGCGCTCACCCCGCACACGATCACCGATCCGGCCGAGCTGGAGAAGGAGCTGCACCGGGTCAGGGAGCAGGGCTTCGCCCTGGTGGACGGCGAGCGCGAGGAGGGCGTCCGCTCGGCGGCGGCCCCGGTCAGGGACGGCACGGGGGCCGTGATCGCGGCCATCAACGTGTCGGCCAACGCGGGCCGGGTCTCGCTGGACGAGCTGCGCGAGCGCTACGTCCCCCGGGTTGTGGACACCGCCCTGGCCATCTCCCACGACATCGGGCTGTCCTGACGCATACCACGGACTCTTGACCAGATGTAGCGCGTCCGTCACACTCGCTGTTTAACTGACGCACATGTGTGCGACTGACGAACGAGGCGCGTGATGTTGAGGACCGCTTTCACCACCAAGCTCTACGTGACCGTGCTGGTCGCACTCGTGCTGGGCGCCGTGCTCGGCCTGGTGGCCCCCGACGTGGGAGCCGCCATGCAGCCGCTCGGCGACGGGTTCATCGCGCTGATCAGAATGCTGGTCGGGCCGGTCATCTTCTGTACGGTCGTGACCGGCATCGCCTCGGCCGGCGCGCTCACCAGCATGGGGCGCGTGGGGGTCAAGGCCCTGGTCTACTTCGAGATCATCACCACCATCGCGTTGATCATCGGCCTGGTGGTGATGAACGTCGTCCGCCCCGGCGAGGGCGTACACGCCGTGCCCGGCGAGATCCAGGTGAGCGGCCTGGCGGAGCAGTACGTCACCAAGGGCGAAGAGCAGCACTGGTACGACTTCCTCGTCAACATCATCCCCGCCAGCGTGGTCGGCGCGTTCGTGGACGGGAACGTGTTGCAGGTTTTGCTGGTCTCGGTGCTGTTCGCAATCGCCGTGGCCATGCTGGGCGAGCGCGGGGCCCCGGTGACCCGGGCCATCGAGCGCGTCGGCGAGGTGGTCTTCGGCATCGTCAAGCTGGTCATGTACCTCGCGCCGATCGGCGCGTTCGGCGCGATGGCGTACAGCACGGGCAGGTTCGGCGCGGCCACGCTGAGCAGCCTGGGCGCCTTCGTCGGCCTGTTCTGGCTGACCGGCCTGTTCTTCTGCCTGATCGTGCTGGGCGTGGTGGCCCGGCTGTGCGGAATCAGGGTGGTGCGCCTGTACCGCTACTTCAAGGACGAACTGCTGATCACCCTCGGCACCGCCAACTACGAAGCCGTGATGCCGCAACTGATCGCCAAGCTGGAGCGGCTGGGCTGCCCCAAGCCGATCGTCGGCCTGGTGGTGCCGTCCGGGTACGCGTTCAACTCCGACGGCGTCTGCCTCTACATGGGCTTCGCCGGCCTCTACATCGCGCAGGCGTTCGACATCCAGCTCTCGCTCGGGCAGCAGCTCGGCCTGCTGGCGGTCTTCCTGATCACCTCCAAGGGCGGGGCGGGCATCGCGGGCGCAGGGTTCGTCCTGCTGGCGGCCACGCTGTCCACCATGGGCACGATCCCGGTCGCGGGCATCATGCTGATCTTCGGCGTGGACCGGTTCATGTCGATGGCCCGCGGGCTGATCAGCCTGTGCGGCCAGATGCTGGCCAGCATCGTGGTCAGCGTCTGGGAACGCGACTTCGACCGCGAGCGCGCGCTGTCCGAACTGTCCGGCAAGCCGTCCGCCGAGGTGGCCCGCGCGTGACCCCGCGGGGGTGACCCCGCGTACGCGTCCGGGATACAGTCGGGCAGGATCGGCTGAATGATGTCTGATATGTCGCATACGACCGGACTGCGAGGGGTGCTGTGACGCGGGTGCCGGGCATGCGGATGCTGCTGAGCATGTCGACGCTCGGGTTCGCCAGCTTCGGCCTGCTGCTGCCGGCCGCCCCGCTGTGGGCCGCGCGCGGCGGCGCCGACGAGGCGGGCGCGGGCCTGGTCAACGCCGTGCTCATGCTCGCGACCGTGCTGACCCAGACCATGGTGCCCTGGGCGCTGCGCAGGCTGGGCTGGCGGGTCACCATGGTCGCCGGGATGCCGCTGCTGGGCCTGCCCGCCCTGGCGCTCACGCTCACCGACCAGCTTCCGTGGGTGCTGGCACTGTCCGTCGTACGCGGCATGGGATTCGCGGTGCTCACCGTGTGCGGCGCGAGTGCGGTGGCCGAACTGGTCGACGCCGCCCGGCGCGGGCGCGCGATCGGCGTGTACGGGCTGTCCATCGCCGCGCCGCAGTTCGTGCTCGTGCCGAGCGCCGCGTGGATCGCCGAGACGTTCGACTTCCGCACGGTGTTCATCGCGGGCGCGGTGCCCGTGCTCGCCGTGCCGTTCGCCGCCGCCCTCGGGCGACGCCTGGACGGCATGGCCCGCGCCGCCTCCGACGGCGACGGCCAGGCGGGCGGCGGGGCGCGGGTGCTGCTCGCGCTGATCGTGCCGACGCTGGGGCTGCTCGCCGTCACCACTCCGGGCGGGGCGCTGCTGACCTTCGCGCCGCAGTTCCCCTACGGCACGACCACCGCGATGCTGGGCCTGCTCGGGCTCACCGGGGCCGCCGCGCTGGCCCGCTGGCTGGTCGGCGGACTCGCCGACCGGTACGGCCCGCAGCGGTTCATCGCGCCGCTGCTGATCCTGTGCGCCGGGGCCATGGCGCTGTGCGCCTGGTCGGTCGCGGACGGCGGCGCGGGGGCCGCGGTCCTGGTCACGGGCATGACGATCGCCGGCGTCGCCTACGGCAGCCTCCAGAACCTCACGCTGGTCGCGGCGTTCGCGGCCGTGCCCACCCGCGACCGGGGCACCGCCAGCGCGGTCTGGAACATCGGCTTCGACGTCGGCACCGGCCTCGGCGCGCTCGTCGTCGGGTTCATCGCGGCGGGCGCGAGCTTCACGGTGGGGCTGCTGACCACGGCCGGGCTGAGCGTGGCGGTCGCGCTGGTCACCCTCGTGTACGGCCGGCGGACGTACGCCTCCGGGGAGAAGACCGAAACGGGATCCAGAGCCCCGACGCCATAGGCCCCCGCGGCCGGTATACCCGCAGCCGCCGGTTTTTGAGTCGGCGATGACTCAGGACGGCGGCGGCGGGCCCTCGCACACTCGAAGACGTTCGGGTCGTGGCGGGGGGAAACATGGGGCCTGTCTCTTATACACCTCTCCGAGCCCACGAGAC
>NZ_POUA01000358.1 GCF_003236385.1 Spongiactinospora gelatinilytica
CCCCTCCCCCCAGTCAGCGATCAAGCAGCACATCGACCCGTCCCACGACAGCGTTCTGATCTACCGCACCCAAGGCCCTCACCACATCCAAACCGAACTCATCGGCCAACCCCTCGGCAACACCGACCCCATCCTGTGACCACACCCCTTGTGACTTGCGCATCTGCACTACCGCCGAACCGCTGCAAAATCCGCCGTTCCAAGGCCTTCTACCGCGGCGGTGACCTGCGGCGTTATCCTCGGGTTCCCGATCATCCCTAGAGGGATCGCAACGTGAAGCGGGACGTGTTCAGCGGCTACCGGCTGATCGTCCGTTCCCGATCATCCCTAGAGGGATCGCAACGTGAAGCGGGACGTGTTCAGCGGCTACCGGCTGATCGTCCGTTCCCGATCATCCCTAGAGGGATCGCAACGTCTTGACGTTGTGGCCGATCCACAGCACCTGCTCGGGGTTCCCGATCATCCCTGGAGGGATCGCAACGTGGTGGTCATCAGCGGCAGGACCGTACGTGCGGGTCCTCATAGCCCCTACAAAGGGTCGCGATGCATAAGGCGGCCAGCAGGTCGAGCGCTAATCTCACTCATATCGGGATACATGAAAGGGCAGCATGCCGGATGGGCACGCTGCCCTACTCGGTCAACCGGGTTCTACGCCTCCGCAGGAAGCTCCATCTGCAAGAAGACATCCACGTCGGTGGTGGCAACCCGGTGGATGGTTTCCCTGACCAACGTCTCCGCCTCGGGGAGAGTGATCTCGAAGGCGGCGGCCGTCCAAGGGATCAACTCGGTGGCCTGGGGCGGGGTGGCGGCGCAGATGTGCTTTAGGAGGCGCTGGTACGCAAGGCCGCGAGGGCCGGGGGCCAGCATGTGCTGGATTGCGGCGTTCGCCTCTTGGCGTTCCTCCTCCCTCAGAAAGAGGTCTTCCGGGCTGTCGGTGAGCTCGGTGGCGGGCAGGTCCAAGTGGATCATGGCGTTGGTGCGGTGGAACTCCGGGTGCAGCTCACGCAGTTGCTCCAAAGCACGACGGAGCAGGCGATACCCACTCCGCCAGTCCAAGCGATGCTGGGTCAGCAGGTCCGCGGGGATGGCGTAGAGGTCGCGGGCGCCGTGCCGTACTCGGAGGATGGCGTCGAGAAGAAGATCGAAGGCGGCGGGGTCGTCTCGGAGAGGGCGCGACCAGTCGGCCGTGCGAAGATCTCGCTCTGGGCGGGTGGCGGCTCCTCGGCTCTTGGCGTCGGCGCGGCGGACGCGGGCTTCGAGGCTGTGCAGTTCATGGTGGATGCACTGTGCGCGAAAGGCTCGCACTTCGGCGGGCTCCCCCGGGTGTGGGCGCTTTTTGATGAGCGGGGTGATGGCGTCGATGCGGGTGCTGGACGCCTCCGGCGAGGTGACCCACTGATGGATCACCTCCATCTCACGAACCACCACGCCTCCCTTGGTCCGAGGCAGCCGGCCGCCGTGCAGGGCTTCGCGTAGCTTGGTGAAGCCGTGCATGAGGTGATCCGCGATGGTCTGCTCACAGTCGTCGCACATGCGTGCCGCCTCGGTTCCCGTGCACGGTCTGCCGTTGTGGCGGGCGCGGCGTAGTGGTCTGCGGGCGACGTCACGCAGGGTCGGGGCTACGAGGAAGAGGTAGGCCGAGAACGCGATGTGCTGGTCTTCGGCGGCGATGGTCGCGAGTTTCATGATCGTTCCCCTCCGAGAACATGCCAAAGGCATGTTTCTTGGCGATCGGGCCTCGTGAGTCGAGGCCATCTCAGAGGGAGCGATCAGAGTCGCTCGTGCTCGCGGGCATCAGCCGTTGAACGGGATCAGCTTTGCAGTCCCGATCTATGCCGGTCAACCGCTTTCTCGATATACCCCGTCTAGTGCATCAATGGCTGATTGATGCTGCTCAATGAGCACATGGTCGGTTCGCGTAGGCCCACCCAACCCCCGGACGGCCTCCCGTAGCAACGCCTCAGGATCGGCGGTGCACGGCTGGATCCGGCCGTGGCCGCGACGGGCCCGTTTGTCCAGGGCGTGTCCGTGCAAGGTGTGGTTGGCGGCCTGAGCCAACTCTCGTAAGGACGGCACGGCTTCACAGACCGTCTTGAACACCGACCATGGGAACAACGCAGGGCGCAACGACTCCACCGCCAAGTACGCCGCCGGCAGCGGCTGCCGCCCGCAGGCGTGGGCGATCAGTGTGAGGCGTTGGCGCGCCAGGCCCAGCAGCGAGGCGCGGGAGGCGGGGCCGGGCGGCTTGCCGAACAGGTTCCGCTCCAGGGCGCGCAGCTTGGGCAGCACGCGCAGCAGCAGGTCGGAGCCTCGTTCGGCGAGGCGCTGGGCCGTGCGCAGGTCGAGACGGTGCGTGGCGCCCATGGCCAGGCTGGTGAGCATCCGGTCCGCGCCGAGGCGGGCCAGTACGCGCTGGCCGTCACTCGTCGCCGGTGCGCCGTCCGCTGTGCGGATCAGGCCCGTCACCCACAGCGGGCAGGCGGCCGTAAGCGACCAGTGGGCGGCGGCGGCGATCATGCCGTAGTTGGTCAGCGGCGGACCCGGGTTGAGCACGAGGACGATCTCGTCCACATCGCGCAGGCTGCCGGAGCCGGTGCGGCCGGTGGCGGCGTCTCCGGCTGCGAGCGCGGCCAGTACGGTGTCGCGCACCGCGCCCATGTCGCCTTGCACGCCCTCGATCACCCTGACGTCGGCGTCCGTAGGGCTCAGCCGGGCGAGCCGGTGGGCGCGCTCGGCCGTCTCCGGGCTCGCCAGCAGGCACAGGCGCGGCACTCCGTGTCGCTGCAGAACGTCTTGCCGGTGCCGTAGGCAGGTCACGACGGCCTGGATGGCGAGCAGGTCGTCGGAATCCCGTCCCTCGCGATCCAGCCCCACGGCCATCAGGCCGAGGACGTCGCCGCTGCCCAGTACCGGCCACATCGTGGTACCGGTAGCACCGACAAGCTTGACGCCCTGGTCACCCCTCTCCCATTCCTCGGCCGCGTCCAGCAGGGTGACGGGTAGCGGCCTGCTGGCGCGTGAATGGGGCTCCAGGTGGGCGGCGTGGGTGGCGGCTGCGGTGTAGAGGTCGATGAGGGCCTGATCCTTGAGCATGCGCACACAGCGCGCGTGCCCCTGCACGACCTGTGAGGTAATCCGAATATGCCCGGATATGTTGCCCTCACCCTCCCCCCGTGTCCTGAACACGCCGAGCAGCCTTTGGATCGCCTCCCTGGTGCGCGAGTCGAGGTCCTTTTCCTCCTCGAACCAGCGCCGTAGCTGATCGGCGAACCAGGCGCGGAGGATTCCGTGATCGGCCGCCTCGCCACGTCCCAGACGTTCGAAGAGTGCGGCCTTGGTGGTCTCCCAAGGGTCGGCGAACTTGTCGAGCCGTCCGGCGGGCAGCTCGGTGGTGCCGTACTTCAGCGCTTCGCTCGCGGCCCGCAGGTCGCCCGCCTGCCGCGCCGCCAGGAGTCGCCACAGGTCCTGGTGCTTGCTGTCCGCCTCGACCAGGATGTCCCAGAAGCGGTGCCGGATCAGCCACAGCCGCAGGTGGCCGTCCACGTCGCCCGGACGTTCCAGCGCGTACGGCTCGCCCGCCGCGTCGATGTGCAGAATGCGCGCGGGCACCTGCGCCACCAGCGTCGCGCACAGCGCGCCCACGCTCAGCGCGAACGCCCCCGAGCCACAGCTCACCAGCACCTCCGCCGGACGCCGCTCGGCCAGCCAGCTGCCCAGCGCTCGCGAGGCACCCTGAAAGTAGGGTCCTACCACCGGCACTACGACGACGGACTGCGGGTCGAAACGCCCGCCGCACAGGCCGTCGGCCGAGACGAGGTGGGCTCGGATCTCTTCTGCCCGGTCGGCGAGCGGCCGGGTGCCGGGCCTGCTGGGGGTGGTGGTCCCGAGAAGGACGACGGCCGAGACGGGCGTGCCCGTCTCGGCCAGTCCTTCGAAGATCTTTCGTAGCGGCCGGCGGTCCTTGCCGGTGGCGTCCGCGTCGCCCTCGTAGTCGGGGGCGACCATGGCGTCGAGGGGCACCCCCGCGAGGCCGAGGTCACCGCCGCCGACGGCGTGCACCAGCACCCTGCCGCCCGGCTTTCCCGCCACGGTGGCCCCTCCGTGCGACATGCGACGAAACTACCGGCGCTTATCCGGCTTTTTGGCCGAATGAACGACCAGATGACGAGAGTGCTCGGTGGCCGCTGGAAGCGAACGCCCGGGGCCGCCCTTTCTGTCGTTCTCGGTGAACCACTCGTAGTTCCGCCCGGACGGGTTGGGGGGCGCGGGGATGCCCGGGAGCAGCCAGCCGGGGCGGGTACGCGGGTAATGCACCGGCATGCCCGGGTTGCCGCGCGCGACGGCGAGCATCGCGGCGCGGATCTCGGTGAGCTCGGGATGGCTTTCGACCAGACCGTCGAACTCCGCTCGCGCGGCCCGCAGGATCTCCGTCGCGTCCGTCTCCGGGAGCTCGCCGGAAAGGCTCCGGTAATACGCGGCGTACTCGTCGCCCGAATGGAGTTCCGTGGTGGCCGGATCGATGTCCAGGCGCACGCTGCCGAAACCGAGCGGACGGCCCAGGCCGAGCCGGTGGAAATGGTCCTCCGGGAGGGACAGTAGCCAGGCGAGCGCGCCGAGTTCTTCCTTGTCGAGATCGCGTACCTCGATGGTGAACCGGAACGTCGTTCCGGGGGCCACCCAGCCGGTGATCGAGCGGTTCTGGCTGTCCCGCTGGGTCGCGGACGTGGTCCGATATCGGCGCTTCTGCTCGTTGTCCTGGTCGTTGTCACTGGCCGGTTCCCTCGGACGCACATACTCGCGGTAGTGCCCACCGGCCAGAATCTGCGCCGGGTCCGGTCCGGCCTGCGGGACGTTCCAGTGTTGAGGGTCCAGCCCGGCGTGATGCCAGTACGCCTTCCGTCCGCGGAGTGCGCGGCCCGCCTGGTAGAGCATTTCCTTGGGCGTGCCGTCGGGCAGCGGCAGTTGCGGAGTTTTGGCGGCGGCGGCGAGGTAGAAGCGGCCCTGGTGGGGTTTCGGCTTCGACAGGACGGCCAGCGCGAGGCCGTCGCCGTCGAACCGGCGGACAGCGGTGCGGGCGTCCTGGTCGCAGGTGACCGGGCCGATGCGCAGGCGTCCCCGGTAGGCGGCTTGCCGTACGCCCTTGCCCTGGGGGGCGACCCAGCCGAAGACGCGATCGGCCGGAGAGAGTTCGTCGAGGGTGGTGGCGGGGTGGAGCGACTTGTCAAGGAGGTCGGCGGGGGCCACAGGGTATAGGTCGCGCGGCACCAGGACGGGGTAGAGCCCGTAGACTTCGCCCTTGTCGACCCGGGCATAGCAAATGAACCTCTCGTCCAGTTCCATGGACTTCGGGTCGTACAGGTGCGGGCTCCAGGCAAGCCGGCCGGGGCCTTTGCCGATGCGTTCGCCCGGTGCCGCCTTCTTGCCATCGGCTTTGACCCGGCCGTTGATCTCCTTCTCGGCGTGGGCCTTCCTGTAGTTCTGGATCAACTGCTCCCAGTCATCGCGGATCTTGCTCCATGGGTGCGCTGGAAGAAGACACTCCGGGTTAGCACCCATATAGAAGAACCGTTCGGAGTGCTTGCCCTCGATGTTCGGGCCGGTCACGTACGCGCGCCCCTCGACCACTCGTTCCCCGCGCGCCGGCCGAAGCTGATCGCGGGAACTATGGGGCACGAAGTCAGTGACGACGTCTCCGTACTTGCCTCGGCCCACCGTCGCCCGGATGGGCTCCCGGTGTTCTGGCGGATCGGCGTGAATGTGCTCCCCGGTCTCGCTCTCGTACATCTTGATGGAGGCCATCCGGAACTCGTACAGCACGCCTTCGCGCGCGACGTACACGGGCTTGAGTTGCAGGGCGAACTCGGCGTCGCGGCGGAACCCCAGTCGCTCACCATGCCCCTCGAACACCCCCATCCGCGAGTTCGTCGCCGCCTCGAAGGCTGCACGCAGCATGCCCTTCACCGACGTCGCCGCCAAATGCGGACGACCATTACGCACCCGCGCCGGGTAAACGCGATGCCCGCCCTCCCCCGCCGGTGAGACCCCCGAGCGTGCGGAGTCGAGCAAGAGCAGGGGCGTCCGGACCGTCAGGGTCACACCGATGCGCCCACTCCATGCGTCCCCGCGCAGCGCGTCGCGGCCGGGCGGCGGGCCGTCCGCCAGAGAGCACGGCGGCGCACAGCGAGGAAAGGCCGGGACGAACGTGTACGGGTTCAAGAACTGATGCGACGAGCTCACGCGCTTCCCTCCGGACTGTAGGGCTCGAAACCGATCAGTCGCTCCTCGGCGACGTAGGCGTTGCCGTGCTGCGGCTCGGTCACCACGTACTCGCGGGCGGCCAGCCGTACCCGTTCCTGAGGGCGGACCCCGGATCGCGGGATCGTCCTGACGCCCACCCGGGACGAGCGGAGCTCGGCCCATTCCAGGCCAGGGCGGTGGACGACGCCCCACACCAGGTAACGCGCGTCGATCACCGAGCGGCAGCACAGTGGCTCGATGGGCTCGCCGAAGGAGCCGGGCAATCGTCCGGCGTCCTCCGTGAGTACGACCGCGTGGCCGGGCTCCATCCAGCGCAGTTCCAGGTCTTCGGTGAAGATCCGGGCCTCGTAGACGGTGGACAGGTCCACCGGGCCGTCCGGGGTGGTGCAGCCGCGGGTCGTCACCCTGGTCACGTGGTAGGCGGACGGGGCGGTGAGCAGGGCGCACCCGCCAGCGAGGCCGGCCGCCGCGATCGCCGAGCTCAATGTGATGCCATGCACGGCGGCGGCATGAAGGGACGTGGTCATGACGCCTCCTCCAGGTGGCGAGTCCATGCCTGGGCGATCCGCGGGTGGGTCAGGGCACGGCTCAGCGTGACCGGTTCGGGCCAGGGGCCTCCGGACAGTAAAATGTCGCCGGCGCCGGTGCCGACGTCGCCGATCCCTCGGTTCGTGGCCGCCCCCAACGTGATCCGCCCTTCGGCGAGGTCGCGCAGGGTGAGCAGCAGCAGGGCAAGGGCACGGTCGCCCGCCTCGCGGAGCCGAGTCAGGTCGACGGTCAGCCGGATCGGCTCCCACTCCACGTCGTACGGCTCCAGCACGCTGAACAGCAGGCCGTCGGCGGCCCCGCCGGTCCAGCGATCCAGGGCGACGTGATCCGACTGTTCCATCCCCAGGTCCTCCAGCCGGTCATGGACGGAGTCGGCCAGCCGGGGACGTTCCTCGTCGTCCGGGTCGGGCCTGGAGTCCGCTCCGGTGACGGACCGCCAGAACTCCTCGGGGATGGTCGGGAGCGCGGTGCACTCCTCCACTCGCAGTGACCCCGCACGCCGTCGTCCGTCGTCGCCGTCGCCGCGCGCCGCCCCGAACAGGTCCCGGACGGCGGGCAGCTCGTCGAGCCGCTCACGGAACGCCGCACTGTGCCGCGCCGCGCCCTTCCCCTCCAGCATTCCAACGGTCGGGCCGATGCCCCGCGCGGTTCGTTCGATCAGCTCGGCGTGGCCGCGCAGCGCCCCCTTGATCGACGATCCGGGCAGCACCAGCGTCAGATGCCGGGCGTCCACGCGCGT
The DNA here is from genome assembly GCF_003236385.1 of Spongiactinospora gelatinilytica. Classification (GTDB taxonomy): domain Bacteria; phylum Actinomycetota; class Actinomycetes; order Streptosporangiales; family Streptosporangiaceae; genus Spongiactinospora; species Spongiactinospora gelatinilytica. Next base: position 7,547 of record NZ_POUA01000358.1, read on the forward strand.
GGTCAGCGGCAGCGTGTCGATGATCAGTCCGCGCGCGCCACTCCGCACCATGACCGGCCCCGGCTGTTTCCAGTCGATCCGGATCTCGACGACCTCCCGCCGCTCCGGCAGCGCCGGATCGGCTGCGCGCAGCGACTCCACCGTCCGCGACCGCGCCGGATCCCCCCGCAGGACGGCCAGCAGCCCCTCCGGCGAGTCGAACCGGTCCACGACGATCTCCAGCGGGTCCTCCACCAGGTGGACGGCCCCGTAGC